>NZ_AP028967.1:1046250-1358333 GCF_036323535.1 Geobacter sp. 60473
GTGTATTCGCGAGGACGCTTCGGAGCATGGAAGTACGAGGTGGGCAATATGGACCATTCATTCATGCAGGGTGTAGAGGTGGCGGACCGCATCCTGAACGGTGCGGACGAGCCGACTCTCAATGGTTGCATCTGAAGCGGGCAGCGCATTGAGCATGAAAGCCACACTGTTACTGCTTAAGCAGGTCGATCGGTTAGTCGGCCGACTGGCGGCATCGTTGTTGCCCCGGCCTGTTCCGCGGCAAACGAGCGACCCTCCCCAATCCATCCTCGTCATCCGCCCCGGCGGCATCGGCGACGCTGTCCTCCTTGCTCCCGCACTGCGCGCACTGCAAAGGCGTTACCCCGGTGTCTCCATTGATATCCTGGCCGAACGGCGTAATGCCGGCGCTTTTGCTCTCTGCCCCGGCCTCCGTTCGGTTAGCCGCTACGATGTTCCCGCTGAGTTTTTTTCCGTGCTGCGTTCACGCTACGATGTTGTCATCGATACGGAGCAGTGGCACCGGCTTTCGGCGGTAGTGGCCCGAATTGTTCGCGCGGGGATCAAAATCGGCTTTGCGACCAATGAGCGCCGTCGTCTCTTCACCCATCCCATACCCTACGAGCAGGATGACTACGAGGCCGACAGCTTCATGTGTCTGTTAACACCGCTCGGCATCAGCGGGGCAGGGGAGGGTGGGGGGCCGTTTCTGGCTGTCCCGGCGCGGGATACCGAATCAGTCGAACAACTGCTCGGGGGACTGAAAGGGCGGCGATTCGTCGCACTGTTTCCCGGGGCAAGTATTGCGGAGCGGCGTTGGGGGGCGGAACGCTTCGCGAGTCTTGCTGCGCTGCTGGTGCAGCGAGGCATCGATGTCGTTGTGGTTGGAGGTGAGTCGGAGCGTGCCGACGGCCGTGCTGTTGAGGCGGCCGGCGGTCTTTCTCTGTGCGGAAGGACGGGGCTCGCCGCTACCGCAGCGGTGATCGGTCGGTCGGCACTTCTCGTCAGCGGCGATTCGGGCATCCTTCACATTGCCGTCGGTCTCGGCATACCCACAGTCTCCCTCTTCGGTCCCGGCCGGGCGAAGAAGTGGGCACCTCGCAACGGTTACCATTCGGTGGTCAACAAGGGGTTGCCCTGCTCCCCCTGTACCACCTTCGGATACACGCCGAAATGTCCTGAAAATGCGCGCTGCATGGCGGATATCACTGTGGATGAGGTTAAAGGTGCTGTTCTTGCTGTGCTTGAAAAAATAATATCTCATCCTAAATAAAGCCTTGACACCGTTTGAGCTGAGTGGTAAATGATGAAGCTCGTTTTGGTTGGAGGCGCGTAGCTCAGGGGGAGAGCGCTACCTTGACACGGTAGAGGTCGGCGGTTCGAGACCGCCCGCGCCTACCATTCAAAAAATGCTCGCGGCGAACGCTGTGGAGGGGGCATCGAAGGTTCGATGCCTCTTTCTGTTAAGGGGCCAGTGATGGGAGACATCAGGGTAACGCTGCCGGATGGTTCGGAAAGAATTCTTGCCGAGGGCGCGACGGTGCGCGATCTTGCCGCCTCCATCGGAGCCGGGCTTGCCAAGGCTGCCATAGCCGGAAAGATCGACGGAGTTCAGGTCGATGTTACCGCTCCCCTGACCAATGGCGCCAGGGTCGAGATCATTACCGATAAGTCTGCGGATGGCCTGGACATCATCAGGCACTCCACCTCCCACCTCATGGCTCAGGCCGTCAAACAGCTTTTCCCGACCGCCAAGGTTACCATCGGCCCTGCCGTTGAAACGGGCTTCTACTACGATTTCGACGTTGAACCCCCATTCAGTCCCGAGGATCTTGCCCGCATCGAGGAGCGGATGCGAGAGCTTGCCAAGGCCGACATTCCCGTCGAGCGCCAGGTGCTTTCCCGTGACGAGGCGGTGAAGCTTTTCCGTGACATGGGTGAAGAATACAAGGTCGAGATCATCGAGGCGCTCCCCGAGGAGAACGTTTCGCTCTATCGTCAGGGCGATTTCGTTGATCTGTGTCGCGGCCCTCACCTCCCTTCGACTTCCTTTTGCCGGGCGTTCAAATTGACTTCTCTGGCTGGTGCCTACTGGCGCGGAGACGAGAAAAACAAGATGCTCCAGCGGGTCTACGGAACCGCCTTTGCCGACAAGAAAGAGCTCGACGCTTACCTGGAGAAGATCGAGGAGGCCAAGCGCCGCGACCATCGCAAGTTGGGCCGGGAACTCGACCTCTTTTCCTTCTCCGACGAGGTGGGGGCCGGTTTCGTCATCTGGCATCCGAAGGGCGCCATGCTCCGTACCCTGCTGGAAGACTTCGAGCGTAGGGAGCACTTCAAGCGCGGCTATGACATCGTGGTCGGCCCACAGATCCTGAAGACCGAGCTCTGGCAGCGTTCCGGCCACTACGACAATTACCGCGAGAACATGTATTTCACCGAGGTGGAAGGGCAGGGGTTCGGCATCAAGCCGATGAACTGTCTTTCCCATATGATGATTTACAAGTCCCAGCTGCGCAGCTACCGGGATCTGCCGCTCCGTTTCTTCGAGCTCGGCACGGTGCATCGCCATGAGCGCGCCGGCGTGCTGCACGGCCTCCTGCGGGTCCGCTGCTTCACCCAGGACGATGCTCATATTCTCTGTACTCCCGAGCAACTGGACGCCGAGATCAAGGGAGTCATCTCCTTTGTGAACGACGTCATGGGCATATTCGGGTTCGACTACGAGATGGAGCTTTCTACCCGGCCCGAGAAGTCCATCGGCTCGGACGAGGACTGGGAGCGCGCCACCGGTGCCCTGCTGGGCTCCCTCAAGGATTCGGGCAGGCCCTACGAGATCAATGAGGGGGACGGCGCATTCTACGGGCCGAAGATCGACATCAAGCTGCGCGATTCCCTTGACAGGAAGTGGCAGTGTGCTACAATCCAGTGCGATTTTACGCTCCCCGAGCGGTTTGACCTTACCTATGTGGATGCTGACGGCGAGCGTAAGCGGCCGGTCATGGTCCACCGGGTAATTCTCGGGTCCATCGAGCGGTTCATCGGTGTTCTCATTGAGCACTTCGCCGGCAATTTCCCTTTGTGGCTCTCGCCGGTTCAGGCCATTGTGCTTACCGTTACCGACAACCAGCAACCCTATGCGGCGCAGGTGTTCGAGACGCTTCGGACGAACGGGGTGAGGGTTCAGAAAGATTTTCGCAACGAAAAGCTCGGATTCAAGATCCGCGAGGCGCAGCTGCAGAAAATCCCCTACATGCTCGTCATAGGTGACAAGGAAGTCGAATCAGGTACGGTAACTCCCCGGTTCCGCGACGGCTCCAACCTCGCGGCCATGAAGCCGGAGGAGTTTGTTGCGTTTGTAAATGACGAAGTGAAACGCTTTAATTAGGAGGTGGCGCCATAGCGAAGCCTACAGTGAATATCAATCAGGCCATACGGGCGCGCGAAGTGCGCGTTGTAGGCGCAGAGAGCGAACAGCTGGGGATCATGTCTCTCCAGGAGGCCCTTGCGCTGGCCGAAGCGCGGCAGCTCGACCTGGTGGAGGTTTCACCCACTGCGGTGCCGCCTGTTTGCCGGATCATGGATTACGGCAAGTTCAAGTACCAGCAGAGCAAAAAGCTTCAAGAGGCACGGAAAAAGCAGTCACACGTGCAGGTCAAGGAAGTAAAGCTCCGGCCCAAAACCGATGAGCATGACCTGATGACCAAGATCAAGCATGTGCGGCGCTTTATCGAAGAGGGAAACAAGGCGAAGGTAACCCTTGTGTTCCGGGGGCGTGAGATAACGCACCTGGAATTCGGTTCCCGGGCCCTTGACCGTGTTGCCGCCGAATTGGAAGATATCGCAGTTGTCGAATTCAAACCGAAGATGGAAGGGCGTAGCATGTTCATGATCGTTGCGCCCAAAGTCAAAAAATAGAAAACCTACCGAGAACGCAGCAAAGGAGAATAGAGCAATGCCCAAGATCAAGACCAATCGTGGCGCAGCCAAGCGCTTCAAGAAGACCGGAACCGGCAAGATCAAGCGGAGCCACGCCTTCACGAGCCACATTCTTACCTCCAAGACCAGGAAGCGCAAGCGCCAGCTTCGTTCCAGCGCTGTTGTGGCGGCAGTTGATCACAAGAATATCGCCAAGCTTATCCCTTACATGTAACGGAGCCTGCTCCGTCATGACACCGTGAACCGTGAGGAACTGTCTCCCCTTGCGGATCCGGGAAAATACGACAGAAGAAGGAGTAGTAGATGCCACGGGTAAAAAGAGGATTCAAAGCGAGACGCAGAAGAAACAAAGTACTCAAGCTTGCCAAGGGCTTCAGGGGCGCACGGAGCAAGTTGTTCAGGAGCGCGACGGAGGCCGTAGACCGGGCGCTCAATTACGCGTTCCGGGACCGCAAAGTCAAGAAGCGTGACTTCCGGGCCCTCTGGATCACGCGGATCAATGCGGCTTCCCGGCTCAACGGGCTTTCATACAGCAAGCTCATCCACGGCCTCAAGCAGGCTCATGTTGAAATCGACCGCAAGGTCCTGGCTGACTTGGCTGTGTCGGACCCCAAGGGGTTCTCGGAAATCGCTACCCTCGCCAAAGCTCAGTTTTAGTGAAATCCTGAGGAATACAAAAAGAAATGGGATGCTCTGCGTTCCATTTCTTTTTTTGTAAAGGGATACCGGACATGAATGAAACGCTTGATCAACTGATGCAATCGGCCCTTGCGGAGATTGCCGGCGCAGCCTCCGAGGGCGCCCTGCAGGAGTTGCGCGTCAGGTACCTGGGGAAAAAGGGTGAACTGACGGCGGTCATGAAGGGGCTCGGTTCGCTCTCGCCCGAAGAGCGTCCCCGCATGGGCCAAATGGTCAACACGGTCAAGGACCGGCTCGAGACCACGCTGGAGGAAACCCTGCAACGGGTCAGGGCTGCGGCTAAAAAGGAGCGCCTCGAGCGGGAACGCCTCGACGTGACGCTCCCCGGTCGTACGTCGCCTTTGGGAACCAAGCACCCCATCTCGCTCGTCATCGAGGAAATTTCGGACATCTTCGCCGGCCTCGGCTTTCAGGTGGCCGAAGGCCCCGAGGTGGAGCTGGACTTTTACAACTTCGAGGCTCTCAATTTTCCCAAGGATCACCCGGCCCGGGACATGCAGGATACCTTTTTCGTTGATGACGACATCCTGCTGCGCACCCACACCTCTCCGGTCCAGGTCCGGACCATGCTCAAGCACGCACCTCCGGTCAGGATCATCTCGCCGGGCACGGTTTACCGGTGCGACTCCGATGCCACCCACTCTCCCATGTTCCATCAGATCGAAGGTTTCATGGTGGACAAGGGTGTTACCTTCGGCGATCTGAAGGGGATACTGACCAACTTTGTGAACCAGTTCTTCGGCGCCGGAACAGGGGTTCGGTTACGTCCCTCATTCTTCCCCTTCACCGAGCCGAGCGCCGAGGTGGACATTGCCTGCGTCATGTGTAAAGGGCAGGGGTGCCGGGTCTGCAAGCAGAGCGGCTGGCTCGAAATTCTGGGTGCCGGCATGATCGATCCGGAAGTCTATCGCCACGTGGGCTATGATCCCGAGTCGATCTCCGGTTTTGCGTTCGGTATGGGGATTGAGCGGGTCGCCATGCTCAAGTACGGCATAGGGGATCTGCGTATGTTCTTCGACAATGATGTGCGGTTCCTGCAACAATTTAGATAATCTGGCTTGTTGGGGTGGCATCCCTCTGGTGAAACTTTAACTACTGCGTCTCGGATAGAGTGAGAATATGATCGTTACGTACAACTGGCTCAAGGAATTTGTCGAATGTGATCTCTCTACTCAGGAGCTTGGCGACCTGCTTACCATGCTCGGCCTCGAAGTGGAGGGGGTACGCGAGGTCGGTGGCGGCCTCGACCAGGTAGTGGTCGCCGTGGTGGAGGAGCGTCGGAAGCATCCCAATGCGGACAAGCTTTCGCTCTGCAAGGTCAACAACGGCCGGGAGATCCTGGATATCGTCTGTGGAGCCCAGAACTTCACTGCCGGCGACAAGGTCGCCCTGGCCCAGATCGGGGCCGTGCTGCCGGGTGACTTCAAGATCAAGCGATCCAAGATACGCGGCGAGGAGTCGTGCGGCATGCTCTGCTCCGAGCGCGAACTGGGGCTTTCCGCTGAATCGGAAGGGATCATGATCCTTCCGTCCGACCTGCCGCTCGGAGTTCCCCTGTTCGACGCCCTTGGCCTCAAGGACACGATCTTCGAGATCGGGCTTACTCCCAACCGTGCCGATTGTCTCAGCGTTATCGGGGTGGCACGGGAGATTGCGGCAAAGCTCGGGAAGCGGATTACCTATCCGGGACACGCGGTTGTCGAGTCCGGTGAGCCGGTGACGCAGAAGGCAACGGTCATTGTGGAGGATCCCGAACTCTGCCCGCGCTATACTGCCCGCTTTATCAGCGGATGCTCCATCGGTCCCTCGCCGGCATGGCTGGTTCGGCGCCTTGAGGCGGTCGGAATGCGCTCCATCAACAACGTGGTCGACGTGACCAACTACGTCCTGATGGAGTATGGGCATCCTTTGCACGCCTTTGATGCCGACCTGCTTGAGAACAGCACGATCGTTGTCCGTCGGGCAACGGACGGTGAGGTGTTTACCACCCTTGATGGTCAGCAGCGCACCCTCACTGCCGGCGATCTCACTATCCGTGACGGAGCGAGGAGTGTTGCCCTCGCTGGTATCATGGGGGGAGAGAATTCGGAAATCCGTGATACCACGACGAATATCCTGCTGGAGAGCGCTTACTTCAATCCCTCCGCCATCCGTCGTACCGCCAAGCGCCTGGGGCTCCACACCGAGTCGTCCCACCGTTTTGAGCGTGGGGCCGACGTGGCCATTGTGACCAGGGCCCTGGACCGGGCTGCCGCGCTTCTGGCCGAACTGGCCGGCGGGACTGTTGCCGCGGGAATTATCGATGCCTATCCCACGCCTGTTTCCCATCGGACGATCCGGTTCAGGGTGGACCGCTGCAATGCCCTTCTCGGGGTCGAACTCTCCGCCGACGAAATGAAGGCACTGTTTCATCACCTGGAATTTACCACTGTCACGGTTGAGCCCGGCATAATCGATGTGACGGTCCCGACATTCAGGGTGGACCTGGAGCGCGAGATTGACCTAGTGGAGGAGGTAGCGCGGTTAAACGGCTATGACCGGATTGAAACGACCATGCCGCGAGCCCGTGTCTTTTCCGATCGCCCCACAAAGCACCAGCGCATGGAGAGGCGGTGCCGCGATCTGATGGTGGGGCAGGGGTTCAACGAAGTCATAACCTTCAGCTTCATGGCGCCGGGCGCCCTTGACCGCATGATGCTCGGCCCTGATGATGGCCGGCGCAGCGTGGTGGCGCTCAGGAATCCACTGGTGGACGAGCAGGCGGTCATGCGGACGACGCTGCTTCCCGGGCTTTTGGAGGCCGCTTCCCGCAACTTGAATTACCGCAGTCTCGACCTGCGTCTCTTTGAGCTGCGGCGCGTGTATCTGCGGGTGGAAGGTGAGCAGCTCCCCAACGAGCCACTGGTCCTTGCCGGGCTCATGACCGGCAGGCGCTACCCCGAAGGGTGGACCCAGGAAAAGCATCCCCTTGATTTCTATGATGTGAAGGGCGTTGTGGAGACGGTTCTCGACGCATTTTCGGTCAGCGGCGCGACCTATTCGTCTGACGGCACCGATGTTTTTTACCATCCCGGCAAATCGTGCACGGTCCGGTGCGGTGATTCGATCCTGGGCTCCCTCGGCGAACTCCACCCCGATGTGCAGGACAACTTCGGGATCGATCAGCCGGTATTCTACTTCGAGCTTAATTTCGAGCGGCTCCTGTCCGTAGCGCGCGGTGCCGCGGCTGTTGTGCCGCCGTCACGCTTTCCGGATACGTTCAGGGATATTGCCATGCTTGTGGCCGATGAGACGCCGGCTGCGGATATTGTGCGGTGCATAGGCGGACTGCGTATCCGCGAAATCGAAAGTGCTGCCGTGTTTGACCTCTACAAAGGCGTCCACGTTCCCGAAGGGAAGAAGAGCATCGCGGTGCGGGTGCGCTATCGCTCCACAGAGAAAACCCTGAGCGATGACGAGGTTTCGCCGCTGCACCAGAAGGTCGTTGACAGCCTTGTCGCGAAGCTCGGTGCGACGATTCGTTAAAAACTGGTTGATTCTGCCGAATCGCTGTGATATAAAACCAGAGCTTCAGTTGGCCGGATAGTGGCTAGATTATGCAATAATTTTGAGGGAGTATATGACGAAGGCCGATATTGTCGAGCAGATATACGAGAGGATTGGTTTCTCCAAGAAAGAGTCCGCTGAACTGGTCGAGCGCGTGTTCGGTCTGATCAAGGAAACCCTTGAGCGTGGGGAAAAGATCAAGATCGCCGGCTTCGGCAATTTCGTGGTCAAGGACAAGGCCGATCGTCGTGGCCGTAATCCGCAAACCGGCGACGAGATCATCATCTCTGCCCGTAAAATTCTTACCTTCAAGCCGAGCCAGGTTCTCAAGTCCTCGATTAACACCTAGGACGCTTCGCCGGAGGCATGGTGGCGGAGGAGACCCCGGACAAGCAGTACTACCGAATCGGCGAAGTATCCCGGATTACCTCTCTCAAGCCGTCGGTTCTCCGATTCTGGGAAGCCGAGTTCAAGGAGTTGCGGCCACCCAAGAGCAGGACGGGCCAGAGGCTCTACTCGCGGAAAGATATTGAGCTTCTGCTTGAGATTAAGCAACTGCTCTATGGTGAAAAGCTGACCATTGACGGTGCACGAAAGCGTTTGGCTACGGGGAAAGGGCAGAGGCAGGCAGGAGAACCCCCTGGGCAGGATCAAGCCCTTAAAGAGATCCTCCTCTCGGTCAAATGTGAGTTGGAACTGCTGAAAAAACAACTGCAATAGCATGTATTCGGGGCGTAGCGCAGCCTGGTAGCGCACCAGACTGGGGGTCTGGTGGTCGCTGGTTCGAATCCAGTCGCCCCGACCATTTACAGGGGGTTACGAGATATATTTCGTAACCCCCTTTTGCGTATCATACGCCGGAAGCGAAGGTCCGTCCGGCATGCATCCGGAGGCAAGGAGGCGCCATGAATATTCTCGTTACCAATGATGATGGTGTTCACGCCCCGGGAATCGTGGCTCTGGCCGATGCCCTCAGACTTGTGGGCACAGTTACCGTGGTGGCTCCCGACCGTGAGCGAAGCGCGGTGGGCCATGCCCTTACGCTCCACCATCCCCTCAGGGTAACCGAGATCATGGCAGGTATCTTTGCCGTTGATGGAACCCCCACCGACTGCGTAAATCTCGGAATTCACATCCTTCTGACCGAGACACCCGATATCGTGGTGTCCGGCGTCAATCGCGGCGGGAATCTGGGCGACGACATTACGTACTCCGGGACTGTCTCCGCAGCTCTGGAGGCGACTCTCATGGGAATTCCCGCCATTGCCGTTTCTCTTGCAACAAACGGACATGGGAGCAACTACCGCGCGGCTGCTGCCTTTGCAGCACAGCTGGCAAGGGAAGTGCTCGACCGGGGCCTCCCCCGGGATACGTTCCTGAATGTCAATGTCCCCGACCTGCCTGCCGAAGAGCTTGCTGGCCCGGTCATAACCTCGCAGGGAAAGCGTGATTACGGTGGCGACATCGTTACGAAGGTAGATCCGCGCGGCAGGAACTACTACTGGATCGGCGGCAACGAGCCGGTCTTTCGCGATATCGAGGGAACCGATTTTCACGCCGTCAAGCGCGGCAGGATATCGGTCACCCCGCTTCACCTGGATCTGACGAATTACGCATCGCTCTCGATTTTGCAGTCGTGGGACCTCTCGGCATGCCGCCCGGAGGCTGGACAGCCGTCGGGAGCTCTGCTATAGTCGCGTTTCCATCAACAGGGGCATGTTATGAACTTTGAAATTGCACGCAAACGGATGGTCGAATCCCAGATCATCGCGCGAGGCGTCTCGGACCGGCGGGTGATCGAGGCGATGATGAAAGTGCCCCGCCACGTCTTCGTAGAAGAGGCCATGGCCGCCCAGGCCTACAGCGATACGCCGCTACCCATCGGCGAAAAGCAGACCATTTCTCAGCCTTACATGGTCGCCCTGATGACCGAACTCCTGGAGTTAAAGGGGAAGGAAAAGGTTCTGGAAATCGGTACCGGCTCTGGCTACCAGGCCGCTATCCTGGCAGTCATGGCCGACCGGGTCTACACGGTGGAACGCATTCGTTCGCTTGCGTTGCGGGCGCGCAAGGCCCTTGACAGCCTGGGGCTCCTCAATGTCAATATCAAGATGTCCGACGGCACGGTTGGCTGGGAAGAAGAAGCTCCCTTCGATGCCATCATCGTGACCGCCGGAGCCCCGGATATCCCGCAACAGTACATCGACCAGCTCAAGCCCGGCGGGAGGCTCGTCATCCCGGTGGGGACCCAGTTCGAGCAGGTGCTCGTCAGGGTGGTCAAGCAGGAGGACGGTTCGGTCGAGCGGGAGGACATCACGGGATGCAGGTTCGTCAAACTGGTGGGTAAATTCGGTTGGAGCAGCGATGACTGAGCGCCGCCGGGCGCTTTGCGACGGAGATCTCCATGAGCGACATGAACGAACTGGATGAGAAAGAGCTGGATGCTCCGGATGAGCCCGGCGAGGACTTCATTGAGCCCGAGCCGACGACCTTCGAGCTGGAGGCGGCAGAGGAAGAGGAAGAACCCGAGGAGCCTGCTGAAGTCGGCAAGCACATCGAGCAGGAGCACTTCGACGATGCGATCAAGCTCTATTTGCGCGAGATTCAGCGGACGCGGCTGCTGACCGCCGATGAGGAAAAAGAGCTGGCCG
The DNA here is from genome assembly GCF_036323535.1 of Geobacter sp. 60473. GTDB lineage: Bacteria > Desulfobacterota > Desulfuromonadia > Geobacterales > Geobacteraceae > Geobacter > Geobacter sulfurreducens. The sequence continues at coordinate 1,057,065 of NZ_AP028967.1, forward strand.
GCCGTATCGCCAAGGGTGACAGGGCTGCCCGGGACAAGATGATCGAGTCGAACCTGCGGCTCGTGGTCAAGATTGCCAAGCGGTACATCAATCGGGGGCTCCCTTTTCTCGACCTGATCGAGGAGGGCAACATGGGGCTCATCAAGGCGGTGGAGCGCTTCAAGCTCTCGAAGGAGTGCCGCTTCTCCACCTACGCCACCTGGTGGATCCGCCAATCCATCGAGCGCGCCCTCGTGAATCAGTCGCGGACGATCAGGCTGCCGGTCCATGTCTCCGACGACATCAACAAGATGCTGAAGATCACGCGGGAACTGGTGCAGAGACTCAACCGCGAGCCGAGCGTGAAGGAAGTCGCCACCGAGATGAAGGTGAATTCCGCCTACGTCCGGCGGCTGATGGTCCTCCTCAAAAAGACCTACTCCATCGAGCGCCCCATGGGGGAGAACAGCGATTATTTTCTTATCGACACCATTGAGGATACCTCCACCGTCTCGCCGGCCGTGCTGCTTGAGGATCTCAACAAATACGAAATCGTGTCCAAGTGGTTTGCATCCCTGTCTGAGAACGAGCAGACGATCCTCACGCTCCGCTTCGGCCTGGAAGACAAGGAGCCCCAGACCCTCGACACCATCGGTCGCAGCTTCGGCGTCACCCGTGAGCGTATCCGGCAGATCGAGGCCAAGTCTCTGGAAAAGTTAAGAAAGTATATTGAGGAAAGCGATAGCAGCGCCATCGATTGAGCCGGCTTGATGCCATCACGGAGGGGGAAGAAGCATGGATGAGCTGAAAAACATAATCCGCGACGTACCCGATTTCCCCAAAAAGGGGATTATCTTCAAGGACATTACCACGCTACTGGCGGATGCCCCATCGTTCCAGCGCATGGTGGATCTTATCGCGCATCGCTATGTGGGGAAGAAGATCAGCAAGGTTGTCGTGGTGGAAGCCCGCGGATTCGTCATCGGCGCCGCCCTGGCCTACAAGCTGGGCGCCGGCGTGGTCCTGGTGCGCAAACCGGGCAAACTCCCCTCAGAAACCTACAGCAAAACCTATCAGCTCGAATACGGCTCAGACACGCTGGAGATCCATACCGACGCCATTGCCAAGGGAGAGCGGGTGATCATCGCTGACGACATTCTCGCCACCGGCGGTACCATGGCGGCGGTCGTCGACATGGTCAAGGCGCTTGGGGGAGAGATTGTCGAGTGTTGCTTTATGGCCGAGCTCGAATTCCTCGGGGGCAGAAAGAGATTGCCCGACGGAAAGGTTTACTCGCTCCTCACGTTCTAGCACCACCGGCGAAAGGGCTTGAAAATGCGCCCCGGATAGGCTATAAAAAATTTTCTTTTGTCCCCGTAGCTCAGCTGGATAGAGCACTTCCCTCCTAAGGAAGGGGTCGGACGTTCGAATCGTCTCGGGGACGCCAATAAAAATAGGGGGTTGCAGCTATTTATGTCACCCTTTAATTGTTTTAGGTTGCATATAGGTTGCGATAACTTTGATTTCCTTTGGGCAATTTTGATGTGAAAAACCGGCCTCCCGCTGATGGGTGAGCCGGTTTTTTTTTACCATATCCTCTGGCGTTTTTGCCTGCGGTATCATGTTCTGAAATCTGGGAGGCGGCTATCGGTGGTTATAAATAAGCTGCGGAGTCTTCCGCTTGATTTGTCCCTTCGGCGCATTTGCATGAGGAGGCGGGCACAACGGTGGTAGAGATCGTTCGCCTAGTTATGCAGTAAAAATTCAATCTCGTAAGTGGAGGATGTATGTCAAAAGTCAAATCTGAATCCCCTTTTAGTCCCGGATTAAAATCTAATGACAACACCAAGTTACCATCAAAAACTAACCGTTTGGTCCCACCCCAAATAGTTATACAGGAGGAACTTTTCCACGTCGAAAAACAAGTCGAGTACGACGGAGTAGAAATGGGCGTGCTCGAAAATGGTGTGCCCTATCTGTCGGAAAGCGGACTTGCGAGAATGTGTGGAGTTGACCGCAAAGTCCTAAATCGCTTAGCAATTAACTGGACTGATGAAAAGACTAAAGAACGCGGTATGGCCATAAATCAGATGCTTGAGAAGTCGGGATACTTTGAAAATGAGTTGTATCTTAAGTCTGAACATAATGGAACCGTCATTAATGCATATACAGAGCCGGTTTGTCTTGCAATACTCGAATATTATGCCTTTGTGACTAAAGAAAAAAGAGATGAAGCCATCAACGCTTTCCGTACATTAGCTAGAACTACTTTTAGAACTTTTATCTATCAAGCTACAGGATATTCACCTGACCAAAAAGTCTTGGATAGCTGGAAACACTTTCATGATCGAGTAGACATGATATTGGATTCAGTGCCTCTAGGATATTTCAGCGTATTTAGAGAAATTGCGTCCATGATAGTACCAATGATTCGCGCCGGAATAATGATAAGCGACAGGGTTGTCCCTGACATATCTGTTGGCAAGGCATGGAGTTCGTATTGGACAGACAACAATTTGGCAGCTACCCATGGGGAAAGAACTAAATACGATCATGAATATCCCCTTTATTATCCGCAATCCAAAAGCAATCCACAACCGGCATACGCATATCCTGATTCAGCATTGGGCGAGTTCAGAGGATGGCTGAGACAGAATTATATCACCAGTAAATTCCCGAACTATCTTATTAATCAAGCAAAGCAAGGTAAAATACCTGCCCCTGTGGCTAACAAAGCCATTGAGACTTTTTATGGCAAGGCACTTCCTGAATCAAAGAAATAACAAGTAAAATCGGCAGCTGATCCATCTCCGCTATGCTCAGTGGGTCAGCCTTGGTTCATACTCTTCCCAAACTTCCGGTTTATGCGGAGTCCTGCAGCAAAGCATGCATTCATGAAGCAGGCGGCAAAACTGAAAATGGTACAGGACGCCATAGAGCAGGTGCGGAGGATAGGGGACAATCCACCCAAGAGCAAGAAGCCGGAGTGGACGCCGAAACAGACGGGCGGAGGCGAGGGCAAAGGGGTGCATTGACCGTAAGACCTTGGAGATGATGGACAGAAAGGTTGCTGCATCGGCCCGACAGACCGCGCAATGGGGACTCATTTTTGAGTTGATAGGACTGCGCCCTATCCCGATGCAGTTTTTATCGGCAGGAGGCGATATAGCGAACGCCCCGCAGGGCAATCTGGAAAGCTCACCAAAGGCGAGGCTCACTCCAGCCGTGTACGGGGCGTTCTGATTGATAAAGCCCGCTGCACAATATGATGCAGGACGCCTCCCCTACGCCGCCACCGCCAGCGCCTTGCACTTCGAACACCCACACAACGCCCGCGCCGTGGCATCCTGGATCCCCGCGGCCTCGGCAACGGTCAAGTCGTCCAGCCTCGTGAAAATAGCCCTCTGCTCCGGGGTCAAGGTGGGGATAAGTTGGTCATGTAGCTCCATGATCTCCCGCCGAATCTCTGTGACCGCCTTTTCCGCCTGCTCTGCAATCTCCGGGTAATCTCCCCTCTTGAACACGCAATCCATGTCACTCTCCTTTCTTTTTGGTTCTGCTCTTCTGCCGTCCGTACACACCGCCGCGCTGCAACTCGTGCAACGCCTGCATGAGCGGCCCGCGAAGAAACTTGTGGGGGTTACTGGGAATGTGGGGGAGGAACCCTTGCTTGCACAGCCTGACCACATGGGCGCGGCTCCATCCCGTCAACTCCATCACGTCATCCGTTGAAAGCAGCTTGTCCCCGCTCCCCAGGAACTCCCGTAGGCGTTCGGCGCCGTCCTTCGGGTGCTTGGTGAGGAAGTCGGCCATCATACCCACCAGAGCGCAAAATTCTGCATTCTCCATCACTCTCCTCCTTTCGTTGTCGTCCAGTCCTTCACGTCCTTCAGGAAGCCGCGCAACGCCTCTGTCCCCTCGGTGCGGGCGAACTTCATCAAGGCATCCTTGACGGCGGTCCCCACCTTCCTCCGGTCCCAGCTTCCCCCCAACTCCCGGGCGATCTGCTCGTTGCTCTGCTCCTGGTCGTAATCCCCCAGGGCGAATTTTCGACGAATCATGTCGGCCGCGAAGGGGTCAATCTTGTGGAGCTGCTTCTCTATGGCGTGCTCCATGGCGATCTTCCGGGCAAGGTCGCTCTCGTGGTAGGGGGAATGGGCCACTGTGGAGGCAACGCGCCGCATCCCTGACAGCTTGTCGTCTTCTGCTGTCGTAATGTATTCCTGCTCCCGCGTCCGCTCCTCGTGCTGCCGGCGCAAGTAGCGAATGGCAGCGGTGCGGCCGGACCGGAGGATATTGTAAGCGATACGGCTGGCCACGTTTTCACCGGCCAGGTAAGCGCGGAAGTCGTCCAGGTCTCCCCGTGGCGCCGTAGCCGTCAGGCCCCGAAGGTTGGTAATGGCGGCGGTCACGTATTCGCTGTAGAGAGTCATCGCCTCCGGGTCGTCGTTGCGGAGAGTGCCGCCGGACACGGTGAATGCGGAGGAAAGGTTTTTGTTGCGGGAGGCGACGGCGGCCAGGGCGGCGCGGGCATTTTCCAGAATCCGCGGGTTGCTCATGATCTGGTCTTCGGTAATCCCAAGGGCGCGGTATCCACGAATCGCCCGGCGGTTGCTCTCGGAGGTCGTTATCTGTCGGCCATGACTCGAAGTTACCTCCCTGGTACCCTTCGTTTGCCGCTTCTGGGCCTCGTGCTCTTCGGGGGTCCATATCTGTTGCCGGGGAAGGGTGAACCGCTCAGGGACAAATGTGTGCGCCTGCCGGGCGCCTTCAACATGCCAGTTGCCGGCGGCGTCCCGGCCGATGACGGTCCCGCGTCTTTTCCGTGGCGCGCCGTTGGGCTTGAACATAACTTTCTGACGCGGCTGAAGGTCGTCACCGTTGACGACGTGGACGGTGGTTTGATATGTGGCGCTGCGGGTGGTTGGTTTTGAGATAGTGACCGCTATGCACAACATGTTCGCCCCTCCTCATTTGCATCAATATGCATCAAAGGGTATCAATCAATGTTTATCCTGTCAATATAAAAACATAACAAAATCATATAGTTACGTTTGACATGCGCAACACATATATAATAAAACGAATTAATCTGAGCATTTAAGAAGGGGGCTTCATAGAAAAAACCCGCCGGGAGGAATCGGCGGGGAGAAGGAGAGGCCGGGGGAGGAAACCCGGCCATTGCATAGCATCATCAAGGGGTGCTACTTGCCGTCTGCATTACCATTTGAAGGGGCGAGGGTCGCGGACGTATGCCAAGCCGGCCCTTTCCGCAAGCCCGGCGACGGACGCCGCTGTCTGTTGGGCGGCAAGGGTTTTCATGTCTTGCGCAGACATGTTCTCAACCCCTGGGGTCATGGGATCCAATCCATTCTTGAGGGCTGCAAGCTGGTGGCCGTTCAGCTTGGACAAGTCATATCTCCCCCGAGAATCAATCGGTGCTTGCGGCGGTTGTGTGACTGGCTGCGGCTGTTCCTGCATCTTGGTTTCCACCCGTGGTGGCTCTGCCTTGGCTTGCGGCGGCTTCGGTTGTGTCCATTGTCTTGATGCTATTGTCCGGGGTTTCTGTATCAGCATCGGTGCTCGGCTCCAGCGGGTGCCCGTCTTTTTCGATTTCTCCATGATGTCTCCTCTCTTCTCAATGTCGCGGGTAATGGCCTCCAGCATGGCCTTGTAGTCCTTGGGGGTGTAGATGCCCGGCTTGTCAGGGGTGACGATCAATTCCCCGTCGTTGCCGATCTGATAGGCCAAGGACCGGCCGTTGCCGTACCCGATCTTGAATGACCGGCCCGTTTCCTTGTCGTTGCCCCTGGTTGAAAGTTTAGCCTCCTCTCGCTCCCGCTCTTTCCGTCGCTTATCGGCCGCCGTGGTGTCGATGGTCAGGCCGCCGCTCTTCATGAGGTCGTGCTTTACGGCTCGATCCCATGTTTCAAGCGCCTTGTCGATCTGCTCCCGACTCATGGCGCCCGCATGCCGCGAAATTGCGGAAATGACTCGTCGTCTGATTTCATGTGTACCCATGGTTTCTCCTTTCGTGGTTAGGTCGAGCCTGAAGAGAGGGTGACTTTCAGTTCTTGGAGGGCGGCGGCCTCGATGATCGCCCTTACCGCCGGCTCACAGTGGGTGGCCACCCCTCGGGCTATATGGTGTGCTTTGTAGCCGGGATGAACCCAGGCCTGCGGGTCAGAGTTGGAAGAGACGCGCCGGAACGTCAGGTACTTGCTTTGGGTGGCGCGTTCGTATTCCTTCTCGATTCTCACCATCCCCTCGAACCGGCCGGACTTGTGTTGGTATCCGGTGGTGGGGTTCTTCCCGGGAGTGTAGCGGTCTTCCGTGCCGGTAAGCTTCCCTCCCCAGACAATCCTGTTTCCATCCCGGACCGATGCCTTCAGCTTGCGGGCCTCGGCGTAGATATCCTTCGGCATGGGCTTGAAGTTGCTGTTCGGGGCGTGCTTTGGGCTGGTGCCATGGCGAAACGGGATGGTGTTGTAACGACTCCCGTTCTTGCCCGTCTTGGCCTTGGGGCCGCCGAGGAGCATCGGCTTCATGTCCCACGGCCCCTTGCCGTATTCCAGGTCACGTGCAATTTGCTTGGTGGTGACGACACTCCTGCGGAACAATCCGGAGTTGGGGTTGCTGAGTTGCTCACCGAGTGCGATGCTGTCGGCGTATAGCTGGCGCAGGTTGATGTTGGCCCGTATTTCTGGGACGCCAGGAATTTGTTGGGATCCCATTACGGTTTTCTGCCACGTAGCCAGGATCAGCCGGCAAGCGGCGGTTACTGCCTTTTCAAGATTCTTCTGTTCGTTCATCTTGGTGCGCTCCCTTCGTGGGATTCCGCTCTCTCACTGGTTCTGGTTCGGGGTTCCGGTGGTGCCTCCGGAATCGCCGGGGTGAGTGTGCCCATTGTAGATCGACCGGTCGGCCGCCATGCTGCGGGTCTTGTCCTTTACGTCGCCGTTGGTGGACTCTATGGTTCCGGGTGTCCGGATGCGTCCGCCGGTGTTGCCATAGCTGCCGGTCGAAGTAATGCCGCCAGCCACCTGGAGGTCACCGGTGCATTCAACCAACGGCGTGTCGAGCTGGACCTTTTGTGAGGCCACCGCCGTGATCAGGGGGCTCGTGACGGTGGCCGAAACGTCTACGTTGACCGTGGCAGACCCGGCGACATGCACTGAGGCGCTGCCGTGGATCGTCACGGTCCCGTTGCCCACAACGGTCAGATTGTCGTGCTCGGCAATGTGGACGATGCGGCTCCCTGTCTTGGTGATAACCTCATCCACGCCGTTGCGCCTGCGGTGAAGGCGGGGGGCTTCGGCGGCATTGGCTTGCAGGTTGTTGCCCGGCGGATAGAGGAAACCGGTCACCACCGGTGCGTGAAAGCTCCCGTTGATGAACTGCACCAACACCTGGTCGCCAGGCTCAGGGGTCCACTCTTCGCCGTTGTCTGGGTTTGCCTTTGAGCATGCCAGGGGGACACGGTAAATGTCTGGGTATCCGCCCAAGAGAGAGATACTCACCAAAGTCTGACCGGTCTTGTTCAGGGGAGCGTCTTTGAACAGTACGCCGTTGGGCTGGATTACGCCGCGCAAGGTATAAAAGCACTCCCGAACCTCCTGGACGGCCGGGTTCGTCCTCATACTCTCCTGCTTCCTGCTTCCGTTCTCGTCAAGCATTGCCTTTTGCTCCTTTCCACTGTCCATGCTGTTGCCCCCGGGTCAGATGAAGGGTGGTAGTAAATACCGGTTGCGGCCACACGGAATATGAGTGCTGAACCTGCTCTATCAGATATTCCATGTTGGCGGCCTTATTGATTAACCCGTTACCGCTGCGCACTTCCGGCCACCCGTGGGTGGTGATGGTCCCAGATTCATAGGTGTGGTTGTTGCGGTACCAATTCCAGTAGATTTGTGCCCGCTCTATGGCCTCGTCGACGCCCTGACCAACGGGATCGTTGTCGAGATAAAAGTTTCTTGGAACGAAGGGCGTATCTATGACGTGCGGCTGGACACCGGCGGCGATTGCAGACGCTTCGTCATATTTGGTAAGTCCCGGGTGGGTGAGAATGACGTCAAGCTGGTTGTTGGCAACGGTCTGATAGTTGGCCGGCCAGTGGGCCAAGAGGTTCACCCGGCTGTCATCGGACACCCCGAGGTCTTCAGCAACGATGTGTCTGTAATCGACGGTGTGGAAAGTCCGCGGGTTGAGCTTGCCGTTGTCCTTGATGGGTTGCCGTTCAAGGCCAAGGTGAAACTTTCCCTTTGAATCAGTCTCTGTGAATAATCGGTTCCATGGTTCGTTTGCTACCCGCTTCATGGCGCTCCATGCAGGCGTGTTACGGGTTACGGCAAGGTAAGGGTCGAAGAGGATCCACGAGTCGTCCGTATTCAGCCAATCGGCGGCTATGTGCTGAAGGTAGTACGCGCCTTTCGTCTGGTTTCTGAAGACGTCAAAGAGCTGTTGGACCAGTTGCCACGGTGTCCCGCTTTGCAGCAAGATCCTGTTGACGGAAGCATCAGCGATCTGGTTGAACTGCTGCCGGGCGGCAAGGCCGGAGATGTCCCACCCCAGGTCAATGTTTGCCAGGAGCTTCCCCATATCGCTCCCGCTCACCTTCCAAACCCGGGTCGGTTGGTCGCCGGATACGGTTTGAAACCGGGCTACGCGATCCACAAGGCCCAACATAACCGCCTGCATTCCGGACCCGTCGCCGGCATCCAGCTCGATCAACGCCACGTCGTTGGGTGCAATGATGGTGTTGAGCGGGTGCCGGTAGGTGGCCGTGATCTGCCACGTTCCGAAGGCGCGACCGTTGGTCTTGCTGGTTACGATGGTGATCAGGTCCCCGGTCAGGTCGTGTTTGATTCGGCCGGTCTGCATGTCCTTGATGGTGACTCTGTGTCTGGGGGAGTAGGTGCGCATGTGATCCCTCTATTTCACAGATCCGGAGAGCGGTGTTGGCTGTGACATTCCGGGGGTGGTGTTGGTGACAAGCTGCTCAAGACATTCCACTGCACGTTTTACCAATCCGGCCCAGCCGAGAAAGCTGGTATCCGAAATGCCGGGGCCGCCTGAAGGCGCGGTGGGGTCAAGATTCGCCTCTGTGCTTCCATGCCGGATTTGCGCCGCCTTGACTTTGCTGAGATACGTTCTTGTCTCCGCGGGGAGCGACATGACGCCGCTTTTGTCAACGTTACCCATGCCCCAGTTGTAAGCCGCAAGGGCCTTGTCCGTATCGCCGTGGTAGCGATTGAGGAGCGACCGGAGGTATTTAGCTCCGCCCTCGATACTCTGAACCGGGTTGAACGGGTCTTTGACTCCCATATCCTTTGCAGTCCCCGGAAGGAGCTGCATGAGACCGAGCCCCCCCCTCGGCGAACGGGCGTCATACTTGAACTGGCTCTCAGTCTCGGCAATCCCCTTCAGGAGGCTGGGGTCAATGTTGTACTTCTTGCCGAACTGGATGAATACCGGGTCCATCCTGTGACCACGGACACCGGCCACGAAGTCAGCGCCGCTCTTGTTGACGAACTTGGCCGCATCCTTCAGCAGGCCGCTGTTCAGAACATCCGAAGCTGTGTTGGTGGTCATGTCTTCGAATTGCCCAAAGATTTCTTCCAGGTTCTCACCGGTGGCCGCCCTGGTCGTCTCCCTCGTGGCATGGCGCTGGCTTATTCTCGCGCCTGCTGTCTGAGAGTAGGCACCGAGAAGCTTTTCGGCTTCGAGCTGGATTGCCGGGTTCAACCGCTTCCCTGAAATGTAGTCGCGGAGGACCTTGCTTTGCTGCTTGGGGTCGTTCTTGCCCGTCAGCTTGCCGCCGGGGCCGAACAAGTCAATGTACATGTCGGCGGTCTGCTGGTTGGCCGGGTTGTGGATGCTACCGGGGAGCAGCCGCTGGATGAGGATGTTCTTCTCTGCCCGGCTCCTGGCGCTGCTGATGATCCTGTTCGCTTCGGTCCTCATGTCAGGGTCAAGAAGGCCCATCTGCTGTCGCCGTTGCATCTCAAGGAGCTTGTCGGCGGTCATGGGGCCGTCGCTGCCCCCCAGAACCTTCCACCTCAAGAGGTCGCCCACGGTGTCACCACCGCCGAACCTCAAGGCGCCCTGCATGGTGTTGAACATTTCGGGGCTGTTCCCAGCGGTGCCGCCCTTGTTGTAAACCGCCATGCTGGTTGCCATGACATTGGCAATCTGGGAATCACTCAGGGCCTTGTTGCCTTGGGCGCGGAACAGGGTCACGAGGTTGGTGTTGATGAGCTTCAGTATCTCCTCGGTGCGCTTGTCCTTGCTGTTCTCCTTCAGCGACACCAACACATCCATCAGTCGGCCTTGCTTGTCGGCACCGGCTCCGGTCATCCGGTACATCTCACCCACGAAACCGATGCCGACATTGGGGTCGGTGCCGGTTGCCCGGGCGAACCGCTGGACACTCCGGGCAGCGCCATTGCCGAGGTAGCCTGATGAGCGGTTGAGGGCCATTGCCATCTCAGCTTCTGCAGCCGGTCCGTATCCGTAGGGAGAGCCCCCCCGGTCGTACCCGGCGCCGCGGGTGGCAAGTGCGGCCTCGATGTCCACCAACTCTTGGAACTGCCGGCGTGAGTTTGCCAGGAAGGACACGGCGCCACCGGCAAACCCCAGTGCAAGACCTGCTTTCCCGAACCGGCCCAGCCAACTGCCGCCCCCTGCTCCCGCGCTTCCGGGGAGAACACCGCCGCCCTCTCCGCCGCTGCCGCTGTCGCCACGTTCGCCCGGAAGGTCTACCCGGTAGCGTTCCCTCCACGTCGAACGCCTTGTAGCCTCGTTGGTGAAGTCCCGAAGCGACTTTTCCAGGATTCGCGTCTGCTTCTCGATGACTGCGGCAGACGCCGATCTCTGGCCGAATGCCTCGTCAGAAATGCCGGGTTTCGGAACTTTGATGGTTATCGGGTGCTGTGCTCCGGACAGGTCCCGGAGGTTCTTTTTCAGGTCGGAGACGTTCTTCGACGCCTCTTTGAGCTGCCGGTAATCGACCGCAAGGTCTACGTTGAGTGTGCCCATGTCTATGACTCCCTCCTGTGATTCTTGTTCGGATACCGCTTGGCAAGGTCTTCAAAATCAACACTGCCGGGGTCTGTTGCGATAGTGTTGAGAACATCTTCCGGTAAGGCAGACCAATCAAAAAGGTCATCCTCAAAGGTGGCAGTGGCCACTGCATAGATCTCGGCATCGGTAAACCGTTCTACCGGTACGCCGTCGGCTTCCAGTCTGGCAATGTGCTCTGGTGTAATCTCCTTCGCCTTAGCCTTTGCCCACTCCTCCCGCCCTCGATGCACTCGTAAACATTCGCCGTCAGACAGAGATTTGAAGTAGTCGTCCGCGGCCTGTCTTCCATGCCGCTGTGCTGCGTCCATCCCCTCCATGATCTCCCTGAAGCGCTCCGGTGTAACCTCCCTCGCTTCGACCTCTAAGCGGATTTGACTTTCTTCTTCAACCAAGGATTTCAGAGCTGTAAGCTGCTTTCTGATTGATGCCCTCGTTGTCATGGCTTACCTCCACCAAGCAGTCTCTTTATCTCGTCGAGTTCTCTCTGAAGTTCTGCTATCTCCTGAATCCGCGCCTGCCCGGCAAGGATTGTCATAAGCGCCGCCGCTTCATCGGGGCCGATCGTTCCCGTTGCGGCTGCCTGGAATATCGCGGCCCCCTGTTCAGCGAGGGTGCCGGTTGCGGGGATTGTCGCCGCTATTGGTTCGGCCTGCGGCTTCAAGGGGGAACATATCCGGTCGATGCAGAGTTTCAGCGCCGCAGTATCGCCGTCGAGAGCGAGGTCGACCGCCTTCTTGATCAGCTTTCTGGCGTGCGGTTGAAGGAGGGCACGCAGTTCTGTGCGCCGGTCCTTACTCCCTCGTGGGCGTCCTGCCTTGTTTCCGGATTCGCCTGGTTTGAATTGTCCCATAGTCCTGTTCTCTCGCTGTAAATTTCAGGCCGTGCCACCGGCGGGTAGCTTCCCCCAATGTATCTGTGAGAGCTCGTTTTGCAGGTCGCAAATGGTCTGCTTCATGCCTTCAAGGTGTTCCGTGGCCGCCGCATCAATTGCCACCCATGCACCCCAAGCGGCCGCGGCTATTTCGTGGGGAACCGGCCCGCCTTCCAGTACCGCGGCAAGGAAGGCGGCTAGAATTTCGTTGTTCTCGTGGATTTCCTCATCCGTCATCTTGTCTGCTCCCGTCTGATTAAGCGCGCTCGTCCCAGGCTTCTGCCGCGCCTTCCCGAGTGCATGATGCCGGCCCTTGGGCGCTACAGTCCCCGCAAAGGCAAGCGTACTGTCCGCCGTCCTTGATGACGCTTATGTTCTCTCCGCCGCAGAAAGGGCATTCAGTTCCCATGACTCGTTCCTCCTTCAGGATTGACCGAACAGCATTTCGTTCAACTTTATGCTCTCCTCCGCGCCGGCGATCCCCGAGAGGGGTGTTGCTGGTCGGGTGGGACGACCTACCAAGAAGAAGGCCAGGAACAACCGGGCGTCTGCGTCTCCGGTCTTGGCCTGCTCAACGGTCTTCGTCATGATCTCCTGCCACGTTTCGAGCGGGCAGGCTTGGCGAATGGCTTTGAGATAGTTAAGCTCATTGGGGTGTTTCTCGGTGCTCATAATTTTTGCTCCTTTCGGTGTTGGCGACGGTTCCCCGAACCCCACATCCTGCGGCCCAGTTCTTTGCGGCACCTGACGAATTCTTGAAATTGCTCGTCCTCTTCAAATTCTTTGCGGGCCTGTTTCAGTTCGGGGCAGGCCGGAAACATGAAGGTGAATCTCAGTCCGATTTTCTCCATGTCATAATCGAAGCCCCGCGCCGCCAGGTTAGCCACTTCAAAGGGGTCGTCTGTTTCGATGAATGTTGCTGGTTTCATGATCCTGTCCTTTCTATGCAGCTAACCGCCTCACGGCCTCCGGGAAGGTCAAGCCTTCCGTCTCCATGAGCCAGTCGACGGCGTTAAATTTCCGGTCACAGACGGGGCACCATGCTTTTCCCGTTCTACTGAGAAATACGAGGCTAGGTCGCTTGTCTTCATGGCAGGGTGCCGTTGCCTTGCCTTGGCGGTCGAAATCAATCAGGGCGCGAACGTCGGCGGTTCGGGCTGCTTCAATCTGCTCGTCCGTGATGTGGTCCTCTTTCCGCTCCCTCGGTGGCTCCTTTGCTGCCAGGGACAGCGCCCTTGCTTCCCTCGCCAACTTGGTCACGGTTTCCATGTGCCTCTTGAAGAAAGCCGACGCGGTCGGACACTCGCTTTCGGCCCAGAATTCCAGTTCTGCAACTTCCCGCTGCATCTGCTGCCGGAGATAACGGAGACGGCACCATACGGCGTGTTGCACGTTGACACCCATCTCCTCTGCGGCTTTCCGTATCTGCTCGAAGTTCATGATCACGCCTCAAAGTAGAAGGTAGGCAGGTCTCCCGGCCTTTCAATGAACTGCATCGACGACCGGTGGTAGTAAAGCCCATACCGCCCCTCTGCATCTCCGCCTAGCTCCCGGTGCTTGGAGCAGTCAAGAACAGCGTCCGGCTTGTTCCTGAGTTCATCCGGTATCGTCTGTTTGGTGTCGGCCAACTGCTGCACCTTGGCCTCCTTGCCCTTGTTCCTCCAGACGGAGAACACGTTATCAGCAAGGTCCGTAATGGCCCCTGAACCCTTGACGTCCATTTTCCCCGGGGCATCGTCCTCGTTGTTCTTCTTGCGGCTGTGAGCAACGAGATGGACATGTGCGGCGTCCTTTTGTGCGAAGTTCTGAAGCCGGTCAACTAGGGCCTTCTGCTCGTTATAGGCATCCTCGGCAATGCCGCACTTCATGAGGCTGTCGATGATGAAATGGGTAACGCCTCGCTCCGTAGCGGCCTTGTGGAAGGTTCGTAACAGGTTCTCGGTGTTGACGGTCCCGGTGTGGTCATATATCCACACAAGGTCATCGAGCCATTGGAGGCACTGGGTAATGAGCCAGTCTGCGGGCTGGTCCGCTCCAACGGCTTGCCGCACCATCCGGTAAAGGGTGCGCTTGGCGCTCATCTCGAAAGAGGCTATCGCGACTTGCTGCCCCTCCTTGGCAACGTCAAGGGCGAGTTGGTTCAAGAGTAGGCTCTTCCCATGGCCATTCAGTCCGGTCCAGACTGAGAGTTCTCCAGGTGCAAAGAGTATGTGCCGGAGTTTTCCAAGGCTGAAGGTATCGCCCACCTGTTCACCCGGAGCCGGATAGAAGCGATTCAATACCTCGCCCGTGAATGTAGATGCTCTCTTGAGAAGGTCGGTGCTCATCGCATATACCCCAGGTCAACTACTGCCGCTCCGCCCTTGGGGGAGGATGACTTTTCCCAAGTGCGCACCGCCGCCCGCCAATCCCGCATCGGTGTTTTGCCGATCAACCAGCCCTTGGCCTCGTAGTGGTTCATCCACTTCTCTGGGTCAACGTCGTTGCCTCGCTCCAGGCAGTAATTCCTGACCTCTTCCAGGCTCGGGGGAGAGAATTTACTTCTTCTTTCTTCTCTTTCTTTTCTATCGTGTGGGGTTGCTGTGGGCTTCCGTGGGGTTTCCTTGTGGGCTTCCTGCCTTGTTGCATTATTGAAATCGTCGCTATTACATACTGTTATAGCATTCGAGCGTGTGGGCTTCCTTGTGGGCTTCCTGAGGGCTTCATGTGCATCTTCGGAGTTTTCGCATAGTTGCGTGGTTCGCGTGTGGGCTTCGTAGCTCTCCGGGTTCTGATAAAGTTTGTAATTCAGAACAGTTACCACCATTCCCCGTGTGGTTTTCCGTGTGGTTATCATTGTGAGCTGCGTAAAGGTTCCGTAGGCGCTACGTATTTCGTCCTTTGTCGGCACCACACGACGCCAACCGATCCGGTAGCTCATAGCCTGTTGCATCTCTGCAATGGACGTGACGAACTGGCCACGCTTCAACCTGCCGCCGTCCTTCCACATCGCCCGTGCGATCATCCATCCCCACAACTTGAAGTACAGAGGCGGCTTGTCCATCATCTCTGACTCAAAGAGTTTGCGGGCCAGTAGGATGTACCCTCCGGCAACAGGTGCGTTGGTCATCGCGCCCCCCTGGCGGAGATAGCAATGAGTTGATGCGCCGTGTCCAGAAGCTGGTCGACGATTTGTAGTGCTTCGTCCCCTTCGGCTGACTGCAAGCGTTCAGCGATGGCCACTACTCTTCCTCGTAGATATTCACGGTGGCCGGCGCATGAACCAGCACGGGTTATAATTTCGCGGTCCACGGTTACTACCTCTACCGCGCTGCCCGGCGTTGTGTAACCGATGTGCTGGGGTTTGCTGACAGCTTGAGGTCGCCGAGGCGGTACCGGACGGCCTGACCGATCTTCGCGTAAGGCAAAGACCCGCCGTATACGCGACGATTCCGAAGCCACTGGACCGAAACCCCCAGAAAAGCGGCTGTTTCAAACTCGTCCAGAAGAGCGTCGTCGCCAACTGCCGCAACCTTCTTGGCGAGATTCGCCAAGGCGTTCACTTGTTTGTTTTTTTGCTTGGTTAGACGACGCTCACGGTCATACGTTTTTGTCTCTTGATGTACTTTCATTGTTACCTCCCGATTCGATCTTGTTAATCAGGATTAAACAAGGGTTTCTCAATGGAGTCAAAACGTTACAGTCAACAGAATACTGTGTGATTACAGAGAGGGGGGAGGTAAAGCTATTTGGTGGGTTATTTCTTCGGGGTGTGCTTTTTCAGCAGATTCGCCATGCCAGTAGCAATATCTGACATAACATGCGGCCTTAACCATCCATTATCGAGTACCTGCACCCGCACGTCCTTTATGTCACGAGCAACAATGTTAATCGCGCTTCGCTGGGCATCGCAATCAGTCCTCGCATCTTCTCGATCTGCAAGAATTTCGTCGGCCAAGTCGTAGTAAATCTTCATAATTGAATCATGCAAGTCCGCCTCGATGAAAGTGGTTGCCCGTTTCTCTTTTCGCTCCCGAACTTCCTGACATCTGAATTGCCCTTTCCTCCATCCTTCCGACCAGCAGGGTGATGCAGCTATGGGCCTTTGGAGAATCTTTTCTGCAAGCTGCTTATACGCTTCCCGCGTTCTGAAGTCTGCTTCTGTAATTCTTGGCAGGTGCCGCTTGTCCTTAGGGGCCGGTCCTTGCCGTTCCTGCATGAAATATCCTGTAAGGTTAGCAAGTCGTCTCCGTTCTGCTTTTGTCAGCTTACGGGAAAAGCCAACCACGATGACAAGCTGTATTACCTCTTTGTATTCTTCTGGCGTCATGCCGTCACCGCCTTCCGTCTGCCTCCCATATCCACCACCTTTGCCTTCTGTTTCTCTGTCTGATCATGCAGGCGTTTCAACGCCAGGAAGACAGCGGCAGGCTTGGCGATGTAGCCGATGATCGTGTCCGTGATTTCCTGCATTCTCTTGTGTGGTCCGCTCTGTTCGATGTCAAAGATATATCCGCCGGTGACGTCGGTAATCGAATGGTTCACGAGTCGCTTGATGTGCGTCTCTGATATCCCAAGGTGAGATGCAACGCTCATGAACGTGCGCCGGAGGTCGTGACAGTTGATCTTGAATCCGGCAGCCTTTGAGATGCTGGCAACGGCCTTTTTCGGTTCGACAAGGTGCCCCGTGGCGCTTGTCATGGAGGGGAATACATAATCGTTCACCTTGCTTGCTATGCGACGTTCGAGCATTTCACAGAGGAAGTCTGAAAGGGGGACAGTGTGATCTTTGCCGTTCTTCGTGTCCCGGGCAGTCAGGGTCTTACCCTTCAGGTCTACATCCTTCCAGAGGAGAGAAAACCCCTCGCTGCGCCTCAATCCCGTCAGCAGTAACAGCATGAGGTAATCAGAAAGATCCTGGTTCCGGTAGTCCACGAGGGCAAGATACCACGCCGGCAGTTGATGTGCTTGGACAACGCCTGTCCGGCGCTCTGATGGGTTCCACTTCTTCCGGGGCATGCAAGCCGGGTTTTCAGGTAAGAGTTGTTTATTGGCGTAGCAAATGGCGCGGAGGGTGCGGACAAACTTATTGGCGGATTCTGGAAATGATTTCCGGGTAATCTCGGTGTGTCTCTTTTTGACCATTTCGGCATCAAGGGCCTTGAGGGGCTTGTTCATCCAGTCGGCCGCATGATTGTTCAGGAGGCCGCGATATATCTTGACGGTGTTCTTCTTGAGCCGAGGATTGTCAAGGACGTAGTTCTCGAAAGCCTCTGAAAGTGTCAAGCCTTGTTCCCGCCGCTCCTTTTTGGCCTCGTTCGGGTTTTCCCCTGACTCCATTTGAGCGATAAGGATAGCTGCCCGCTTGCGTGCATTCAGAGTCGGCTCGTTGTGGTCCGGGAAAAAGACACCGTGGTCTCCAATCACAACCCGTGTCATTCTGCCGTTGCACCTCTTAGCGACACAGTAGACAGCCTTTGTCATTCCGAGGCGGACAAGAAAACCTTTCAGCTCAGTATCGTATATGTCCTTTTGGGCAGGGAAGGGGAGGGAGGCTTCCTTTGCGGCCTTGATGTTGGCCTGATGCTCGGCAAGGAGCTTGTTTATCTTGTCCTTCGTCAGCTTCACTTTGTCCGCCATGGCATCTCCCTTTTTTAGGTTGCACTTAGGTTGCTTCGAAGTGCTAGGTTGCACTTAGGTTGCAGCAAAAATGATATGTGCTTAGGTTGCAGATAGAAACCAATATACTACCAAATACCTATAAAGCAAGCATTTTTAAGAACCAAAAGAGGAAGGTTAGAAACGAGTAGGTGGTGGGACAAAGAACTCCTAAGGAAGGGGTCGGACGTTCGAATCGTCTCGGGGACGCCATACGCAACAATGGCCGATTTTATAATAAAATCGGCCATTTGTTTTTTGCGGCATTGACCCTCGTGCGTGCGCCGATATTTTTCTTCTTTATTCCCGACAGGTTTCTAGGTTACAACACTAAGTCATGCGGGAAACACGTTTCAGGCCCGGCGATGTTTCCGCATGTCGTATGCACGCGGGCGTGACCGGTCGCCAACTGCCCATGGCCTGTACCGGCCGGCGACGTCCAAGGCGAGACCGCCGTTTTCAGACTCTCATCAACAGGGGACCACTGATGAGCATCTATCATGATGTGATAAAAAATGAGGTTTTTCCTGCTCTCGGCTGCACCGAGCCGATTGCCGTCGCCTATGCCGCAAGTCTGGCGGCGGAGCGGCTCGGGGCCGAGGTTGAGACGGTTACCGCTTCGGTTGACCCCGGGGTGTTCAAGAATGGCTTCGCGGTGACTGTCCCCAAGACGGGGGGGCTGAAGGGAAACGTCATCGCCGCGGCGCTCGGTGCCCTCATTGCCCGGCCCGAGTTGAAGATGGAGATACTCTCCGGCGCGGACGAGCGACTTTTGGCGCAGGCCGAAATTCTGGTCTCCTCGGGCCGGGCTACCGTTGCCCTGGTCAAGGAGCGGACCGATCTGTACATCGATGTTGTGGTCACCGGGGGAGGGCGCACGGCCCGGGCCGTTCTGGAGGGGGGACATACCAACATTGTCCGGCTCGAATGCGACGGCAGGATTCTGCTGAATGCGGATGAGCCGGTTTCGGCTGTCGACAGCCATGCCTATCGGGCCGTGCTGCGGCAGATGACGTTTTCCGAAATGATCGGCTTGCTTGATGATCTCGATCAAGGGGATCTTGTCTATCTCAAGCGCGGCGTTGAGATGAATCTGCGCATCGCCGAAGAGGGTAAGCAACTGACCAAGGTCGGCCATTATGTCGAGGAACTGGTGCGCAAGGGGTTTCTGCTTGCCGATGTCGTTTCGTCCAGCAAGATCCTTACCGCCTCCGCGTCGGATGCGCGCATGGCCGGGCTGCCATACCCCGTGATGTCGAGTGGCGGCAGCGGCAATCAGGGCATTGTCGCCATTCTCGTCCCCTACAATGTCGGCATGTTCTTTCATGTGCCTGAAGAGACCATCCTGCGCAGCATAGCCCTTTCCCATCTGGTCAATGCCTATATCAAGTGCCATACCGGCGACCTGGCGCCCATCTGCGGCTGCGCCATCGCCGCCGGGGTAGGCGCCGCCGTGGCGATCGTCTATCAGCAGGCCGGACCGGATATGCACAAGATCGATCTGGCGGTCAATACCATCATCAGCGATATCGGTGGCATGCTGTGCGACGGTGCCAAGGGGGGCTGCGCCCTGAAGGTTGTCAGCTCGACCGATGCTGCAATCCGTGCGGCATACATGGCCCTGAACGGGCATGGAATTTCCGAAGAAGAAGGGTTTGTCGGAAAGAGCGCCGAGGAAACCATACACAATCTGAGCCGCATCGCGGATAAAGGCATGGCGCTTGTGGACGATACCATGCTGTGCATCATGCTCCAGAAGCGCTCGACCGAGCCCTAAAAGGGATTCGGATGACGCGCAGCAGACATGTGTCCATCTGATTTACATCAGCCGACTGAGCCTGCGGATTACCGGCTCTAAAAGATTCACAGGGGATACCTCAGGATATTTGTATTGTATTTGATGTCACTGTGTTGTGGTTGTGTTGAGTTGTTCTTGCAATTGTTGTCCATGATTGCATATTATTTGTTGATGCTAACGAGACTCTCCACACGGGTGGGAAGATTCGTGCACTGTCGGCGAAGGTGGTCTATGGACACGTCAGGTAAGCGCCGAATTTGTCATGCATGTCTCTGGGTTTTTTGGGCGTTCATCCTGTTCTTCGCCGGCCATGCGGCGGCTGTCGACCTGCAGGATGTCAAGGCGAGAGGTGTCCTGCGGCATCTCGGCATTCCGTACGCGCATTTTGTTTCCGGGGACGGGGACGGGATGGACGTGGAACTGATGCGCAATTTCGCCGGGTACCTGGGCGTGCGCTACCAGTACGTGGAGACGGACTGGGATACGGTAATCGCCGATCTCACCGGGAAGAGGGTGAAAGCCGCAGGAGATTCGGTGGAGATCCTGGGCGAGTCCCCGGTGAGAGGGGACCTGGTCGCCAACGGGTTTACGATTCTGCCGTGGCGGAAGAAGGTGGTTGATTTCTCCCGTCCCACGTTCCCCAGCCAAATCTGGCTGGTTGCACGGGCCGACTCATCCCTGAAGCCGATCAAGCCGACCATCCGGATCCCCCGCGACATCGAGCAGACGAGGGCCCTGCTGAAGAATCGGAAGGTGCTCGCCCTGAAAAAAACCTGCCTCGACCCCGACCTCTACAACCTTTTGGAGACCGGAGCCAACGTAACATGCTTCACCGGCAAGCTGAACGAACTTGCTCCCGCAGTCATCAAGGGCGAGGCGGAGGCAACGATCCTCGACGTCCCTGATGCCCTCATCGCCCTTGAGAAGTGGCCCGGAAAACTGAAGATCATCGGCCCCATCTCGCCGCGGCAGGAAATGGCCGTTGCCTTTCCCAAGGAGTCTGTCCACCTGAGAGAGGCGTTCAACAGATTCCTGCTCCAGTCACAGAAGGATGGAACATACGAACGGATCGTGCGGAAATACTATCCGACGGCCTTTGCCTTTTTCCCCGAGTTCTTCAAAAAAAGACAGTGACGAAGCGGCGCGATGGCGAGACTTCACACTCCCCTGAGAATCCTGAGCAAAGCAGCCGCGGCCCTGATCGGGCTGGGATTGGTCGTGGTCATTGTCTATCTGGTTGTCGTCCAGTACAACTCGCAGATCGCCCGCCAGCAGGCGGCATTGCAGGAGGCGGGCTCCGATTGCGAGCGCCGGGCGACAGCAGTGGGCTACTTTTTCTCCGAGCAGTTGGACTACATGGGGGACCTAGCCCAATGCCGGGAGCTGTCAGCCTATTTTGAAAACAAAGCCCTCGGCATGTCCATGGAGTACGGCCTTCGCGCCAGCAGCCTGCTGATAACGGAGCGCTTCGACAAGGTGCGCCGGGTGAAAAAGCTCGGCGATCATCCCCTGTACAAGCGCATCGTTTTTCTCGACGCGAACGGCAGGCTGCTGAACGACAGCCGGTCGCCGGATTACCGGTGGCAGCAGGAGGTAAGCCGGCTGTCCGCCACATCACGCCAAGGACAGAAGCCGGCCATCTATTACATCAGCGATGCCGAGACAAACTGGATCATCATATCGGTTCCCTCGTTTTTCAAGGAACGGTATGTGGGCCAGGTCATGGGATGGATTCCCTTCTCCCGGATCTACACCTATTTCTTTGAGCCGGAAAAGGAGTTTTCCCGCTTATCGGATGTAATCATCTACCATGGGACATACATTCATGTCCCCCCGTCAATAGGACATCTTCTCTCCGCCGGCATCCCGACCCCGCCGGCCGGCATGGAGCCGGGTCGGCCGTACTCCTTTCCCCTGAAGGGACAAGAGTTACAAGGAAAGACGCTTTACGCCATTCTCGCACCGGTCAGGGACACCCCCTTTTCGCTGATGGCAATTGTCCCTCCGTCGGAGCAGTACGATTTCCGCTCACCGAAGCAGCTTCTGTATACAACCATCGGCCTGGCGTTGTTCATCGTGGGGGGGATCGCGTTCCTGCTCCGGCTCACCACCAACAATGCACTGTTGCAGGCGCACCTGGAGGAAACCCGGCTCCGCGAGCAGGCAGTCGATGCAAAAAACCGCGAACTTGCAGCCGAAATTCGCGAACGTCAGCTCGCTGAGGCCTTCTTGCAGAAGGAGCGGGATTTTGTGGAAAGCCTGTTCGAGACCGCTCAGGTTATCATGCTGGTGCTTGATACCGACGGACGGGTCGAGCGCTTCAATTCCTATCTGGAGGAGATTTCCGGATACCACCTGGAAGAGGTGCGCGGCAAGGACGTGTCCGTGTTGCTCCCCGAAGAACTCAGGGATCATCCGGACTCACTGTCCCGGATGATACTGCAAGGCACCGGCATGACGGGGCGTATCTGCCCGATCATCACCAGGGACGGCCGCAAGCGGGAAATCGAATGGCACGTGAAAAGGCTCCTGGATACCGATGCCCGCCAGGTGGGGGTTCTCGCCATCGGGCAAGACGTTACCGAGCGCACGATCATGGAAAAGGAGCTGCTGAAGGCGGCCAAGCTGGAATCCCTCGGCGTGCTGGCCGGCGGCATCGCCCATGATTTCAATAATCTTCTGACCGTCATCATGGGCAATATCTCCCTGGCGCTCACACAGCTTGACTCCCCCGACAAGGTGAAAGAGTATCTGGCAAAAAGTGAAAAGGCCTCATTCCGCGCCCAGGATCTCACCCGGCAGCTGCTCACCTTTGCCAAGGGAGGAGCCCCCGTCAAAACCGCGTCCTCCATCGCTACCGTCATCAGGGAGTCCGCTGAATTTGCCATGAGGGGGTCCAGCGTTCGCTGCGAGTTCTCGATTTCCTCCGACCTCTGGCCGGTCGACATCGACGCGGGCCAGATCAGCCAGGTCCTGCACAATCTTTTCATCAATGCCAATCAGGCAATGCCCGCCGGCGGCGTCATCCAGACGCACTGCGAGAACGTCGTCATCGGGCCGGAGGAGGCGCTCTCCCTCCAGGCAGGCAGGTACGTAAAGGTTTCCATCATCGATCAGGGTGTCGGCATTCCCGAGGAGAATCTCGGCAAGATATTCGACCCCTACTTCACGACCAAAGCGCAGGGCAGCGGCCTCGGTCTGGCGTCCAGCTTTTCCATCGTGACGCAGCACGGCGGCACGATTACCGTGGAGTCTGCAGAGGGGCGCGGCACGACCTTCCATATCTTTCTTCCCGCGTCATCAAAGGAACTGCGGCAGAAGCAGGTCAGGCGCGAGGCGGTGGCTCCGGCCTGCGGCAGGATCCTGGTCATGGATGATGAAGAGGAGGTGAGGGATGTGATCGGCAACATGCTCAGAAGCGCCGGCTGCGAGGTGGAGTTCGCCCAGGGGGGCGAAGAGGCCATCGACCGGTACAAAGAGTCCTTGGCCAGGGGGTGCCCGTTCGACGTGCTGATCATGGACCTGACGATTCCCGGCCGGATGGGGGGGAGGGAGGCCATCGCGATCCTTCGGCAGATAAACCCGCAGGTGAAGGCGATCGTCTCGACCGGCTACTCCAATGACTCAGTCATGGCCAATTACAGGGCATACGGTTTCGATGAGCTGATCACCAAGCCGTTCAAGGTGGCTGAACTTACGGAAAAGCTCAGGCTGGTTCTTGCCGGCGGCCCGTGACGTAAGTCATCGGCAGAGCTCGAACACAAAGGGCCTGCACCCAAACGGGGCAGGCCCTCTTTTTGTGCGACAGCCGGTTTCCCGGCGTTAGATGATCTTGTTCAGCGGATACTCCACGATCCCCTCGGCGCCGAGCTTGATCAGCTCGGGAACGATGCGCCGGACCTCCTTCTCCGGGAGGATGCTCTCGATGGAGACCCAGTCCGAGTTGAAGAGGTGGGACACGGTAGGGTTCTTGAGGCTCGGCAGTACACGGGTGATTGCCTCCAGCCGGTCATTGGGGGCGTTCATCTTGAGGCCCACCATCCCCTCGGCGGCAAGGGCCGATTTGAGGAGGGTTGCGATGGTCTCGATCTTCTCGCGCTTCCACGGATCGGCCCAGGCGGCCTTGTTGGCGATCAGAACCGGCACCGACTCCATCAGGTCGCAGACGATCCGCAGGCCGTTGGCCTTGATGGTAGACCCCGTCTCGGTCACTTCCACGATGGCGTCGCAGAGTCCGTCCACCACCTTTGCCTCGGTGGCGCCCCAGGAGAATTCAACGGTTACCGGGATGTTGCGCTCGGCAAAGTACCGCTTGGTGAAGCCCACCAGTTCGGTGGAGATGGTGGCCCCGTGGAGGTCCTCCGGCTTCTGCACGGCGGAGTCCCTGGTAACCACCAGGACCCAGCGGGCGGGCCGGCGGGAGACCTTGGAGTAGACCATCTCGCAGACTTCCACCACGTCCGACTCGTTTTCCCTCACCCAGTCGCGGCCGGCAATGCCGGCGTCGATGGTGCCGCGCTCGACGTATTTCCCCATTTCCTGGGGCCGGATGAGCTTGCAGTTCATCTCGTCGTCGTCAACGCCGGGGAAGTAGCTGCGGGAGGAGATGCTGATCTGCCAGCCGGCCTTGCGGAACAGCTCGACCGTGGCGTTTTCGAGGCTGCCCTTGGGCACGCCGAAATTGAGAAGTCCGCTCATTTCTTGTACACCTCCGCCGGATCGAACAGGGGCTCGGAGTGCTCGACCCACTGGCCGTCCTCCCACCGGACGTAGAAGCAGCTCCGGTTGCCCGTGTGGCAGGCTGCCGGGCCGTTCTGCTTCACCTTGATGACCACGGCGTCGGCATCGCAGTCGGTGAGCACCTCGATCACCTCCTGGGTGTTGCCCGACTCCTCGCCCTTCATCCAGTACTTGTTGCGGCTGCGGCTGAAGAACCAGGTCTTGCCGCTCTCAAGGGTGAGGTTGAGGGTTTTTTCATCCATGAAGGCCACCATGAGAACCTCGTTGGTGGCGTGGTCCTGGATGATGGCCGGGATGAGCCCTCCCATCTTCTGGAAATCGATCGTTATCATGCCGGGTGTCTCTCCTCCTTTGCGGGAATGAATCAGATTTCATCAGTTGAACACTGTCTGCAGTCGTACCGACGGTCTCTTTCGGTAATTCCAGACCCATGGTTCTGCGGCCGATCACCTCACCCGGCGGGCTCGGACAGGAGCGGCCGTGAACCACGGAATTTCCTTTAATACTCCGCCATCTATCATTGTGTCAACAAAATGTGGCGCCAGAAGTCGGAGCCCTTGGCAGGAGAGGTGCGTTCGGGGTATAACCGACTCCTGGGGCATACTCGGCAGGCGGGATAGAGGACGTATTCTGTCGCACTGTTGGACGATACTGTAGCCTGCCTTCATATCCCCAGAAGGAGCATCCCATGACGGAACGAAAACGTCCCGCGGCGCTGCGGGGCACGACCGTGGCCCTGGAGACCAACTGCGGCAAGCTCTATGTGACGGTCAACCGCGACCCGGACACCGGTCTGCCCGTTGAGGTCTTCTGCCGCTTCGGCAAGGCGGGCGGGTGCGGCAGCGCCGTCATGGATGGCCTGACCCGGATGATCACCCGCGGCCTGCTCTCGGGCATGGACCCGCAGGTTGTGGTTCGGGACCTGGCCGGGATATCGTGCCACCTGGGCGCCGCCACCTGTCTCGACGCCCTGGCGGAGGCGGTGGCCCTGGCCCTGGATGAGGGGAAAGGAGAGGACCGTTGTCCCTGACCATCTACACGAGCAACCGGATGGAGGCCCTGGTCGAGCAGCTTTGCGCCGTGGTCGAGCCCCCCCTGTCGTCACCCTTTGTTCCCGAGACCATCGTGGTGCAGAGCCGGGGCATGGAACGGTGGCTCGCCATGGAGCTGGCAACGCGCCTGGGGATCTGGGCGAACGGCTCCTATCCCTTTCCCAATGCCTTTGTCTGGTCGCTTTTCCGGGCGGCGCTGCCCCATCTCCCGGACCAGTCCCCCTTTGACCCCGCCATCCTGACCTGGCGGATCATGAACCTGCTGCCGCGCCTGCTCCCGGAACCGGCCTTCGGCCAGTTGCGGGGGTATCTGGCAGGGGAGGACCGGGAACTGCGGCTCTACCAGCTTGCAGCCAGGATCGCCGACACCTTTGACCAGTACACCGTGTTCCGGGGCGACCTGCTGGCGTCCTGGGAGACGGGGCGGGACCAGCAGTGGCAGGCCCGGCTCTGGCGCGCATTGACCGCGGACAGTCCCGGTACCCATCGGGGGGCCGTGCGCGACGCATTCCTGAAACAGCTGGCCGGCGGGCGTCTCCCTGCCGGCGTCTGCCCCGAACGGGTGTCGGTCTTCGGCATCTCGTACCTTCCGCCGTTCCACCTGGAGATCTTCACCTCCCTGGCCCGGCTCTGCCCGGTGAACCTGTTCGTCCTGAGCCCCTGCCGGGAATACTGGGGGGATATCGTCTCGCCCGGCGCCCGGGCGCGGATGACCCCGGAGCGCCGGCAGCAGGCCGTGGAGGGGCATCCGCTGCTTGCCTCCCTGGGCAAGCCGGGGCGCGATTTCTCGTCCCTCATCCTGGCCTGCGACGACTTGTCGGGCGGCGAGCGCGACCTCTATGCCGACGCCCCCGGCGAAACGCTCCTGGCCGCGGTGCAGAACGGCATCCTTACCCTGGACGAAGCCGACGGCACTCCGCGCCTGGTCCGGGTAGACCCCGGCGACCGCTCGATCGGGATTCATTCCTGTCACGGCCCCATGCGCGAGGTGGAGGTGCTCCACGACGTCCTGCTGGCCATGTTCGAGGACCTGCCCGGCCTCACGCCCCGGGATATCCTCGTGATGACGCCGGACATCGAGACCTATGCCCCCTATGTTGCCGCAGTGTTCGGCGGCGGTCAGGACCAGCGGCGGCGCATCCCGTTTTCCATTGCCGACCGGAGCATCAGGAGTGCGGGGGGAGCGGCCGACGCCTTCCTGGCCATCCTCGACCTGCCCCTGGGCCGCTTCCCGGTGACCGACGTGCTGGACATCCTGGAGACCGGCGCGGTCCACCGCCGTTTCGGCATCGACGAGGCCGGTCTCGAACAGATCCGCTCCTGGGTTGAGGCCACCCGCATCCGTTGGGGCATGGACGAGAACGAGCGCCGGGCTGCCGGGCTGCCTGCCTACCGGGAGAACAGCTGGCAGGCGGGGCTCGACCGGCTACTGCTGGGGGTGGCCATGCCCGACGAGGAAGGGGCCATGTTCGGCGGTATCCTCCCCCACGATGCCATGGAAGGGGACGGGCCGGTGCTCCTGGGGCGCTTCATCCGCTTCGTGGAGGCCCTGGAGCGGGTGCGGCAGGATCTGGCGCGCCCCCGCTCCCTTGAGGGGTGGACAGCGACCCTGCGCGGCATCCTGGCCGACTTCTTCAATCCCGATGACGCCACCGCCTTCGAACGTGCCGCCTTGGGCAGGATCGTGGACGGCCTCGGCGAACTCGGCGCGGGCTCCGGCTTCACGGACGAGGTGGGGCGGTCCGTGATCAGGGCCTGGCTCGGCGAACGGCTCGACAGGCCCGACCAGGGGCTCGGCTTCATGACCGGCGGGGTCACCTTCTGCGCCATGCTCCCCATGCGGAGCATCCCCTTCCGGGTGATCTGCCTGCTGGGGGTGAACGACGAATCCTTCCCCCGCCGGGACCGGGCCGCCGGCTTCGACCTGATGGCCGCGGACCGCCGCCCCGGCGACCGGTCGCTGCGGGAGGAGGACCGCTACCTCTTTCTGGAAGCCATCCTCTCGGCCCGGGAGCGCCTGGTGATCAGCTACACCGGCCAGAGCGTCCGGGATAATGCCGAGCTTCCCCCCTCGGTGCTGGTGAGCGAGTTCCTCGACTACCTGGGATCGCGTTTCACGGACGGCACCGACCGGTTCCCGGCCTCCCTGGTGACGCGGCACCGGCTCCAGCCCTTCAGCCCCGCCTACTTCACCGGCACCGGCGGGCTGTTCAGTTACGCGGCCGAAGAGTGTCGCGCCCTGGCCCGGCGCGACAGGGGCGACGCACCGCGCCCCTTCCTGGAGCACCCCCTGGCCGAGTCCGGTCCGGCGTCGGCCGACGAAACGGAGATCCTGCCCCTGGCGCAGCTCATCTCCTTTTTCGAGCACCCGGTGCGCTACCTCATGCGCCACCGGCTCGGCATCCGCCTGGAGGAGAGCCGTTCCCCCCTGGAGGACCGGGAGCCCTTTGCCCTGGACTCTCTGGATGCCTTCCTGCTGGAACAGGAGATCCTGGACCACATTCTGGCGGGCGGCGACCCGGCCGACCTCCTCCCCGTGGCCCGGGCCCGGGGCGGCCTGCCGCCGGCGCGGCAGGGAGAGCTGGCCTTTGCGGGGCTCACCGCACGGGTGCGGGACCTGGCCGACCGGGTCCGGCCGGCAACCAGCAGCCTGCCCCCCCTCGAACCCGTGGCCGTGGACCTGCGGGTGGGTGAGCGGCGGCTCGTGGGCGAACTGGGTTCCCTCTGGCCCGCCGGCCTGATCCGCTGGCGCTGTGCCAGGCTGTCCGGCCGCGACCACATCCGGCTCTGGATCGAGCACCTGGTTCTCAATGCCCTGGCATTGCCCGCCACCGGGGCGGCAAGCAGGCTCCTGGCCGCTGACGGCGACCTGGCGCTTCGTCCCGTGGCCGACCCGATCACGCACCTGGAGGCTCTGGTGTCGTACTACGGGCAGGGGAGCCGGGAGCCGCTGCGGTTCTTCCCGCGCACCTCCCTGGCCTTTGCCCGCAAGGGCGAGATGGCGGCGGCCCGCACCGCCTGGGGGGGAGATTTCTACCCGGAGGGAGACGATCCCTACTATGCGCTCTGCTTCGGCACTGCCGATCCCCTGGACGACGCCTTTCGCGAAACATCCCTCGCGATCCTGACCCCCCTGCTGGCCCACCGGGAGGACGAGCGGTGACTTCCCTGCGACCCCATGACAATCTGACCGTGGAACTGTCCGGCCACAACCTGGTGGAAGCCAGCGCAGGCACGGGCAAGACCTTTGCCATAGCCTGCCTCTACCTGCGCCTGGTGGTGGAAGGGGAGGGGCTGCTCCCTGAAAACATCCTGGTGGTGACCTTCACCGAGGCGGCCACCAAGGAGCTGCGCGCCCGCATCCGCCAGCGGCTGCGCCAGGCCCGCGACCGGTTCGCCGGCGGGGGCGCGCCGGACGAGTTCCTCGACCGGCTGGCCCTGGGCGAGCGCTGGCCGGGGCACGCCACGGCCCTGTCCCGGATAGACAGCGCACTCCAGACCTTCGACTGCGCCGCCATTTCCACCATCCACGGCTTCTGCCTCCGGGCGCTCCAGGAAAACGCCTTCGAGAGTGGTTCCCTGTTCGACACCGAACTGGCGGCGGACCAGGAACCGCTCCTGCGCCAGGTGGCGGACGATTTCTGGCGCCGCCACTTCTTCGGCGCTGACGCGCCACTGCTCCCCCTGGCCCTGGGCCAGCGCTGGTCCCCGGAGGAACTGGCGGCATTCCTGCGGAACATTGCCGGCAAGCCCCACCTGGCCGTGGAGCCGGTCTGGCATTCCGGGGAGGCGGACCGCGTTGCCGGGGAGATCCGGGACGCCTTTGCCGCGCTCTCGTCCCTCTGGCGGACGCAACGGGAGGAGGTCGCCGCCATCCTGGCCGCCGATCCCGGGCTAAGCCGCTCCAAGAGTAACTATCACCCGGACCTGGTGCCGGGCCTTCTGGCCGCCATGGACGGCTACGCGGCCGGCGCGGACCCCTACGCGCTCTTTGCCGGGTTCGACAAGTTCACCGCCGGGTTTCTGGCCGGGCAGCGGCTCAAAAAGGCCGACCCGCCCCGGCACGACTGCTTCGACCTCTGCGACCGCCTGGCACGGCTCACCTCCCAGCGGCTTCTGCTCCTGAAGGCCGAGTTCGCGGCCCTAGGCCGGGAGCGGCTGGCCGCGCTCAAGGCGCAGCGCAACGTTCGGGGGTATGATGACCTGCTCACGGACCTCCACGCCGCACTCGACGGGCCCGGCGGCGCTGCCCTGGCTGATCGGCTGCGGGAGCGTTACCGGGCCGCCCTCATCGACGAGTTTCAGGACACGGACCAGGTCCAGTACCGGATCTTCCGGGCGGTGTTCAGCGGCGGCGCGGTGCCCCTGTTCCTGATCGGCGACCCCAAGCAGGCCATCTACAGCTTTCGGGGAGCCGATGTCTTCGCCTACCTGGAGGCCCGACAGGAGATCCCGGCGGAGCGGTGCTTCACCATGGACCGCAACTGGCGCTCCACGCCGGAGATGGTCGATGCGGTGAGCTCCCTGTTCCGAATGGGGGGGGAGCACCCGTTCCTGGCCGGCGACATCGCTTTTCCCCCGGTCACGGCGGCCCGGCGGCAGGGTTGCTCCTTCGGCGACCGCGATCCGGCGCCGCTCCAGCTCTGGTTTATCCGCCGGGGCGAGGGTGACCGCGACTGCATCAACCTGGGCACGGGCCGGCAGCGGATCGTCACCGCCGTTGCCGACGAGATCTCCGGGCTCCTGGCCGACGGCCGCGACGGCACGGCCTGCCTGGAGGACGAGGATGGGCGGATGCAGCCCCTCACCCCCGGCGACGTGGCCGTCATCGTCCGGTCCCACTTCGAGGCGGGCCTGGTCCAGCAGGCCCTGCGGGAGCGGGGCATCCCCTCCGTGGTCCAGAGTGCCGACAGCCTGTTCGAGACCCGCGAGGCCGGCGAGGTCTGGACCGTGATGGGGGCCGTGGCCGAGCCCGGGAACGAGGGGCGGGTCAGGGCGGCCCTGGTCACGGCGCTCTTCGGGCTGAACGGCAACGACCTGGCGCTTCTCATGGAGCAGGAGGCGGCCTGGGAAGAACGGATCGCCGCCTTCCGCGACTACCGCGACCTCTGGCGGGAGCGGGGCTTCATGACCATGTTCCGCGCCCTCCTGGATCGGGAGGGGGTGAGGGAGCGGTGCCTTCCCCTGCCCGACGGGGAACGGCGGCTCACCAACCTGCGCCACTGCGCCGAGGTGCTCCACCAGGCGGCCGTTGAGCGGCGTCTCGGCCCCGATGCCCTGACGGCGTGGTTCGGGGAGCGGGTGAGCGTGCCCCCGCCCGGGGAGGATTACCAGATTCGGCTCGAATCGGACGACCGGGCGGTCCGCATCGTCACGGTCCACGTCAGCAAGGGGCTTGAGTATCCCGTGGTCTTTGCCCCCTTCATGTGGGGCGGTCTGCGGGATGACGGGGACCTGACCCTCTGCCACGAGGAGGACTATCGGCTGGTGGCGGATTTCGGTACCGAACGCCGGGACGAGCGGCGCCGCCGGGCCCGCACCGAGGCCCTGGCCGAGAACCTCCGCCTCCTCTATGTGGCCCTCACCAGGGCCCGCTGCCGCGCCTATCTGGTCTGGGGCAAGTTCCGCGGCGCCGAGACCTCGGCCCCGGGCTGGCTCCTCCACGGCAGCCGGCCCGACGGGACAGGCGACCCGGTGGCACAATTGGAAGAAACCCTGAAGAAGGCGACCGACCAGACCCTGCTGGAGCGGCTCGACCACCTGGCAACGGCAAGCGGCGGAGGCATTGCCGTGACCGAAGACCCGTGCCCGGACCGGCTGCCCCGCTTCCGGCCGGCCGGTGGAGAGGCGCCGCTGGTCTGCCGTGAGTTCAGGGGCGACATCGACGCGGGCTGGCGGGTGGCCAGCTTCACCTCCTTTGCCTCGGGGCACCGGGAAACCGCCGAGTTGCCGGACCGGGACCAGACCCCGCCGGAGCTTCCGACCGACGCCACCAGTGACACGGCAGCCCCGCCCGAGGGCTCCATGTTCGCCTTTCCCCGGGGGCCCCGGGCCGGCATCTTCCTGCACGGCCTCTTCGAACAGCTCGATTTTGCCGTTGCCGGCGACGATGCCGTGCGGGACCTAGTCCGGCGCGAACTGGAGCGCAACGGCCATGGCGCGCAGTGGCTCGACCCGGTGAGCCGCATGGTTGGCAACGTCCTGAATGTTCCTCTGGGCGGGGAGGGGAATTCTTTCCGTCTGGCCGACCTGGCCCCCGGCAGCTGGCTGGCGGAGCTGGAGTTCTATTTCCCGCTCCGGTTCGTGCGGGACGCCCAAGTGGCAACCATCCTGGCCGGGGCCGGGGTGCTCCCCCAGGGGGCCGACCTGGGGGAGGTGGCGCGCCGGATCGCCTTCGGCGAGGCCCGGGGCATGGTGCGCGGCTTCATGGACCTGGTGTTCCGCCACGGCGGCCGCTACTACCTGATCGACTGGAAATCGAACCACCTGGGGAACCGGGCCGAGGATTACGGCCCCGAGCGCCTCTGCCGGGAGATGGAGCGCTCCCTCTATCCGCTCCAGTACCTGCTCTACACCGTGGCCCTCAACCGCTTCCTGGAGCGCCGCCTGCCCGGCTATCGCTACGAGGAGCACTTCGGCGGAGTGTTCTACCTGTTCCTGCGGGGGATCGATCCCGAACGCCCCGCCCTGGGGGTCTATCATGACCTGCCGCGGCCCGACCTGGTGCGGGCATTGACCGACTGCCTCGCCGGGCGGGAAGGAGGAGCGCCGTGAGTGCCGACGACCTGCAATTCCGCGACATCGACGCCTGTTTTGCCGACTTCCTCTGCCGCCTGGCCGGGGGCCGGAACGACGATCTCCATCGGGCCGCCATGCACGCCAGCGCCGCCGTAGGGGCCGGCCACGTCTGCCTGCACCTGGACGAAGCCTTTGGCAGCAATGGAGCGGCCCTGGCCGCCACCCTCAGGGCCCTGCCGGTGGTGGGCCCGCCCGGTGGCCGTACCCCCCTGATCCTGGACGAACGCAGCCGCCTCTATCTCTATCGATACTGGAACTATGAATATCTAGTTGCTGAATTCATAAAGCAAAAATCCGCAAAGCTCCGTCCCGTTTCTCTGCCGCTCCTGCGGGCGGGCATTGACCGGATCTTCGGGCCGAAGGGTGACGATGCCGTGGACTGGCAGCGGGTGGCCGCAGCGGCCGCGGTGCGGAGCGGCTTTTGCGTCATCTCCGGGGGGCCGGGTACCGGCAAGACTTCCACCGTGGTGTCGATCCTGGCCTTGCTCCTGGAGCAGGCCGGCGAGGAAGGGACGGGCATTGCCCTGGCAGCGCCCACGGGCAAGGCCGCGGCGCGGCTCGGCGACTCCATCCGCGACGCCCGTCAGCGCCTGGCAGCGGTGACCCCCGTGGCGGAGCGGATCCCCGGCCAGGTCTCCACTATCCACCGGCTGCTGGGGGTGATTCCCGGCTCGGTCCGCTTCCGTCACAACCGTCACAATCCGCTGCCCCACCGGGTGGTGGTGGTGGACGAGGCCTCCATGGTGCCGCTGCCTCTCATGGCCCGGCTGATGGAAGCCCTGGCACCGTCGGCCCGGCTCATCCTCCTGGGGGACCGGGACCAGCTCGCCTCGGTGGAGGCCGGGGCCGTGCTCGGCGACATCTGCGACACCGGGCGGGCGCACCGGTTCTCGGCCCCGTTCCGGGAGTTCATCCGCGATGCCGCGGGCGAGGAGATCGAGGGAGAAGCCGGGGGCGAAGGGAACGGGCAGCCGGGGACACCGGCCGACTCCCTGGTGATCCTGCGCAGGAACTACCGCTTCGGTGCGGCCAGCGCCATTGGCGCGGCCAGTGCGGCCGTGAACGAGGGCGACGGGGACCGGCTCATGGCGCTTGTGTCAGGAGAAGGGATGGACGGCGGCGTGGCGCTTCGGCCCGTGCCGCCAGCGGAGCGGCTTGCCGGGGCCCTGGCCGAGAGCGTTGTTGCGGGGTACGGCGAGTATCTGCGCCAGACGGACCCGGAACAGGCCCTGATCTGCTTCGACCGCTTCCGGGTCCTCGGTGCCGTCCGGCAGGGGGAGTACGGGGTGCAGGGGCTCAACCGGGCCATCGAGCGGGTCCTGGCACGGCAGGGGCTCATCGATGCCGACCGCGTCTGGTATCCGGGGCGGCCGGTCATGGTGACGGTGAACGACTACGGGCTGGGACTCTTCAACGGCGACATCGGCCTGGTCGTTGCCGATCCCGCCTTCAGCGGCGGCCTGGCCGTCTGCTTTCCTGCCCCCGGCGGCGGAGTCAGGAGGCTTTCCCCGGCCCGGCTGCCGGCCCATGAAACGGTCTTCGCCATGACGGTCCACAAGAGCCAGGGGTCCGAGTTCGACCGGATTCTGCTGGTGCTCCCTCCCTTCGACAGCCCCGTGCTCACGCGGGAACTGGTCTACACGGGACTCACGCGCGCCCGGACCGGTGCGGTCATCTGGGCGGACGAGGAGATCCTGCGGTCCGCTGCGGCGCGGAGGAGCGAACGGCGGTCGGGCCTGCGGGAAGCGTTGTGGGGTTGAAGGGTTGAAGGGTTGCGCGGCCGGCTGGCCGCGCCGGGTCAGTGACCGCCGGAGAGGGGGACGTCGAAGGTGCGGCCGTCCTTGGAGAAGCGGACCTTGCGCTCGCCGATGGAGACGATGCGGGCGCCCGCCACCACGTTTCCTTCCGCAACCAGGGTGCCGTTCACCACGGCCCGGCGCAGGCGCCGCTCATCCTGCCAGGCGATGCCCGTTACGGACAGATCCGAGGGCTGGGCCACGGCAACGGGTGCCGGTGCGCTTGGGGCGCGTACCGCCGGAACACTTTCTTCTTCCTCCTCGTCCGGGCGCGGTGCCGCGGGCACGGGGCGCGGAACAGCCGCCGCGGGCGGGGCAGGGACGGGACGCGGCGCCTCAAGGGCCGGAGCCGGTTGCGGCTGCGGAACCGGGGGCTGCGGCACGGGGGCCGGCGCAGGCGCGGATTCCGTACCCTCGTCCTGGTACCCGGCCGTCAGCGGGGCCGGCCGGCCGGCGTCCCGGCGTTGTACCGCCGCCGTGCGCGTGGCGTCGTTGCCGCCCTTCAGTAACAGGCCCGCTGCCAGACCCGCCAGGAGGATCACTGCGGCGCCGGCCGCGAACAGCCACCGTTTCCGGCTGTCGGAGCGCTGCGCGCCCCGGTGACCAAGCACGTCGGGACGGATGTTCTCGGTGGCCCCGCGCCGGGCTTTGCGCTCCTGCTCCATTTTTCTCAGCGCGTCAAGAATCAGGCTCATTGCGTGCTCCCCTTTGCTCCCGTAAGTCCCGGCGGGAAAAACCCGCCCGCCCTGCGGTAGAGGAGCGCCAGCGTTTTCTCCCCCGCCTTGCCGTCAGGTTGCAGCCCCTCGGACTGCTGGAAGCGACGCACCCCTTCCTCGGTAGCCGCATCAAAGTCGCCCGTGGGTTTTTCATCGTAGAAACCAGCCCCCTTCAGCAGCTCCTGAAGCGGCTTCACTCCCTTGCCCCTGCTTCCCGCCCGGGTCCGTAACGGTATTCCGTGGAAATTCTTCCAGAACATCCAGGCCCGTCCTTCCCAGAACGCCTCGATCTCGCCGCGCGAAAGGGAATCTTTCCCCGCAACAGCCGGCACCACGGTGAACGAGCCGTTGTTCGCGGCCGTAAGGGTCAGGAACCGGCTGGTGCCGTCGGGAAGCTCCACCTGGAGCAGCACCGGCGCGTCGAAACGCAGGATGTCGTCCAGGCTCCCCTTGATTTCCGTGGCCGTGAAACCGCGCCGTGCCGCCAGGGTGCGGATATCGTCGCTGCGCCCGGCCCGGTCGATGGCGGGTGCCTGCCATGCCCCCAGCAGGGCGTTGGCCGCGGTCACCAGGTTGTCCCCCGCGGCCGTTGCCGTCAGGGATTTGCGGACAGCGTCGCCGGTCAGGGGAGGCGGCTGCGGCGCCGGGGCCGTGGCCGGCGTTGCCTCTCCGGCCACGGCCGGGGGCGGTGGCTCCTTGTCCGCGCGGTTGAACACGGCAACGCCGATGCTTATCGCCGCGGCCAGGGTCAGAAGCTGCAGGGTCTTGCGGGGGATGGGAAAGCGCCGCCCCTCCTCCTGGCGCACGTCGATGATGGCTTCGGCCGCCATTGACGCGGTGATCTCCCTGCTGTCCCTGGTGTAAGCCAGCAGGAGCGCCCGGTCGCACACGGCATTGATCAGCCGGGGCAGCCCCTTTGAGAAGCGATAGATCTTCTTTACCGCCCCAAGGGTGAACGCCACCGGCTCCCGGCCGCCGCCCGCCACCCTGATCCGGTGCCGGATGTACTCCCGCGTGTCGTCGCACCCCATGGGCTCCAGGT
Organism: Geobacter sp. 60473; assembly: GCF_036323535.1. Classification (GTDB taxonomy): domain Bacteria; phylum Desulfobacterota; class Desulfuromonadia; order Geobacterales; family Geobacteraceae; genus Geobacter; species Geobacter sulfurreducens. The sequence continues at coordinate 1,092,576 of NZ_AP028967.1, forward strand.
GGTAGCGCACCGTGATCCGCTGGTTGAGCTGGCGCAGTTCTTCCAGCGCCAGCAGCCGCTTCAGCTCCGGCTGGCCCACCAGCACGATCTGGATCAGCTTGTCCCGCTCGGTCTCCAGGTTGGAGATGAGCCTGATGTGCTCCAGCACCTCGGCGGAAAGATTCTGGGCCTCGTCGATCACCAGCACCACCGTGCGGCCGGCCGAGCTTTCCTCCAGCAGGAAACGGTTCAGGGCTTCCAGCAGCTCGCCCCGCTCCGAGCTGGCGCAGGGGAGGCCGAACTCCCGGTTGATCCCCTGGAGCAGCCCCAGGGACGACAGGGTCGGGTTGAAGATGAGGGCGGTGCGGTGCGTGGCCGGGTCGAGCTGGTTGAGGAAGGTTCTGATCAGGGTGGTCTTGCCGGTCCCCACCTCGCCCGTCAGCTCGATGAACCCGGCATGGGTGTCAATGCCGTAGAGCAGGTGGGCGAACCCCTCCTGATGGTGGGTGCTCAGAAAGAGAAAATCAGGGTTCGGGGTGAGCGCAAAGGGTTGTTCGGTAAAGCCGAAATGGTCTCGATACATGGGGCACGAACATCGGCCGGAAAACTGCCCGGCGAGTAAAATAATCAGATTTTCAACTAGTTATAAAGTTCAAATCCGTGGATGTCAAGGAGTAATTCATTGGCGGGCCCGGACGGAGGGCGTTTGACAAAGGTTAATCATTATGTAGAGTTAACCTCTGCGGGCCCCGGCCGGAAATGAGCGCCGGCAACAGGCGTACGGGAAAGGAGGGTGATACGGCGCCGGGGAAGGCAGGGATGCGACCGCATATTCCGGAAACCTGTCCGACAACGATATGGTCAGGTTCCACACAACAAGGGGGTACAGGGATGGTATCCAAGCGACTAATGGGAGCGGCGGCACTTCTCCTCCTGGCGGCAGGCGCCGCCGGCGCGGCAGGCTTGACCGTCAAGGAGCAACTGGGCAAAGACATCTTCTTCGACACCAACCTCTCCATCAATGGCAACCAGTCATGCGCGGACTGCCACGCCCCCGAGGCGGGGTGGACCGGGCCCACCTCGGAAGTCAACGCCCACGGCGCCGTGTATGAAGGCTCCATTGCCGGGCGCTTCGGCAACCGCAAACCACCCTCATCGGCCTACGCAACCACTGCGCCCATCCTCAACTATATCCGTCAGGGCGGCGGCATGTTCGTGGGGGGCAACTTCTGGGATGGTCGCGCCACAGGCGAAAAACTGGGCAATCCTGCCGCCGACCAGGCCCAGGGTCCGTTCCTGAATCCGCTGGAGCAGGCGCTCCCCGACTCGGCCTGCGTGGTCCACCGGGTCTGCACCGCCACCTACGGCACCGCCATGGACGCCGTCTGGCCCGGCTCGTGCGCCATTGCCTGGCCCGCTGACGTGGACACCGCCTGCGCCACCGAAGGGGCCTTCGTGAACCTGGATGCTCCCAACCGGGCAAAATCCAATCTGGCCTACGACTACATCGCCCTGGCCATTGCCGCCTACGAGGGCTCGGCCGAATCCAACGCCTTCACCTCCAAGTACGACGCCTTCCTGGCCGGCAAGGCATTCCTGACGCCCGAGGAGAGAAGGGGGCTCGCTCTCTTCAACGGCAAGGGCAAATGTGCCCGCTGCCACGTCAACACCGGCAAAAAGCCGCTTTTCACCGACTACACCTACGACAACCTGGGCGTACCGCGCAATGTCGAGAATCCTTTCTATCAGTCCACCTTCAATCCCCTGGGGGCCGCCTGGATCGACCTGGGGCTCGGCGGCTTCCTTGAGTCGCGCATCGATTACAGCCGATTTGCCAAGGCCAACCTCGGCAAGCACAAGGTGCCCACCCTGCGCAACGTGGACAAGAAAGCAGCCCCCGATGTCGTCAAGGCATTCGGCCACAACGGCTACTTCAAGAGCCTGAAGGAGATAGTCCACTTCTACAACACCCGCGACGTTCTCCCCACCTGCGCGCCCGGCTCCCCCGGCGAAAAGGTGACCTGCTGGCCGTTGCCCGAGCTGGCCCTCACCATGAACACCGCCGAACTGGGCAACCTCAAGCTCTCCGATGCCGAAGAAGACGCCCTGGTGGCCTTCATGAAAACCCTCACCGACGGCTACCAGCCCTGACCGACCCGTCGCACCGCCCCGGACCGCCCGGTCCGGGGCACGTTTCCGCCCGCCTCGAACCCGTTCACAAACCAATGGATAATGAACCCGCAATCTGCTAGTGATACGAGCACAATTCCCCTTGCGAGGTGACCCGGGATGAAACTCGTATCCTTCAACGTCAATGGCCTGCGATCCCGTCTCCATCAACTCGAAGAACTGGTCCGGACCCATCGGCCCGACATCATCGGCCTCCAGGAAACCAAGGTGCAGGATGCCGACTTCCCCCTGGCCGCAGTCCAGGCCTTGGGCTATCACGTGATCTACCACGGCCAGAAGACCCACCACGGCGTGGCGCTCCTCTCCCTCCAGCCCCCCCGCGACGTCCGGCTCGGCCTTCCCGGCGACGGCGACGAGGCCCAGAAGCGCTTCATCAGCGCCGCCTTCGACCTTCCCGCCGGGTCGCCCCTGCGGGTCATCAACGGCTACTTCCCCCAGGGCGAAAGCCGCGACCACCCGGTCAAGTTCCCGGCCAAGGAACGCTTCTACGCCGACGTGCTCGCCTACCTGAAATCCTCCTGCGACCCCGACGCCCCCCTGGCGGTCATGGGAGACTTCAACGTCGCCCCCGTGGACCCGGACATCGGCATCGGCGCCGACAACGCCAAGCGCTGGCTCCGCACCGGCAAGACCAGCTTCCTCCCCGAAGAGCGGGCCTGGTTCGCCGCCCTGCGCGACTGGGGGCTGCACGACAGCTACCGCGAGCTCTACCCCCACATCGACGACCGCTTCAGCTGGTTCGACTACCGCAGCCGCGGCTTCGAGTCCGAGCCCAAGCGGGGCCTGCGCATTGACCACATCCTCCTCACCCGTCCGCTCCAGCAAGCCTGCCGCGCCGCCGGCATCGACTACGACATCCGCGCCATGGAAAAGCCTTCCGACCACTGCCCCGTGTGGGTGGAGGTGGAAGTGTGATCAGCGCCTGAAACGCGGCTCCGAGGACGCGGCGTATAGGGGTTTTCCTGATTGAACGGGGATGGCAATTGATTTATGAAAGGGTGTTAGTGGTGTGCGGAGTGAATTGATTCGGGTATGGGAAAACTAAGGCAGGTCCCTGCTTCCCTCGACGAGCAGGTGGACGGAGCAAGTTTTCTGGGAGAGAGGCGGAGTCTTACAATGCCGATTTTACCGACAAAAGTGAGGTTCTAAGCGCTGGAAATGAGTTCTTTTGGGACTGTTATGATGTTATTTCAGTTGGTTACCTTGGTCCGACCCGCAAGAGGTCTCCGCAATCGATCTATGTATCAAGGCCCAGTTGACATGGGCCTTCTTTATGTGAAGTAGCTCCAACACGCGCTCAGACCATGAAGATTCTCTTCGCTTCGCCGCTGCACTCTCAGCCGTTGAGCACGAAACTGAATTAAATTTCTTGGAGGACACATGGGGATTTTCAAAGATGATCGAGTGGATTATTTAGAAGAAGAAAGAAAGAAGTTATGGATCCAGATTACGGGTGTCCAAGAGTCCTTCAAAGCTTTGCGAGAAGAATCACAGCAAATCAGGGAACAAATCCGCCAGCTTGAAGATGTTTTATCTAAGAAAACATCAGACTATGAGGCCGAGGCCAAACAGTCTTCGAGAAAGGCAGTTGAATTCAGGAATAAAAGCGAAGTCGCAAAAGAGGCTGCCACTGAAAACCTTAACAAAACCAATGAAATATTAAACGAAGTAATTAATATTCACGAGACAGTTAATTCACTTAACTCCAAGGTGGGTGAAATAGTAGGAAGTGTGCAGTCAGTTCACGCCGATATTGTTATCGCTTCAGATGACATTAAAGACAGAAAAGAGCAACTCGAGGAAAGCATCGCTGAGTTAGAAGAGCTATTCTCAAATAGCAGTAATTACTCGAACAATATCCAGTCACTTCAGACATTAGCTACAAATGGCCAAGAGATATCGACAAAGATTGATGTTTTACATAAATATGTACTAAACAAGAAGAACGAAATAGACGAATTATATTTCGAAGTAATGGGGTACACGGAGACCAGTGAATCAGGGGCCGAAACAGCTGTCCCTGGGCTTAAGGATGAACTGAATGATGCATATAATGAGCTAAAGAACAATATATCCAACACCCAACTTGAGCTTTCAGAACACAAAAGAAAGCAGATAGCTGATTCAATAACATTTGCCAATCAAAAAGAAGCACAATTTAATAATACGATTAAGCGCTGGGAAGAAGAATATACCCAATTGTCAGAGCAAGTTTCTGACCTTTTGCCACGCGCGCTTACAAAGGGTCTCAGTCATGCATATTCAGAAAAAAAGAAAGAGGAATTGGAAGACACAAAAAAGTTAACGGATAAATTTATTGGCGGCATTATAGGTATGATATGTGTGTCTCTGATACCATTTGTGGTCAGTGTCTATTTTATTAGCACTGAAACAAAAACGCTTGAAGAGGTAATTATGATTATACCTAGGCTAGTAATAGCGATATTACCATTATACATACCAGTTTTGTGGTTAGCGTACTCAGCAAATAAAAGCCTTAATCTATCTAAGAGACTGATTGAGGAATATACTCATAAAGAGGTTTTGAGCAAAACATTCGAAGGGCTCTCAAGCCAAATTGAAAATGTTAAGGATAAGAAAATGTCAGCTGAATTACGCATAAAGCTACTATATAGCATACTTGAAGTTAATTCTGAAAATCCAGGTAAGCTCATAACAGATTACAATAAATCTGACCATCCGTTAATGGACGTTTTGGAAAAAAGCGTGAAGCTAAGCCACACCATTGACAAAATTTCAGAAATCCCTGGACTGTCAAAAATTGCTGTCATGCTTGATAAAAAATCAAAGCGGATGCTTGAAGAAAAAAGAAAACAAGCAAATGCTGGCTTAGAAGCCGTTCTCGAAGATGAGGGAGAGGGGGATCCCGAAGACGACGCGGCAGCCACCGAAGACATTAAAGATGGCACTAAGACAGTTTGATCAACAAATATCACAAACATGAGGTAAAGAGATGCCCAACTCTTATCAGGTCTTTGAAAAACACATAGTATTTACGGCCACTTTACCGTGACGTGAATCGGGTCGGACCAAGCTAACATAACGATATTTCAACAATTACACCTCATTTTTGGGAGATTTTTACCCTTAGAAGCGCATTTTCAGGGTCATAATCGAGCACTTAACATGGCACGAGCGAATCGGCACTACATACCGGGTCAGGTGTGGCACATCACACACCGATGTCACAAGAAAGAGTTTCTTCTCAAGTTTGCCAGAGACCGGCGTCGGTGGCTGCACTGGCTATTCGAGGCGAAGAAGCGGTTCGGGCTGCAGGTCCTCAATTACGCCGTTACCTCAAACCATGTTCATCTGCTGGTAGTGGACACGAAACCAGAGGTCGTGGCAAAGAGCATCCAACTGATCGCCGGGAGAACCGCGCAGGAATTCAACCAACGTAAAAATCGAAAAGGGGCGTTCTGGGAAGATCGGTACCACGCCACCGCGATCGAGAGAAACGAGCATCTCGTCCGTTGCCTCGTTTACATCGATCTGAACATGGTCCGCGCCGGTGTCGTAACGCATCCAGCGGAATGGGAAATGAACGGATACAACGAGATTCAGAATCCGCCGGACCGATACGCCATTATCGACAGGCACAGTCTTTTCGATGCTTGCGGTTTCCCGGATTACGGGAGTTTTGCCGAACAGCACCGTAAATGGGTTGAGGATGCACTGAAGAAGGGCATGAATCGGGAAGGCCATTGGACCGAAAGCATTGCAGTCGGCAGTTCGGCTTTTATCACAGACACGCAACGGAAGATGGGATGCAGCGTCAAGGGAAGGAAGCTGGAAGAGCAGGTGGACGGAGCGAGTTTCCTGAGAGAGGATGCGGAGCCTTACCATGCCCATTTTACCGGCAAAAGTGAGGTTCTAAGCCCTGGAAATGCATTCTTTTGGGACGATTACGATGTAGTTCCAGTTGGTTAGCGAGGTTCGACCCTCAGGAGTTCCTGGAAAAGGAGAAATTGTGAAAAAGATACTTCTCTCTGCATTGTTACTTTGTCTTGCATTAATTGCAGGCTGTGGTTCCGATAACACAAACAGTAACCAGGCTACAGCTTATTGGACATGGATGAGTGGAGATAATTCCACATTACAAGCTGGTTCATACGGCACTAAAGGGATACCTTCACCAACTAACAAACCAGGCGCACGGTATGGGGCAGTTTCATGGACTGACAATTCGGGGAATATGTGGCTTTTTGGCGGTGAAGGTTATGACGGAATCGGCAATCTGAGTTACTTGAATGATCTGTGGCGCTGGGACGGTGCAAACTGGACATGGATTTCAGGCCCTTCGACAGGCAACACTGCTGCCAATTATGGAACCAAAGGAGTAGCAGTAGCTACCAATATCCCGGGGGGACGAAAAGAGGCCGTATCTTGGGTTGACAATACTGGTAACTTTTGGCTGTTCGGCGGGCAAGGAATCGTTGATACCAGTGGGAATGGTGGCTGGTTAAACGACCTCTGGCGATGGGATGGTGCTAATTGGACCTGGGTTTCTGGGGATAACATACTAAGTCAAGCGGGTGTCTATGGAACGAAGGGAACAGTTGCGGCAGGCAATAAACCAGGAGGACGATCCGGTGCTGTCTCTTGGAAAGACCAATCAGGAAATCTTTGGTTGTTCGGTGGGCTCGGCTACGACACGAACGGCACATGGAGCTATTTGAATGATCTATGGAAGTGGGACGGAACGAATTGGACTTGGATGTCTGGGAGTAACTTGACCGGACAATATGGTAGTTACGGAACTAAAGGAGTTTCGGCATCATCGAATACCCCAGGATCAAGGCGTTATGCGGTATCACTAGTAGACCGTAATGGTAGTTTTTGGCTCTTTGGTGGCGATGGACAGGCTAAGAGTGTCTCCGGATATTTGAATGATCTCTGGAAATGGGACGGGACAAATTGGATTTGGGTTGCAGGTGATGACCAACCCACAATTTCTGCAACTTACGGAACAAAAGGCATTGCAGCGCCGACAAACAAAATTGGCGGACGAATGCAAGCAAATGCATGGATTGACAACAGTGGTAATTTCTTGTTTTTCGGAGGGAATGGGACTGCTGGTAACGGAGTAACGGGCAGCTCACTTAATGATTTGTGGAGATGGGACGGCACTTACTGGACTTGGGTTGCCGGCGATAGTTCATCTGCGCAAGGTGGAATATATGGGACAAAAGGCGTCACCTCTGCGACCAACACTCCTGGTGCACGATACGGAGCTTCGTCATGGATTGATAAATCAGGAGACATCTGGATGTTCGGTGGCTATGGCTATGCATCCACGACTTTCCCCGGCTACTTGAATGACCTTTGGCGTTACAAGTAATTTGACGAGCGATGAGCCGACAAGGGCGGCGGCGCACGGTTTCCGCTACGCTGGTGCGCTCCTGAGCCCTTGGATAGATGAAAGAAATGAAATCAAAGATTCCCGGAATACTATCAGCAGGTTACCTGGCTTCTGCGTGCAGTTTAAGTCCAAGTGCCGCAATGATTTTAAGGATGGTATCAAAGCTGGGAACCCGCTCTCCTGAAAGTGCCTTATAAAGACTTTCGCGGGAAAGACCGGCATCTCGTGCAACCTGCGACATCCCCTTGGCGCGGGCTATGTCTCCGAGTGCCTTGGCGATGAAGGTCGCATCGCCATTAGCCTCTTCGAGGGAGGCTTCAAGGTAGGCGGCCATTTCCTCCGGAGTACGGAGATGTTCGGCGACGTCATAGCGACTGGTTGCGGTTTTGGTCATGTTCAGCTCCTATAGGTTCTGTGCGAGGCGGATTGCCGCCTTGATATCCCGAGACTGGCTGCCTTTATCGCCGCCGGCCAGCAGGACGATCAATTCGCTTCCTCGCTGGAAGAAATAAACTCGGTAACCAGGACCGTAGTCGATACGCATTGTCCGAGATTCCATCGCCGACCGGTTTGACGTCTCCGGGATTTCCGGACGCAAGCCGCTCAATCCTCACGAGGACCCGAGCCTTGGCCTTTACATCACGAAGATTGTCAAGCCATTTGGCAAACAGTTCGGTTTTGCGGATTTCAATCATGATTATACTGTAGCCAGTTGGCTACAAGCTGTCAACCCATAATACAGCAGTAACCATGCTCAGCCGTTGGACAGACCCGCAGGGGGCGGGGCAGCCTCAGTAAGGTGAACATTGTGAAGCGATTGACCCTGTCGACATCCTGCACGCTTATGGCGGTGATCTTTTCACTGGTGTTCACCATCGGAGTCACTGGCGCCCGTGTCGAACCGACCGCCACGGTCGCCCACTACTCACGCAAGGGCGATAAGAACCCCGCGCCGGCCAAGGCGTTTCCGATCCTCAGGGAGCCCGGCTCCACCACGGCGAAATTCTACTGCGGCGACAGGATCGTGGCGCCCGGAGATACGCGGGCAGGGGTGATCGAGAAGTGCGGCGAGCCGGCCCGGAAGGAGCAGCGGCGGGAAGAGCTCGTCCAGGCGGTGACCCGCGACGGGACGTTCCTGACGACGGTGACCACTGAAGAGTGGGTCTACAACTTCGGGCCCGACCGTTTCCTCTATCACCTGAAATTCCTGGATGACCGGCTCGTGGAGATCAGGACGGGCGAGTACGGATACTGATCCGACTGGATGCACGCCGGCCCGCAGCGTTGGGATGTTTGCCGGAAACCGTTTCTGAAGTGTCGAGACAACACCGATTCACACAAGGACAGCCATGATCAGCGCCGAATTTCTCATCACCTCACTCATTGTCGTCCTCATTCCCGGTACCGGAGTCATTTTCACCGTTTCCACGGGGATCGCCCAGGGGCGCGCGGCCAGCGTCTACGCGGCGCTCGGCTGCACCGCCGGGATCATCCCACACCTGCTGGCGACGATCCTGGGGCTTGCGGCGCTCATGCACACCAGCGCGCTGGCATTCCAGACCCTCAGGTACGCCGGGGTGGCGTATCTGCTCTATGTGGCCTATGCCACGTGGAAAGACACCTCTACCTTTGCCCTGGACAGCACCCCTTCGCGCCGCTCGGCGTTGTCACTGGTGGTGAGGGCGCTGCTGCTCAACATCCTGAATCCCAAACTGACCATCTTTTTCCTGGCCTTCCTGCCGCAATTCGTCAGGCCCGGCCCGGCCGGCCCCCTGTCACAGCTGCTGGTCCTGAGCGGCGTGTTCATGGCCATGACCTTTGCGGTGTTCGTGGTCTACGGTCTGCTGGCCAATGCCTTCCGTACGGTTGTGATCGAATCGGAATCGGTCCAGGCCTGGTTGCGCCGAAGCTTCGCCGGTGCGTTTGCCGCTCTGGGCGTGCATCTGGCTTTTTCGGAGAAGTGAAGTGGAAGGCTGATGGAGTGAGAGCCTGAGAATATTCCGCAGGGGAGTTCCGATCGTCTCGCAGGGCTTCTCTGCCATTTATCCGGCGCATATATGCTTCAGAAAATACCGTGAGCGGCCAATGCTCATCTGCCATAGGGCGCACTTCATACCCTGGTCAGTATCTTCAACGGCCACATTGGCACCGGAACAACCTGCTATGACGCACCCTATCGAGACATCACCCAATCACGACCTCATCCGCGACAGGCTGAGGCTCTGCCTGGATTCCGCGAGGCATGACACGGCTACGTTTGCCATGCTGACGGTTGTCCTGACCCCGATATTCATGGTGGTGGGAACGATATTCCTTGTTTTCACGCTGACGATTGTAGATTTGCCGGTAGTAGATCATCTTGGGTACGACGCGTCCGTGGCGACCGGAGCCAATCTATCCCTTGCGTTCATGGCGGCTTCGTTCTTTTTGAGACCCAAGCAGGATTACCAGCGAGGACGCAGAGGTTATCCGTGGTTCGTCGTCGGCGCATCACTGTTTTGCGTCCTGCTGGGAATATCTTACGGTACGACGCTTCCTGCCACTGCGCCGGGGCTGTTCTGGTCTCTCTATCTTGTTTTCGCTCTGGCCATGCTGGGGTGTATCGGCCAAGTCTATGAGCCGCACGATGATTACTATCTGGGGTGGATAGCGGGTCCGATCCTTATCGACGACCCCTTCACCGTTGAGGATGATATTGACCGGGCACATCTTTCCCTTGGGCTTGTCGGAGCTCTCTCGCATCTGATCATATCCTCCTACGCGGAGATATTCGGAAGCCTCTGGCTCTGGCGCGGCTTGAAAGAACACGAGCTGTCGGCTTCGGTGGAGTTTCTTCAGGCCCTCGCCGCAAAGGACCCGAACCGGGCGCGGACGCGAATACGTTCGGTCGGCGGAAACTCTCCTCGCGACATCATGCGCGCTCTGCAGAAACTTGAGATGATCCTTGTTGTTGACGGCGCTCCCCGGCTGAGCATGAAGGGACGGGAGTTGCTCGGGCTCAAGCCATGATTGCCCGGTCGATGAGATACACTACGATGTTGCGAAGTTAGGTTAACCCAGACTCCACACCAGCGAGCCGTTATCACCAATGTCCATGAACAGCGAACCCACACCCGCCGAAGCATTCTTTCTGGAAGGAAACCGCCTGCTGGCGGCTAGCGAGTGCCGCGCCGCGGAGGCCTGTTTCCGCGAGGCACTCGCGCTTGCGCCGGATTTTGCCGAGGCCCACGCCAATCTCGGCATGCTGCTGGACCAGGAGGGGATGGCGGCCGAGGCGGAGCGCCGGTACCGGCTGGCCTTGGCGCTGAATCCCCGCCTGGGGCATACGCATTCCAACCTGGGGGTGCTGCTGGCGAACCAGAAGCGGTTCGAGGAGGCGGAGAGCGCGTACTTGAGCGCCATCGAGCTTGAGCCGGACAGCCCGGCGGCATGGTCCAATCTGGGGGTACTGCAGGCTTGCCGGAAGCAGGAGCGGGAGGCGGAGGAGAGTTATCGCACGGCCCTTCGGCTGGACCCGGACTATCACCGGGCATCGTTCAACCTCAGTTACTTGCTGCTGCGCCAGGGCCGCTTCGACGAGGGGTGGTCCCTGCTGGAGAGCCGGAACCGGCGCTGGTTCGCCCGGCTGGAGGAGCATCTGCCGTGCCCCCGCTGGCGCGGCGAGGATCTGCAGGGGCGCTCCCTGTTGATCGGCCTGGAGGCGGGGCATGGGGATATGATCCAGTTCTGCCGTTACGCGCCGCTTCTCAAGGACCGGGGGGCGGCCCGGATCACCCTGGTGTGCCACGTGGCGCTGAAAGACCTCTTGAAGACCCTTGACGGTGTTGATACTGTTATCTCCTTTGACGAGATCCTGCCGGATGATGCGTGGGACTTCTGGACCCCGGCCATGAGCATCCCCTGTTATTGCCGGACCCGCCTCGATTCCATCCCCGCCCGTATCCCGTACCTGCACGCCGATCCGGGCATGGCCGAGCAGTGGGCGGCACTGCTGGAGCGGGAATGGGCCGGGCCGGAAATGCGGATCGGCCTGGCGTGGAAGGGGAATCCCCATTTCGAGAACGATGGGGACCGTTCCCTGCCGTACCTGAAGACCCTGGAGCCCCTTGGCGGCGTGGCCGGGGTGCGGTTCTTCAGTCTGCAGAAAGGGGCGGGCGAGGAAGAGGCGGCCCAGCCACCCGCCGGCCTGCCCGTGGTGGACCTGATGCGGCATATTGCCGGCTTTGCCGACACCGCCGCCCTGGTGGCCAACCTGGATCTGGTCATTACCGTGGATACCGCCGTGGCTCATCTGGCAGGGGCGCTGGGCACGGAGTGCTGGGTGCTCCTGCCGGAGTACCGGACCGATTGGCGCTGGCTCACCGACCGGACCGATTCGCCCTGGTATCCCGGGGTCATGCGCCTGTTCCGCCAGCCCCGCGTGGGAGACTGGGAGACGGTGGTGGCCGAGGTGGGGGAGGCGCTCCGGTTTTTTGCCGCACGTCCCCGCAGCCCGCGGGGGACGCGTTGAGCGGCATGATCACGCCTTGAGCCTGATCATCCATGCGTACTGCAGGGGGAACCGGCGGGCGGGATGGCCCGGAGGTCAGGGCGAAAGGAGGATATGACCTGTGAAACTTACCGCGGATATGGTTTTGCAGATAGCCATGGAGCTGGAGCGGCGGGGCCGGATATTCTACGAGTCGCTGGCCATCGGCTGCGGCAACGGGCGGATCTCCGCGCTGGCCGCCGCACTGGCGAAGGCGGAGCTTGATCACCTGGAGACCTTCACGCGGATGTGGGAGAGGTTGCCGGAGAGCATGCGCGGCCCGAACCTGACGGACGAGGAACTCATGACGGCGGCGGACCGCGTGCGCAGGATGGTTCTGCCCCGGCCGAGCGTGGTGAGCGAGACGGTCATCGCCTCGAACCTGGCCAAGGCGCTGGACATGGCGATAGTCATGGAGGCGGATTCGGTCGCCTTTTACGCGGAGGCGGCAGCCGGTCTCGATGGAATTGATGCCGATGTCATCGCGGCGATTGTGGCCGAGGAGAGGGAACATCTCGTGATGCTCCAGGAAGTGCGCAACCTGTGCGCCGCGGTGTTCCCCGAATAGCCCGCGCCTGAAAGGATAACGGCCGACATGGAACGATATCTGGCGGAGTCGGGCATCATTGACTGGAAGCACCCGGACATTCTGTCCCTGGCAGCGGCGCTCTCGGCCGGTTGCCGCCCGGCGAGCGAGATCGCCGGAAGATGCTTCGAATGGGTGCGCGACAATGTCCGCCACAGCTGGGACTATCAGCTCAACCCCGTGACCTGCACGGCATCGGACGTCCTGCGCCACCGGACCGGGTACTGCTATGCCAAAAGCCATCTGCTTGCGGCGCTCCTGAGGGCATGCGGCATCCCGGCGGGGTTCTGCTATCAGCGGCTGAGCCTGGACGGCAGCGGGGCGCCCTACTGCCTGCACGGCCTGAATGCGGTATTCCTGCCGGAGCATGGCTGGTATCGGATCGATCCCCGGGGCAACAAAGAGGGGATCGATGCCCGGTTCACTCCCCCGGTCGAGCGTCTGGCATTCTCGACGGACGACAGCCTGGAAGCCGATCTTCCCGAGATATGGCCGGAGCCCCTGGACTGCGTGGTCTCGGTGCTGCGCCGCCACGACGACTATCGGGACGTGTACGCCAACCTGCCAGACGTGGAGTTGGTGCGGACGATCAGCGTCCGGCCCTGCGCCGCACGGTGACCGACTCGCCGCCGATCCCCCAGTTGTCGGTATCCACCTCGTCGATCACCACCACCGTGGTGGCCGGATTCTTTCCCAGGACATCCACCAGCAGCTGGGTGGCCCCCCTGATCAGGGCCGCCTTCTGTTCCGCCGTCGCTCCTTCCCGGGTGATCTTGATGTTCACGTAGGGCATGGTATCGTTCTCCTCTCGGTTATCGTGCGGGTTGCCATATCCACCAGAATTCTACACCACTGATCCACGCCAGGTGGTGTTTCTTTTTGGTGCAGTGAAGGGCGGTGCCGCGCAAGGACCCGTCGCAGTCGGTGAGGGGGGCACTACGCAGCCAGGCTGTTGTGAGACGGCCGAACCGGGAGTATCCTCGGGGATGGTCGGTTTGGGTGGTGTTAATCTAAGTTGGCGATATATTTGCATGCTGTTTGCTGCGGTGTTGTAAGCGCGTTAAGTCCGCCGCCACGAGGAAAACGGTGTCCATGCAGGTCACGAGCCTCAAAGCAAAATTCATTTCCGTCATCGTCCTCATCAGTTTAGCGGTGGGGGGGCTGACCCTCTTTGCCTTTGACGCCAGCACGTCCGGCATCATTGATGATCTGGCTCTCCGGTTCGCTACCAAGGAGGCGCTGCTGGAGAAAAACAAGGTCATCTCCGTCATCGAGCGGGAGGTGGCCCTGGCCCGGATGATGGCCCGGGACGTCACCCTCAGGCACTGGGCCTCGGACGAGGGGAACCGCGAACTGCAGCGCGCTGCCTTTGCCGAGCTGGAAAACTACCGCACCCTCTACCGGGACAAAAGTTTCTTCATTGCCCTGGCGGCGTCGAACCATTATTACGTCTATGACAAGCGAAACGGACACGGCCGTGTCGAAATGGTGACACTTGACGGGTCCAAGCCCCATGACCGGTGGTTCTTCGAGGGGCTTCGCTCAATCGACGACTACGCCCTGAACCTGGATTACAACGCCACCCTGCAGGAGATCAAGGTCTGGTTCAACGCGGCCATGACCGACGGCAGCGGCCGAAAGATCGGCATCTGCGGCGGCGGCATCACCATTTCCGACTTCCTCAATCAGGTGGTGCACACCCGTCAGAAGGGGCTTTCAACCATACTGATGGACCGCGCCGGGGTGGTGCAGGCCCACGAGGACCGGAAAGTGGTGGAGCATAACGCCAACACCCGCGACGTGGACCGAAAGATCACGATCTTCACCCTCATGGGCGATCCGGCGCGGGAAGCGCAGGTGCGGCGGGCCATCGAGTCCCTGGCGGCCGGGCGGAGCGAGGTGGAGGCGTTCCCGGTGCGGTTCGGCGGCAAGAGCTATCTCATGGCGATTTCGTTCCTGGAGGGGATGGGCTGGTTCAACGTGGTTCTGGTCGACGTATCCCGTGTCATCAGCATGAAGCAGTTCCTCCCCATCATCGCGGTCATGTCCCTGTCGCTGCTGTTGGGCATCCTGGCCATCGGCTTCCTGATCAACCGGATGGTGCTGACGCCCCTGGGGAGGCTGTCCGCCGCGTCCCGGGAGATTGCCGCCGGGCGGTACGATATTTCGCTGCCCGTGACCGGCCGGGACGAACTGGGGGAGCTGACCGGCTCGTTCAATGCCATGAGTGCCATGGTCCTGGACCACACCACCAATCTCGAAGCCAGGGTCAGGGAGCGGACCGACGAGCTTTCCGCGGCCAACCGGCTGCTTGAGGATTCCCAGCGCAGGATCATGGAGAGCATCACCTATGCCCGCATGATCCAGACCTCGATCCTGCCCGACCGGGAATCGCTGGAGCGCTGCCTGGGCGATCATTTCATCCTCTACCGGCCCAAGGAGCCGGTTGGGGGTGATTTCTACTACCTGCGCGAGTTCCCGGACCACTTCCTGCTGGCGGTGATCGACTGCACGGGCCACGGCATCCCGGGCGCGTTCATGACCATGACCGTTAACGCGGTGCTGAACCACGTGGTGGATGTCTGCTGCAACGACGATCCGTCCCGCATCCTGGCGGAACTCAATCGCGTGCTGCGGAACACCCTGCACCTGCGGGACGTGGATGCCGGGCTCGATATCGCCCTCTGCATGGTGGAGCGGCGGGCGGGCCGGTTGACTTTCGCCGGGGCGGGGCTCCCGCTGGTGCTGGTTTCCGGCGGAGAGGCGCGGGAGGTGCGCGGTGACCACCAGCGCGTGGGCTACAGGGGCTCCCGGATCGACTACCGGTACACCAACCATGTGCTGACCCCGGCAGCCGGAGACTGCTGCTATCTGACGACCGACGGCCTGCTGGACGAGCCGGGCGGGGTCAAGGGGTACGGTTTCGGCTCGGAGCGTTTCAGAAAGGTCCTGGCCGATCATGCGCACCTCGCCATGCCGGCCCAGGCCGAGGCTGTCGAGGCGGCCCTGGACGCCTATCGGGGCGACCATTGCCAGCGCGACGACATTACCCTGGCGGGATTCCGTTTCTGACGGTCCGCCGGGACGCCGCGAACAGTGTTCGCGCCATTGCAATCAACAGGGAGGAATCATGGATCTCTTTCAGCTCCGGGAACAGTTCTCCAGGGACGGCATCCTCATGTGCTTCAACGGCCCCTTTTCCCACAGCATCATCGAGGAGATCGGCATTGCCATCAGGAACCACCTGGCCGCCGAGAACATCGCCCGCATGGCGGTTCAGGACGTGTTCGCCGTCTATATCGAGATGACCCAGAACGCTCGCAACTATCTGGCCCGCCGGGACATCTCCCCGGCCAAGGCCGGTTCGGCCACCATCGTCATCGCCCGGCGGGACGAGTTCTACTCCGTCACCTCGGGCAACGTGATCCTGAATGATGATGTGGAGCTGCTGCGCACCCGGATCGACCACATCAAGGCCCAGGCGCCGGACGAGCTGAAAAAGCTCATCCGGCAGCAACTGCGCGCCGAGGTCCAGCCCGGCGCGATGGGGGCGGGCATCGGCCTCATGGAAATGGCAAAGCGGGCTTCCGGCCGGCTGGAGTACAGCGTTCGCCCCGTCGACGACCGGCATTCGTTTTTCACGCTGACAGCGCACATCTAGGAGGCTCCGCATGCGAGTGTTCGATACCATACAGCAGACCGTCTCAACGCCCCTGGTCAGCTATGAGCCCGGGGGGCGGACTCTGGCGATTTCGGGCGAGTCCTACCCGGAAAACTCCTTCGAGTTCTACGCCCCCATCGCCCAGTGGGTGAAAGCGGCCCTCGCCGATCCGGAGGGGCTCACGCTGGACATCAACGTCAGCTACATGAACAGCAGCAGCACCAAGTGCATGCTTGATCTGCTCGACCTTTTCGAGGAAGCACACGGCCGGGGAGCAGCCGTGTCCATCACCTGGCGCTACGACAGGGAGAATCCCCGGTCCCTTGATCTGGCGGAGGAGTTCAAGGAAGAGGTCACCCTGCCGTTTGCCATCGTGGAACTGGAAGAATGAGGTGGTTATGCCGCGAAAGAAGAAAACCGTCGAAGACCCTGCGCTGACCCGCGCCTTGAAGGTCATGGAGGCGGGCGCGTTGCCGGATGCTGACCTGGCCGCCGAATTCGCCGTCCTGACCGAAAGTTACGGGAAGCTGCTGCGCAAATTCAGCAAGACGCTCGTGATCAGCGATGCCTACGAGACCCAGCATCAGGCAATGGCCAAGAAGCTGGAGGAGGCCACCTGGAAGTATCGTCAGTTGAAGGATGTGGCGCTCCCGATCTGCATGTACTGCAAGAAGATCCGCTCCGACGACGACTACTGGCAGCGGCTGGAAACGTTTTTCTGCAACCATGCCGATATCATGTTCAGTCACGGGATTTGCCCTGACTGCATCAAGACCGCCTATGAGAAGATGGGGATGCACAAGAGGGCCTTGCCGCTGCCGGACGCTGCCGTGGCCGGACAGCCGGCGATGTCTCCTGAGCGGCAGCCGGTGGAGGACGACGCCCTCAGGGAGATGCGGGCGCTGGTGCGCCGGAGTGCCTTTGACGGGAATCCGGTTGCGCCCGAGGTGGAACAGTTCGTCGAAAAATACGGCAAGCTGCTGCGCCGCTTCAACAAGATCGTCTCCATCAGCGACAGCTACCAGTCACAGCTCCGGGAGCTCAACGCCCGGCTGGAGCTGATGGCCCGCACCGATCTTCTCACCGGTCTCGCCAACCATTGGGAGATGGTGATGCGGCTGGCCGCGGAGCAGAGCCGTTCGGAGCGAAACGGCAAGGTCTTCTCGATCGTGCTGGCTGATATCGATCACTTCAAGAAGGTCAACGACACCCACGGGCACCAGGCCGGCGATCGGGTCATCCGGGGGATCGCCGACACCCTGCGTACCAATATCCGCCGTGAAGACATCTGCAGCCGGTGGGGAGGGGAGGAGTTCCTCATCATACTGCCGGAGGCGGATTTGGTGCGGGCCGGTACCGTGGCGGCGAAGCTCCTCGCCAAGGTGCGGAATACGGTGGTTCCCTGGGATGGGCACGATATCCGGGTCACCGTGAGCATCGGCTATGGTACCAGCGAACCCGGCATGAGCGTCGATGATCTGATCAGGCGGGTTGACGACGCCCTCTACAGCGCTAAGGCCGCGGGCCGCGACCGGTTCGCCGCGGCCGGGTCCCGCGCCGGCGTCTGAGCATGTCCCCTGCGGAGGCGCCGGTCCCGGCCCTCTGCATCACTCCTGCAGTGTTTCCCTGATTTTTCCATCCAGTGTCGTGATGGTGAATGGCTTCTGCAGAAAGTGCAGGTCCTGTCCCAGCTCTCCCCAATCGGACAGGATGTCCGAGGCATAACCCGACATGAAGAGGATTTTCATGTCCGGATTGGCCGCACGTAGGCGGATTGCCAGGTCGTGGCCGTTCATGCCGGGCATGATGACGTCGGTAATCAGCAGGTTGATGGGCCCCCCATGTGTCCCGGCAATCTGCAGGGCCTCCTCCGGCGAGTTCACCGGCAGAACCTTGTACCCCAGTTTTTCGAGCATTGCAGCGCCCATGTGCATGATGGCTGCTTCGTCTTCTACGAACAGGATGGTTTCCGTCCCGCCGGCGATTTGAGGTGCTGCCGGGATCGGGACATCGGCCGGGCCGCTTGCGGCGGGGAAATAGATGCTGAAGGTGGACCCGTTGCCCGGTTCGCTGCTGACCCTGATCTCGCCGCCGGATTGCTGAACGATACCGTAGACCGTTGCCAGTCCCAGGCCGGTGCCGTGGCCCAGTTCCTTGGTGGTGAAGAACGGCTCGAAGATGTGCCCCAGCAGTTCCGGTCCGATGCCGCAGCCCGTGTCGCTCACCTGCAGCAGTACGTAGTCGCCGGGGGGGATGTCGTCCGTGTCGCCGGCCCCCCCGAAGGTTCCATTCGAGGTCTGGATGTTGATTTCGCCCGTGCCGGCAATGGCGTCCCGGGCGTTCACGCACAGGTTGACCAGGATCTGGTCCAACTGGGAGGGGTCGATCTTAACCCGCCTGAGGTTGTAGCCCGGATTCCAGCCCAGCTTGATGTTTTCGCCCAGCAGCCTGCGCAGCATCTTGAGCATGCTGGTGATGGTGTCGTTTAGATCCAGCACCTTGGGCACGATGGTCTGCTTGCGCGAGAACGTGAGCAACTGCTTGGTGATTTCGGCGGACCGCTTGGCTGCGCCCTGGATCTCTTCCAGGTTGTGATACAGGGGGGTGTCCCGGTCCGTCTGCATCAGGGCCAGCTCGGACCGGCCGATGATGATGCTCAGCATGTTGTTGAAGTCGTGGGCCACGCCGCCGGCCAAGCGGCCGATGGAATCCATTTTCTGCGCCTGGAGGAACTGTTGCTCCATCCTGCGGTGTTCCGTGATATCCAGGGCGATTGAGAGGAGCCGTTTTCGGCCCGCAACGGGGATGATCGTTCCCCAGTACTTGCAGAGCACCTTTGTGCCCGATTTGGATCGCATCTCCAGTTCCAGATCCTGGATCGAGCCGTTTTTCAGCATCATCTCCTTCAGCCGTGCCCGGTCGGATGCCCTGAGCCACCCCAGGGACACGGCGGTGTTGGCCAGGACCTCTTCCCTGCTGAAGCCGGAGATGTCCAGGAACCGCTGGTTGACGTCCAGGTACCGGCCGTCCTCGATGGTGCTGATGGTGATCATGAGCGGGGCGTTGTTGAATGCCGACGAGAATTTTTCGTCGCTCTCGCGGAGCGAGTCCCGGACCTGCTTACGCTCGGCGATGTCCCAGACGAGGTCCGCAAAACGGGTAACAATGACGATGTCTTCCCGGGTGTAGTCGGTATTCTTGTTGCCGATGCCGAGGATTCCCACGATCCTGTCATGGCGCATGATCGGCATGGTCAGCTGCCGGTTCACCGGGGCGTGCCCGGGGGGAAGACCCTTGCGGTGGGCCAGCGACGCATAGTCATTATGGATGACCGGCTGGCGAAGAGAGGCACAGTCGGTCCAGACGCCTGCCCGGCTGATGTCGTAATGCCTGTGAACGCACTCGGCCGTGCACTGTTCGGCCGTGCGCGAAGACCAGGCGTGGAGGGTGATGGTGCGCTGATCTTCCTGCAGCAGATGGAAAAAGCCGAGTTCGCTGCCGGTAAGTTTCTCAAGCTGATCGAGTGTTTCCGTCAGCAGTTCGTCCAATGAATGGGAGACGCTGTACTCGATGAGGTGCGTCCTGGCCAGCAGGAGCTGCGCCTCTTTCTTCTCGGCGGTGATATCCCGCCAGATGCAGTGGTAGACGTTTTTACCCTTGATGGGCGAATACTGGGCCTTGACATGGATGGTTCTCTGTTCGCCTTGCTTGGTGCGTTGCAGGGTTTCAAACTCGTCGTACCCGTCGCGCATGATTTTCCGGATGCGGTTTCTGGTCTGCTCCGGCGATTCAATGGTGTCGATGTCGGATATCTTCAGACGGCTGAATTCTTCCCGCGTATAGCCGAGTTGACGGCAGGCCTGGTCGTTGAAATCGATGAGGGAAGCGTTTTCGGGGTCGATAATGACGACGCCATAGGGATTCTGCTCGAAAAGCGTGCGGTGGAGGAGCTCGCTTTCCCTGAGCCGGTCCTCCAGCTGTTTGCGTTCGCTGATGTCCGCGCAGGATCCGCGGTAGCCCACCAGGGTGCCGTGCTCATCCAGTATCGGCAGGGCGTTGGTGCTCATCCAGATGGTCCTGCCGTCCACGGTCAGAACGGGATGAACCACCTCTTCCACTATCGTTTTGTTCGCGAACATCTCCAGAAACGATGTCTTGAATCTCTCGCGCCCCTCTGTGGGGTGGATTTCGTAAAAATGCATCGCACCGACCAGTTCGTGCGGCAGATACCCGAACACCGATTCGACCACGGGGCTCACATAGGTGAACAGGCCGGCCGGATTGATTTCCCAGGTTATGGTTCGGCTCTGGGTGGCGAGTTGGTTATAGCGCGCGGCGCTTTCCCTGAGTTCCTCCTCCAGAAGGTGTCGTTTTTGACTCCCTGAGAGCAGGCTCCCCAGGAGCGCCGTGCATAGGGGATAGATGAGGATGATGGGGAGGGCCAGGGACGTGACTGTCCCGGCAATGAGTTCCTGGGGCAGAAGCAGCATGCACAGGATCATGCCCACATGCACTACCCCGCCAAAGACGTACAGATCCTGGAATGAGAACGCTTTGTAATGACACAGCCGGTAATGCCGCCACACCAGGCCGCACACCCCGGAAAAAAGTATGGTGGCAACACCCATGGCTGCCCCGCCGCCGCCGAGGGCAAGGCGATAGGTGCCGGCGATGGCCATGGCGATGACCGTGGGAATGGTGCCGAAGAAGAGGCCGGTAAGCCCCAGCAGGATGGTACGGGTGTCGAAAATAATGCCGGGGCCGAATATGACCGGTGTCGCCATGAGGGCCACCGCAATGGCTCCGGTGGTGACTCCCGAAACAATCCGGTTCAGCAGAGGTGTCTGAATGTTCCGGCGGTAGGACAGGATGTCGTAAATCAGACCCAGCGACAGCAATAAGGCGGCATTGTTGACAAGCCCCAGTATGATGCGTTCACTCACCATTGCTACCCGTGAATTGACCTCGCGATTCACTGCGGACGCCCATGCTACCACAGGGAAATCGCGGGCATACATAATTTTGTTAACGAGATGCGAATGTGTATACGAAAACCATGCCATGCATGGAATGTCTGGTTGGTAACGATTTCAGGATTGTGGATACGCTGAAGGTAACATTGACGACAGTGGCTGCCAGAAACACGAAGAGGGAGGCACGAAAGCCTCCCTCCGGTCGTGTAGTGCTCAGGGAAGGGGAATCAGGGGGATGGCGCCCAGGTCGGTTGCCTGTCCGGTCACCACTGACACGGCTGAAGAGGAGTAGACCTGGAAGCCGTTTGCCGTGACGAAAGCCTTATAAGTCACCGGCAGAGTGTTCGGCGGAACGAACGCGGCAAAGGGGGCCTGCCACGCGCCGCCGGTGTAATTGCTGAAGATCAAGCCGGCGGCAATGGGATCATTATCGTTGGTGGATCCGCGGCGTTTTACCGACACCGTTGCGCTTGACCAGGGCATGAACGTCGAAATGACGTTTCCGGAAATGGATCCGAATTGGGTAAGGGGATCGGACAGGCGCACGACGCGAATACCTGTCGGTTTAAGGTTGTAGTCGCCATTGCCCCTCGCAACGATGGCGGTGTTGGGGTCAAAGTCTATCATGACCGCATTGATGACCCCGGCCCTTACTTCTAACGGGCCCAGAACCTTAACCCCGGATTGCTGACCGCTGGGAGTCGTAAGGGGTATCTGAGTGACGGGATCAGCCTTCAAGGTCAGGTAGTTAGCCGGTGCCGGGTCGAGAACGAGCCGGATCTGGCTGTAGGTTCCCGCCGGGAGAACCGCCTCGCCCAGAGCTTGCTGCACGAACTGCAATTGCATCACGTCGATGACCCTCGATGGGGCGAAACGGGCGATCACCGGCAGGCCTGGGTCGGTGTCTGGCGCATTCTCCCTGCCCGCCGGCACGACACGTATTTCCCTGACGCTGATGATGACCTTGTCGAACGCGTCGCTCTGTTTGTCGGTAATGGAAAGTTTCAGGGTTCCCGTTGACGCCGCAGTGCTTGCCGATCCGCCGCCCCCTCCGCCGCCGCATCCGTGCATCAGTATCAGTGCCGCAAGCGCGCCGGCAAGAATCACCAGTACTCCCAAGGCTGACATTTTCGCGCGTACCATTGTCCGCTCCTTTCCCTTTTTTGGTCTGGACATCCACGCAAAAAAGCCGGGATGCCGAATTTGTGGTGATAGTTCGGCAACCCGGCTGTCTCGGTGAGACCCTGTGGGCTTTCCGCCCCATCCTCGCGGATGGTTTAGTAGTATCGTGTATCACACTGAGTTGTGAAGAAAGTTTAACCAGGGATGCCGGGATGTCAAACTGCGACTTCACTGAACGATGGCAGCCGGAGGAGATGGTATTTGCAGAGAATGGCGATAGACTTGCTTGGAAGCGGCTAACTCCAAGGAGGGACGGCATGGACACCATGGGACAGTATCAGCAGCTGGTTGTCACGTATGCAACGGAAATCGGGACAAAGATCATCGCCGCCATTTTGTTCTGGCTCGTCGGCCGATGGC
Source organism: Geobacter sp. 60473 (assembly GCF_036323535.1). GTDB lineage: Bacteria > Desulfobacterota > Desulfuromonadia > Geobacterales > Geobacteraceae > Geobacter > Geobacter sulfurreducens. Next base: position 1,115,418 of record NZ_AP028967.1, read on the forward strand.
TGATCCACCTGGTGCAGCGGATGCTGCAGCAGGTTCTGGAGAAGCAGAAAGTCGATCCCAGTCTGATGCGGTACCTGGGCAACTTCCTCGGTGTTGCCCTGAACATCGTGCTGGTGGTTGCCATCCTTGGTTACTTCGGGGTGCAGACCACCACCTTCGCGGCTTTGGTGGCCGGCGTCGGCATTGCCGTTGGTGCTGCCTGGGGCGGCCTTCTTTCCAATCTGGCGGCCGGGGCGTTCCTTCTGGTGCTGCGCCCCTTCAAGGTGGGGGATTTCGTCACCGCCGCCGGCATCACCGGCACCGTGAACGAGATAGGCCTCTTCGTGACCGCCATCAACACCCCCGACAATGTCATGACCATGGTGGGCAACGCCAAGATTTTCAACGATACGATCCAGAACTTTACCATCAACGACTATCGCCGCGTGGAGCTGAAATGCCAGCTGGCCGGCAGCGCCGATCACGTGGCAGCCATGGCGCTGCTGCGGGAGAAGCTCGCTGCGGTGCCGAACGTGCTGGCAACGCCTGCGGTCGATGTGGAGATTCTTGATTTCACTCTGGTGGGTCCGGTGCTCGCCGTGCGCCCCTATTGTCATAACGACCATTACTGGCAGGTCTATTTCGACGGCAACCGGACGATACGCGAGGCCCTTGCCGCGGCGGGATTCCCTGCTCCCATGCCGGCTCAGGTGGTCCTGGTCCAGAACCCGCAGGGGGGCTAAGATAGTGTTCTGCCTCCCCTGTCAGGCGTTCCAGCAGTTGACTGCCTCGCCTTGCATTCCGATAATCCATCGCTATACTCACTGCAACGGTCATGAGTAATCGCTTTGATCGATGTCTATGGGGGAGGAGGTTGAGTATGGGCAAGGACAGGATGAGGCAGTTGCTGGCGGGGCTCGGCATCGCTTCGCTGGTTGCCGGGGCCGGAGTCATGGGGCCCGGGCCGGCGCTTGGTACGAGTGGCTGAGGCAAGTCTTCCGGCGCCGGGAGCGCCAAGGAGAAGGCGAAGAGTGGCTGAGGCGGGTCGTCCGGTGCCGGTGGCGCCGCGAAAAAGGATGCCGCAGCAGCCGAAGAGGTAAAGAAGGACCCCGCAGCCCCTGAAGTGAAGAAGGACGCCGCATCAGATACGGCGGCCGACAAGGCCAAGGCCAAGAAGAAGACCAAGAAAAAGAAGGCCGACAAGCCTGCGGAAGAGAAGACGGAAGCACCTGCCAAGCAGTGAGAGCGGCAGGGACATCACCGGAAACGGCGGTTCGCATCCCGAGGGGGCGATCCGCCGTTTCCGCTCTCTGGTTCCCATGACTCCCGACAAGACTCTCCTTTCCAGTGAAGATCGCAAGAATCTGCGCGCTGCACGGCGCCGGGTTGCCGCCATGGCCGATGCTGTGCCCTGCGACAGGACACGGATACAGGTGAATCCCCGCCTTGAACTCGTTGCCGTATCCACCCGTGATACGCCGTCGGAGGGAGTTCGGATGGGAAGCGGTTTCCGGGTGGTCTGGCGCGACCCCTCCGACGGTGCGGTGCGCTCGGAAGAGGCCGGACCGGCCGACCTGCTCGCCCTGAAGCTCGTCCTGGAGGAGAGGGATGCGGAGGATGCCGCCCGCGAGGCCGGAATTCCGGTGGGGAGGATCGACGACTGCCTGTGGGGCGCGGCTGCCCGGGGGCTGATCATCATGCCTCCCCCACGCCTGCGTCGGCCGCCGTCCTGGCCGGTATCGACAGGGGGCGAGGATCTGCTCGCGGCCCGGGTGTTCACCCTCCAGTGGCACATAACCCAGGAGTGCGACCTCCACTGCCTCCATTGCTATGACCGGACCACCCATGGTGTCTTTTCTTTGTCCCGGGGGGTGGAGCTCCTGGATGATCTCCGCAGGTTCTGCGCTGAGCGGTTCGTGCGGGGCCAGGTCTCATTTACCGGCGGGAATCCCTTTCTGCACCCGGATTTCGCGACATTGTACGGTGCCGCCCTTGATCGCGGTCTGTCCTCGGCAATACTGGGAAATCCGGTGTCGCGCGAACAGCTCCTGGGCATCGTTGCCTTGGGGCGGCCGGTCTATTACCAGGTGAGTCTCGAGGGGCTGGAGGCCCACAACGATCATATCCGGGGTGCGGGCCACTTCAGGAGAACCCTTGCCTTTCTCGATCTTCTCAGGGAGGAGGGGATCCCCTGTGAGGTCATGCTGACCCTCACCCGGGACAACATGGACCAGGTCCTTGCCCTGGGTGAGGTCCTGCGGGGGCGCGCCGCCGCCTTCAGCTTCAACCGGTTGGCCCCCTTCGGCGAGGGGGCATCCCTGGCGTTGCCGGAACCCGCGGCATACGAGGCGTTCCTTGATCGATACGTGGCGGCCATGGAGGAAAACCCGGTCCTTGCCCTGAAGGACAATCTGCTCAATCTGGCGCTCTCCCGCCGGGGGCGCGTGCTGTTCGACGGCTGCGCCGGGTTCGGCTGCGGCGCCGCCTTCAACTTCCTGTCCGTGCTTGCCGACGGACAGGTCCACGCCTGCCGCAAGTTTCCGTCACCCATCGGGTCGGTCCACGGCTCCTCCCTGTCCGAGCTCTACGATTCCCCCGCAGCCGAGCGGTATCGGTCACGGAGCCTGGCCTGCGAGGGCTGTCGGCTCTACTCCCGGTGCGGCGGCTGCCCGGCAGTGACTGCCGGCCTCGGGCTGGACCCTCGCCGTGACCGTGATCCCTTCTGTTTCCGTTAATCATCCCGCCACGCCTTCACTTGACATCCTTCAGCGAAGAATATACCGTTTTGCGGTGTTTCTCTTTTGTCACAAACAACCTATGTGCCACCGTTACAGGTGCGGCCGGCCCGCACAACCGGCGGACGTCCCGTGCAATCGGGTAATATTGTCTGCAAGGATAGATGTGATGTCAAACCTGCTGTATTGCCTGACCCTGTTCATCGCCTTTGTCCTGACCCTGGCATCCCCGGCCGGGGCCCAGGATGCCATCGCCACTCATCCAATCCAGCCCGCCGGCTATTCTTCCATCAAGGTTTTTGACCGTAACGGCCGGTTTGCGGGCCGGATTCTTCCCGAAAAGCGCTACTGGGTTCCCATCGACCGCATCCCTGCCTTCCTGCAGAATGCGGTGGTGGCGGTGGAGGATGCCCGCTTCTACGAGCATGGCGGCATTGATGTGCGGGGAATTGCCCGGGCCCTGGTAAAGGACGTGGTCAAGGGGCGGTTGGCCGAGGGTGGCTCGACCATTACCCAGCAGTTGATCAAGAACAAGTATCTCTCCGGTGAGAAGAGCATAGAGCGCAAGCTGGAAGAAGCCCGGCTGGCAATGGATTACGAGAAGAAATACAGCAAGAAGCAGATCCTTGAGATGTATTTCAATGAAATCTACTACGGCCGTGGCGCCTGGGGGATCGCCCAGGCGGCCCGCGTCTACTTCGACAAGAACCCTGAGGAGCTGACCGAGGCCGAATGCGCCCTGCTGGCGGGTGTGCCCAAAAATCCGGGGCGCTACAATCCGCTGGGCAAGGCGGCTGACGTGGGGCGGCGCAGGGACGTGGTCCTCAAGCGGATGACGGACCTCAAGATGATTTCCGCCCGGCATAAGCAGAAGCTGCGCAGCCAGCGGGTGGCGGTTACTCCGCCGGATCAGGCATCGTGGTATCTGGCCCATATCCGGAACCTGCTGGTGGAGCGGTACGGCACCCAGGTCATCGAGTCGGGGGGGCTGGAAGTGACTGCGGCCATGGATCTGAACATGCAGAAACTGGCCGAAAAGACCCTGCGGGAAGGTGTGAAGCGGGTTTCGCCCGACCTCCAGGGAGCGCTGATGTCCCTGGATCCCGCCACTGGCGACGTACTGGCGGCCGTGGGGGGCGTGGACTTCGCCAAGAGCTCCTATGACCGGGCATTCCTGGCGCGGCGCCAGCCCGGCTCGGCAATAAAGCCCCTGATCTATGCGGCTGCCCTGGAAAAGGGGATCACTGCCGCGAGCGTCTGGGATGATTCTCCGGTTGCCTACGTCCGCGGCGCCAATCAGACCTGGAAGCCCAGGAACTACGGCGGTGAGCAGTACGGGGAACTTTCCCTGAGGAAGGCCCTGGCCTACTCGAACAACGTCATCACGGTCAAGGTGCTGGAGACGATCGGCGTTCCCTACTTCGTGGAGATCGCCAGGAATCTGGGACTGTCGCTCCGATCGCCCAACGACCTCTCGCTGGCCCTGGGCACCGACGAGGTGACTCTGCGTGATCTCGTTTCGGCGTACACCCCCCTGGCCAACGGCGGGCTCCGTGCCGAAGCCAGAACCGTGCTCCGGATCTATGACAAGCGCCGCCGCGCCTGGACCGAAAATCCGCCGGCAGTCACCCAGGCCATCTCGCCCGCCGCGGCCTATGTCACGACCCAGATGCTCAAGGACGTGCTGGCGTACGGCACGGCCAAGTCGCTCAGGAAGTTCAGCCAGGCCCGGCCGGCCGCCGGCAAGACCGGCACCACCGACGATTACCGGGACGCCTGGTTCATCGGCTATACTCCGGGTGTCGTTACCGGCATATGGGTCGGCCACGACAAGCCCAGGCCGGGAGGGAAAGGGTTCACGGGGGGGGCCGTGGCCGCGCCCATCTGGGAGAGGTTCATGGGACCGGCCCTGTCCGGTCGGCCGGCCGCCGACTTCGCCCGGCCGGAAACAGTCGTTGCCGTGATCGTGGATCCTGTCACGGGATACCGGGCAGCGTCGGAGTGCCCGGAACAGCGGGAAGAATTATTTATTGCCGGCACTGAGCCGGTCGCATACTGCCCTGCCCACGGCGGGGAGCTCCTGATGCCCGAATCGCCCGATCTGCCGGTGCCGGAAGGGGAAACCCGGGAGCCTGCGGCCACCGACAATCCGATGTGACAAGGAGGCGTGCATGAACGTGATGGTTGATCTGTGCATCGTGCCGATCGGTGTGGGGGTCTCCCTTTCCCCCTACGTGGCGGCCTGTCAGAAAGTGCTTGACGAGACGGGTCTCAAGACTTCGCTCCATTCCTACGGCACGAACATCGAAGGGGAGTGGGATGCCGTGTTCGCCGCCGTCAGGCGCTGCCACGAGGTGGTGCACGGGATGGGCGCGCCCCGCATCACCACCACCATCAAGCTGGGAACCCGCACGGATCGGGTTCAGACCATGGAGGACAAGGTGCGGAGCGTTCAGGAGAAGATGGGGTAACCACGAAAGAGGTTCATGTCTGACAGCGAGAGGAGCTCGAAACCATGAATGCTGCCGGAGCAGCCGGAAGGACCCATACTGCGGAACGGGCGGAGAACCGCCGGTGGCTCCGCGAGCAGATGAATCCCTACTTCTTCATTGCCATGAAGGACGAGCCCGAGGCCCTGGCCGTCCTGACCCGCGAACTGGGCATGTTGCGGCGCAACAAGCGCCTGATCCTGGCCGACCGGGACAAGGCCTTGATCGTTGCCATGGTCAATCAGCCGGGCACCCTGTACGAGACCCTGCGCCGGATCCAGGAGCGGGAGATATCCTACGCCATGATCGCCCACTCGGACGACCCGATCCCCGGGCTCGACCAGAACCTGGAGATCCAGCGCTTCGAGTTCGACCGCAAGACCAACGATGACATCCTCGCCGGCAGGGACGTGCAGGTGCCGTTGGGCATTCGGCGCACGGTGGCGGCTGCGGTGCGGAAATACTACCCCGACTTCGACCTGGCCGATCTGGACCGGCTGCTCCGCATCCTCTGGCTCAACAACGAAAACTATGTCCGCATCTCCCCCCCCCGCCGGGTGGCCCAAGTGCTGCGGCTTCACCAGGAAGGTAACCGTTGCGGCGGCCTCTACCTGGACGTGGAGGAGATGGAGAACGGTACGGCCGGCAACGAATCGCGGGTCTTCTTTGCCGTGGGGAACCCCCCCCAGAAGGATTTCCTCCTCCAGGTGATGGAGGTTTTCAACCGGCTCGAACTGGGCGTGAACCGCGCCTATTGCCTGACCATCTCCAACGGCATCCATCCCTATTTTCTCGGGACGTTCTATGTGCGGCGGCGTGACGGGGAAGTGCTGCAGCGGGGGTCCGAACTCTTCAGCCGGCTCCAACGTGAACTGTCCAATACCCAACTCCTGGCTACCCGCTCCCATGCCTATCACGAGTTCGTGACCACCGGGCTTATGAGCGGCGAGGACGCAACCCTCACCAATGCCTTCATTGCCTTCTGCCATTCCAACCTGGCCCACAACCAGCCCGACCGCTTCGGTCTTGACGACGTGCGCGGCGCATTCCTGGCCCACCCCGAGATCGCGCTGCAGCTGGCTAAGCTCTTCCGGGCCCGTTTCGATCCGGCCGTGGCGGACCGGGCCGCGCTCTACGAGCGGGTTCTGGCCGAAACCCGGCGCGAGGTGGCGGAGTACAACACCGGCCACCGCCACCTGGACGAGGTGCGCAGGACCATCTTTCACTGTTGCCTCACCTTCATCACCCGCACCCTGAAGACCAATTTCTTCGTGCTGGAGAAACAGGCCCTGGCCTTCCGGCTCGATCCCGCCTACCTGACCGAGCTGGGCACCGATTTCACCGCCGATCTGCCCCCGGCCATGCCCTTCCGGGTCACTTTCTTCTTCAGCCGCTTCGGGTTCGGCTACCACATCGGCTTCTCCGACATCGCCCGGGGAGGGTGGCGCACTGTCATCTGCCGCTCCCCCGACGACCTGGTCATCAACGCCAACACCCTGTTCCGGGAGAACTTCGTCCTGGCCCACACTCAGCACCTGAAAAACAAGGATATCTACGAGGGAGGCTCGAAGCTTGTGGTGGCCCTGGACGTCTCGGACCTGAAGGCGCAGGACCGGCCCCTGGAGACCTGGCGCCTCTACAAGCTCCAGTACGGCATCACCGGCGCCTTCCTGGACATTTTCGCCACCGACAACGGCGTGGCCCGGCATCCGGCCGTGGTGGACTACTACCGGGAGGACGAGCCCATCGAGCTGGGTCCCGACGAGAACATGCACGACAACATGATCGAGACCATCGCCTGGATGTCGAAGCGGCGCGGCTATATGCTGGGCATCGGGATTATGTCCAGCAAGCGGGTGGGGATCAACCACAAGGAGTACGGCGTCACCTCCACCGGCGTGGTGGCGTTCGCCGAGATCACGATGGCGGAGCTGGGCATCGACATCCGCCGGGATCCGTTCACCGTCAAGTTCACCGGCGGTCCCAACGGCGACGTGGCAGGGAACGCCCTGCGGATCATGCTGGAGCGCTGCCCCAAGGTGAATGTCGGCCTGATCCTCGACGGTACGGCGGCTCTGTGCGACCCTGAGGGCGCGGATCACGGCGAGCTTGGCCGCATCCTGCTGAAGGAGGACCTGGATGCCTTTGATCCGGCGGCGCTCCATCCGGGCGGGTTCATGCTGTTCCGCACCGGCAGCCGGCGCGAGGGGCTGCGGGAGCTTTTCCGGCGCGTGATCAAGACCGATGCGGGGCTTGTGGAGGAGTGGATATCACTGGACGAATTCTCCAAGGAGTTCGGTGAGCTGGTTTTCAACGTGCCGGCGGATCTCTTCATCCCTGCCGGCGGGCGCCCGGAAACCATCGACAAGGACAACTGGGACCAGTTTCTCCTGCCTGACGGCACCCCATCGGCCCGGGCCATCGTTGAGGGGGCCAACTCCTTCATTACCCCGGCGGCCCGCGTGGAGCTCCAGAAGAAGGGGATCATCGTCATGCGCGACGCCTCGGCCAATAAGTGCGGCGTCATCTCTTCATCCTATGAGATCATTGCCAACCTGCTCCTGACGGAGAAGGAGTTCATGGAGCACAAGGAGCGGTACGTGGCCGACGTGCTCCGGATTCTGGAAAAGCGGGCCGGCGACGAGGCCCGGCTGATCCTGAAGCGCCGCCGGGAGCAGCCGGGAACCCTGTGCACCGAGATATCGGACTCCCTGAGCACCGAGATCAACGCCAATTACGCCCGGCTCTTCAGATTCTTCCAGGCCCGCCCCGAGCTCTGCCTGCAGCCCCTCTACCGCCGGGCGATCCTGGCTCACCTGCCGAAGATCATTGTCGAGGAGCCCCGTTTCCGCCGCCGCCTCGCCCAACTGCCCCAGAAGTACCTGTCTGCCATTCTCGCCGCGGAGATCGGCTCGTCCATGGTCTATCGCGGCGACCGGGAGGCCGAGTTCGAGGACATGATCAAGCTCCACCTGATGCGCAGTTTTTCGGCTGCATAGGCTTTCGATTGGTAAAGGAGAATCAGCCATGTACCTGGCACGAGACAAGAACAACGACCTGTATCTTTTCGATGACCTTCCCATCAGGGGGGCCGAGTGCTGGTGGGCCGAAAAGGGGGTCGACGGCACCTACCTGCGGCTCAATCCGGCACTCTACCCAGAGGTGACATGGGATAAGGAGCCACTGCCCGTGCGGCTCATGGTGATGGAAGGGGAGTGATTCAGAAAAACGTTACAGCTTCTGCAGGGTGGGAATCATGTTCGAAACGGGGAATTTCGAGGAAATTGGAACAATGATGCCCCCTTGCGTAAGGATGGGAGGAGCCAGTGAACATCTATCTTGCATCGCCCCTCGGTTTCAGTCCCGAAACGACGTCCTACCTTGAAAAGGTCAAAGATAAGCTCAGATCTCTGGGACACGATGTGTTCGACCCCTGGGAGCAGGACCACTATGCCGTGCGCATCGATCAGGCATTACGGATAGAGAGCTTCTCCGCCCGGGTGGAAGAGTTCAGGGCAATTGCGTCGGGGATTGGGGAGATAAACGAAAACGGCATCATGGCGTGCGACGGACTGCTGGCGATACTGGACGGTGCCGAAGTCGACTCGGGAACTGCCGGCGAGGTGGGATTCGCTTCGGCCCTGGGCAGGAAGTGTTACGGTTTAAGGACGGATAGTAGGGACTGCGGGGACTTTGTCGGCATCCCCATCAACCTGCAGATCCTCCGTTTCATCGAGCGGAGCGGCGGGTGTCTGTTCAGGCGTATTGACGATATTCGCCTGTGAGGCTGTCGCCTGTCTGATCCCTGCCTGCCGTCAGCGCAAGGTCGTCCGCCTGTCCGGAGAGTGAATCGACCGCGGGATCTTCGACTACCTTCAGTACGGCTTGGGCAACAGCATCCTCACAACGCCCCCTGAGGGGACATCCGTGAAACCCGGAGGAATGAGCATGTTGAAGGACATTGCCAAAGATCATGCCGGTGAAGCGACCTTTGAACTATTCCCCCGGGATGCCCACAACGAAACCCTCGCCTCCAATGTACACCCCTCCGGGTGGGTCAACCCCGAACCAACCGGACGCTACAACCTTGTGGTGATCGGCGCCGGCACCGCCGGACTCGTGACAGCCGCCGGCGCCGCCGGATTGGGAGCTAAGGTTGCCCTCATCGAGCGCCACTTCATGGGGGGGGACTGCCTCAATGTCGGCTGCGTCCCGTCCAAGGGAATCATTCGGGCCTCCCGCGTAATCCACGACGCCAGGGCCGCCCGGGATTTCGGCGTTAGCGGCACGGAAGGGGTGAGCATTGACTTCGGCGCCGCCATGGAGAGAATGAGGCGCATCCGCGCCGGGATCAGCCACCACGACTCGGCGCAGCGATTCCGCGACGAATTGGGGGTTGACGTTTTCATGGGTCACGGGCGCTTCACGGGGTCCGATTCAGTGGAGGTGGAGGGGAAACGGCTCTACTTCGAACGGGCGGCCATCTGCACGGGAGCACGGGCCGCGGCGCTCCCGATTCCCGGCCTGGCCGAGGCGGGATACCTTACCAACGAAACCGTCTTCTCTCTCACCGAGCTCCCTCCGCGGCTGGCGGTCATCGGCGCCGGCCCCATCGGCTGCGAACTGGCCCAGGCGTTTGCCCGGCTCGGCAGCCGGGTCACGCTCCTGGAGATGGCCCCGCAGATCCTCGGCCGCGAAGACCGTGACGCCGCCGATATCCTCCACAGGGTCTTCGTGCGCGAGGGGGTGGATCTGCGGGTTGGCATCCGGATTGACGGCGTTGTCCGGCACGGCGCCGACAAAGTGATATCCGTCCAGGGGGATGGGGGTGCGACTTCCGTTGTCGTGGACGAAACCCTTGTCGGGGTGGGGCGCGTCCCCAATCTTGAGGGTCTCGACCTGGAGGCTGCGGGAATCGCATATGACCCCAAACTGGGTGTAACGGTGGACGAACGGCTCCGCACCTCAAGTCACCGCGTCTACGCCGCAGGAGACATCTGTTTTCCTTACAAGTTCACGCACACCGCCGACGCCCTGGCGCGAATCCTCATCGCCAACGCCCTGTTCATGGGACGGCAGAAGACAACGTCATTGACCATCCCGTGGTGCACGTACACCGATCCGGAGGTGGCCCACGTGGGGATGTACGAAAAAGATGCCGCCGAAAGGGGGATCGAGGTGACGACCTTGACCGTCTCCCTCGCCGACGTTGACCGGGCCTTGCTGGACGGTGAAACTGAAGGGTTCGCCCGGGTTCACCTGAAAAAGGGAACCGACCGCATCCTTGGCGCCACCATTGTGGCCCGCCATGCCGGTGAAATGATAAATGAGCTTTCGCTGGCCATGACTAATGGCCTGGGCCTCTCGGCCATCGGCAGAACCATCCACCCTTATCCGACCCAGGCTGAAGTGATCAGGAAGCTGGCCGATGCCTATAACCGGTCCAGATTGACACCATTCGTAAAAAAAATGCTCACCGCCTGGCTCTCCTGGAACAGGTAGGCAAGAACCGGGCAGGACCGGTGCTGGAAACCCGGAAAATTTATTTGCTCGCGAGGGATTGGAAAAAGTCTCTTGACAATTTCGCTCGGAATTGTCTAGCATGGGTTCAACGTAAAGGGGAGTAGTTATCGGCACCAGAAAATGCCGACCCGGTTTCGTCATTACGGTCGAAGGACCCGGAACCGGGGCAGATATCTGCCAACAAGACCTTTATCCAGGCATATGCCGGGGGTAAAGGTCTTTTTTATTACCCCCGGCGACAGCAAATCGTCGGAGGTAATGGCAATGAACAGGCTCACGACAACCCTTCTCCTCTCCCTGCTGACTGTTCTCATGGTCCTCATGGGAAGTGCCCTGGGTGGCAAGTCCGGTATGATCGCGGCTTTTGTCATAGCCCTTGGCATGAACTTCTTCTCCTACTGGTTTTCCGACAAGATCGTCCTCAAGGAGTACCTGGCGGACGAAACCGGCGCAAGGATCTGCGGCAGATCGCTGGAACTGGCCAATGCCCTGTGCAAACTCCATGTCGCATCCCACAGCATACCCATGCAGGAGGCCAGACCGGCCTCAGCACACATGTTCATCGTTAATCCACTGACCGGGGGCAGCCTCCTCTCCCTCTTCTCGACCCATCCACCGATGGAGGAGCGGATTGCCCGGCTCGAAGTGATGTCCAGGACATCCACCTGAATCCGTAACGGCTGGCGCCCCGACGGAGCGACTGTGCCCGAGCGCCTGCCGCTGTAGGCGAAATGGAGCGGCAACCGGCCTGATTGTCTGAACCCGCCAGGGTGAGTTTCAGGCCGGTAGCAAAGTGAGCCGTACAGCGGCGATGCGAGAGGCACGTGGAGCGAAGCGGGTCGGAAGTGGTCACGGATTCAGAACCCAGGTAACCAAAGAAAGGAGAACAGCACCATGAAGTGTCCCGTCTGCACCACCGTCAATCTGGTAATGTCTGAACGCCAGGGAATCGAGATCGATTACTGCCCCGAATGCCGGGGGGTATGGCTTGACCGGGGCGAACTCGACAAGATCATCGAGCGAACCCAGGCAAAGGAGACAGCCGCAACCCAATCGCCACAACCGGCCGCGCAACCGGCATATGCCCCGCAGCAGACAGGGCAGGCGCCGGCAGGCTACGGCTACAGCCACGGCCACAAACCGTACCGGAAGAAATCGTTTCTGGAAGAACTGTTTGACTGAAATCAGCGCGAAAGACCCAGCGGGAGCGATCCCCGGTGGTTTAAAGCCAACTCTGCCAACACTATAGCGAAAGGAGACGCTCATGCCCTACATCAGAAAAGATTGCAGCAATAAAGAGAAAAAAGCACGCCGTACCTTGGGTAATCGGCTCGACAACGTGATTTCCATAAGAATCAGCGACCAGGAAAAACGCAATCTTGAGCGCCTCATCAAGCGCTCTTCCAAAAGTGTTTCAGAGGTCATGCGGGAGGCGCTGGAACTCTGGTCGTACAAGCAGCGTGCTCTGTTCAGCGAGTAACAGGCGGATTACGCCTAAAGTCCGGTCAGGAAGTCCGGCCGGTGTCCATCCGACAGCCCCGGATGGACACCGGCCCGTTGCCCGGGCAACCATCCAACTGGTTCGTGCATCGATGGTCGCACGGGGGGGGGGCACAGGGTGCCCCGCACACGCAGTTTCGCAGTTTTCGCCGCCAGGCATACATGAATCTGTCAGGATGAAAACGAACAGCCCTCAGAAACGGGAAAGGTAATTACAATGACAACATCAACGATATTATGGGGAGGGTTCATACTGCTGGTGGTCATTATGCTGGCCGTTGATCTCGGGATGAACCGCAAGAGTCACAGGGTATCCTTCAAGGAAGCCCTCGGCTGGAGCATTCTCTGGGTCGGCCTGGCACTGGCCTTCAATGTGGGGATTTACTTCGTTCAGGGCCAGCAGAAGGCCCTGGAGTTCCTGACCGGCTACCTGATTGAAAAATCCCTGTCCGTTGACAACCTGTTCGTGTTCATCATGATATTCACGGTCTTCGGGGTGCGCGGCGAACTGCAGGCCCGGGTGCTGAAGTGGGGTATCCTGGGTGCCCTGATAATGCGGGTAGTTTTTATCTTTCTCGGGGCTGAACTGCTGGAGCGTTTCCAGTGGCTTTTCTACATCTTCGGTGCGGTGCTGATCTATACAGCCGCCAAGATGGCATTTGGCGCCAGCGAGGAAATGGATCCGGACAAGAATCTCATGGTGAGGTTGGCGCGCAAGGTCCTGCCCATGACCCGGAAGATCCGTGGCGACTGGTTTTTCACCCGCCGATTGGGCCTCTGGGTCGCCAGCCCGCTTTTCATGGTTCTTCTCGTGGTTGAGAGCAGCGACCTGGTCTTTGCGCTCGATTCGATACCGGCCATCTTTGCCATCACCCTTGACCCCTTTATCGTTCTCACGTCCAACGTGTTTGCCATCATGGGGCTACGGGCCTTGTATTTCCTGCTGGCAGAAGTAATTGGACTGTTTGCCTATTTGAAGTACGGGATATCATTCATTCTGGCTTTTGTCGGCATAAAGATGATCCTGATCATGCTCGGAGTGCATATCCCCATTGCCATATCCCTGGGGGTTATCGTCTTGAGTCTGGTAGTTGCCATAGGATTGTCTCTGCTGGCCAACCGCATGGGGTATGCCGACGGAGTCTCCGGGGAGATCCCATAGTCACGCAGGTCGATAAGGGAACAATTTTCGCTGCATGGCAGAATCCTTTGCTAACATCTATTGTCACTGGTGTTAGAGGCCAATACTTACCTTTTCCTCGCTTCTGCGGACATGCCGTGGATGTTGTGAGAGATCGGTTTGGGGACTTCACGGTGACGTTCGGTAATATCCTGCTGATACTCTTGATTGCCTTGGGTTGAGGGAGCCGTCAGGAATGAAAATAGCAATCGAGGAGTATTCAGCTGTCTGAGCAGGAGTGGCCATCGGGAGACCAGTACACCGCAGCCAAATATGGCTTCATTAAGGAAGCACTCTCGCGTGGCCGGATCGCAGGTGCTGGAGTTACCGGCAGGGTTGTCTACCAGGTCTCCTCGGTGCCGCTGGCACCCGGCGCCTGGTTGCGGCCCTACTACCTGCAGCGCTATGGAGCGATGATCAAGGCGGCCATGGAGGCCCTTGCCTCCGGTGAAATAGCGCTTCTCGCCCATTGTCAGAAGGAGGCATGGCTGCTCCTGGAGATGCCGCAGGAGATCCCGTCTTTGAAGCCCGAACAGCTCAAGATGATGATCGTGCTTGAAGCCCTTTTCGAGCAGGTGCGGCATGAGAAGGCCCCCACGCTGCCGAGCCGCCTGGCGAGCATATTCACCTGGCCGGTGCCGGAGGTGGCGCAGCGCGTCAGGGAGGCCTATTCCCCCGGGGGGGCATTCACCGCTGCGTGATCCGGTCCGGCTCTGCCCTCGAATTCGACGGCGCCCTGCTGCCGCCGGGGATCAACCTCGACCTGGCCTGCCCGCTTGCCATGGCCGAAGAGGTGAGGCGTGTCCGGCAGCGGGCGGAACGCTACTGGCGCCGCGCCCATGAACCGGAGTTCCCTGAGCTGCTGGTGCAAGGGACCGTGGAAGTGGTCGGGCGGGAGGGCTGACGTCCGGCCACACAACTAATAGTGGGTACGCGAACGTGCGGTGGGAGACTGGAATGATGGATGTCATCTATTATGTCGCAGCAAGCCTGGACGGCTACATTGCCACACCGGACGGAGGCGTTGCCTGGCTGGTTGGAGGCGGCGTTCTTGCGGCGTCATTCCTTCAGCGGCGATTGGTCAGCGAGTACATCGTTTCCGTCGTCCCGATCATCCTGGGAGGGGGGATCCCGATGATTTCACCCAACGGTATCCGGGAGTCACTGACGCTGCTGGAAACCAGGGTCTGCACCGGTGGTATTATGCAGGTCCGATACCGCTCGGAAGGGCACTGATCCTTCGATTGCCGCTGTTTGGGCAACATTGGGATCTTTCGTCGTCAGGCGTCGGGACGACCTGGTGAGCAGCTTTGGCATTGATTGCCCTTCGTCACGATGGGGGTGAGGGGAACAATTTCTTGAAGATACGGCTGTTCCTGATAATATCCTTCGCTTTGAGCTGGGGTATGACCTGGATCTATTTCGGGCTGGGAGGAAGAGTCTCCCAACCGCTTTTCTACGTCATATCGGTAGCTGTCATGTTTACACCGTTCCTGGCGGCTCTCATCGTGCAACGACTTGTCTGCCGGCAGCCATTTTGACCGGCGGCGACAGCCTGACTACCGGCATCCTCGGAATCCCGGGAATTGGCGTCTGGCAGTCCTGAATGTCAGCCTGTATTTCTTTATATGCAAAAAAGGCGTTTCCGCATGACCGAAACCTTTCCCCAGCAACTCATCGAGACATTAGTAGCCCGGGAGATCGCTGATGCGACACCCGTCGCGCTCAGTCTGGTCACACGAGAACAAAACTGCTCGACGAAGGTCAACTGCACGCCCGGTGATCCACCGCTCTTTCTCGCCTACAGTTGTACTAAGACGATCATCGCCACGCTGATCCTGATGCTCTGTGAAGAGAAGCGCTTCAGTCTGGAGTCGTATCTGTCCCGCTGGTTCCCGGAGATGCCGATGGCTTCGGCCATTACCGTCCGGCATCTGCTCGAGCATACCTCCGGCCTGCCCGATTACGGCGGGCTTGCAGACTACCACCGGGACGTACGGTGTTCACCCTCTCGACCGTGGAGCGATGCGGAATTTCTGGAACGAACCCTCGCACAGGGAATGCTGTTCGCGCCGGGTGAAGGCTGGGCCTATTCCAATATCGGCTATCTCCTGCTTAAGCAGGTCATCATTCACGAACTCGGGCAGCCATTCGCATCAGTGGTGGCAACGAGGGTTTGCTCGCCATTTGGGCTCAAGCGGAGCTTTGTTCCCGTATCGGTGGCAGATCTTTCGATCTTGCAGCCGGCATTCTCCGCGCTCCTCGCTGAGAGCGGACAATCAACCGTTCCCGGAGTCTACCATCCCGGCTGGGTTTCCCACGGGGTTCTCGCCTCCACCCCTGCCGAACTGGCCTCATTTTACCATCTCTTGTTCACGGGTGAGGTACTCTCGCCCCAGTCGCTTTCAGCGATGACGTCTCTTATCCCCGTGCCGACGGCCCCGCCCCGGTATCGCACCCCCTGCTACGGACTCGGCATCATGGCTGATACGGCGTCACCTTTTGGAATTGTCCAGGGGCACAACGGTGGTGGTCCTGGATACCAGGCAAGCGTCTTCCATCTTCGCGCTCCGGAAGACAGGACAATGACCGTCTGTGCTATGTGCGCCAGCGAGTGCCCCGGTCTGGCGGAACGCCTTGTCTTCGGGGTCATTGCTGAACTGGCGGGGCGTCGGGCAAGATGACAGCTGCGTGTGCGTGACAAGATTCTGTGATATCCAGAAAGGGGGCATCGTGAAACGACTGCAAGGCAAGATTGCGCTGGTCACCGGCGCGGCAAGGGGGATAGGGGAGGCGATTGCCCGTGCCTTCGCAACCGCCGGGGCGTTTGTCTATCTGACCGACATCAATGATGCACAGGGAGCGGTCGTAGCCGGACAAATGGGAGCGGAAGCGGCCTATCGCCGCCTGGATGTCCGGGAGGAGGCTGACTGGCAGTGTGTCACCACGGAGATTACCGGCCGGCATGGCAGGCTCGATATCGTAGTCAACAACGCGGGGATAACCGGCTTTGAGGACGGAATGGTCGCGCACGACCCTGAGCATGCCAGTTTGGACAGTTGGCATGCAGTACATCGGACCAATCTCGACGGTGTCTTTCTGGGATGCAAATATGCCATCCAGGCAATGCGCAGAACGGGCACCGGGTCGATCATCAATATTTCGTCGCGTTCCGGGTTGGTCGGCATACCCGCCGCTGCCGCCTATGCGTCGTCCAAGGCTGCCGTACGGAACCACACCAAGACGGTGGCTCTCTATTGCGCGGACCAGGGCCTTGCCATTCGCTGCAACTCTCTGCACCCTGCCGCAATTCTCACCCCCATGTGGGAACCGCTCATTGGGCCGCCGGGGGCGGAACGGGAGCAACGGATGAAGGAATTCGTTTGGGATACGCCGCTCAGGAGATTCGGTACTCCGGAGGAGGTTGCCGCAGTGGCTCTCCTGTTGGCCTCGGACGAGGCCACATACATGACCGGCAGCGAAATAACTATTGACGGAGGAATCCTTGCCGGTTCGGTGGCAAGGCCGAGTGTAGATTAGCCCGTTACCTGGTATCGCGAAGATGTTTTATTGTTTGGTTGGCCAGTTTCGCCTCGACAGACTGGAGTATTCAACATGCTTTCCCCTGTTTCTGGGGACACACCCTTTAAGGACTGACCAAACGTTCGGGATGGGAGTGACATGTTTAGTTGTTTCTAAGTGGTAAATCTCTGCGAGCTTCATGTATACCCAAGTAGAAGAGGGGGATGCTATGTCCGCTTGCCCCAAATGCAATTCCGGTAATGTGCAGACCTTCAAAATGGCTTGTGTTGATGGCAGCTAAGCATGGGCACAGGCATGACAAAACCGTGCAGAAATAGCTTGGAGAGTGGGTGTTTTGTTGAGGGTGTGGTTTAAGGGGTAGGTTTTAACTGATTGATATTAAAATAAAAAACCAGCCAAGTTTCTTTGCTTGGCTGGTGGTGTTTTCTGGTGGGCGCTACTGGGATTGAACCAGTGACCCCTGCCGTGTGAAGGCAGTGCTCTCCCGCTGAGCTAAGCGCCCGTCAAAAAGTAGAAGTGAGTTAATACCAAATGCCGTCAATGATGTCAAGGGCTGATTTCTGTGGGCAGTGAGGGGCGGCAACCGACCCAGTCAATGACGGCGTGGTTTCACTGTCGCTAAAAACCCGTTATACTTCCATGAATACGGCTTGACAGCGCGCTGAGGCTGTTGTTATAGTCCGTGCCTGTTCTTTATTGAGAATAAAACGGGAGGCGGTTTTGATGGACGGCTTGGCTGCTCTGCCATGATGGTGGCGGATTACGACCCGGATGTCCGGCCTCCGCAGGAATGAACCCAATGAAGCTCGACCAGGGATGCATCCAGGTGTATACCGGCAACGGCAAGGGCAAGACCACTGCTGCATTGGGGCTTGCCTTCCGGGCGGCGGGACGAGGATTTCAGGTTCTCGTCATCCAGTTCATGAAGGGAGGGGGCCCCTACGGCGAGCACGAGGCGGCCAAGCGTCTGGCCCCGGAGCTGACCATTATCGCTACCGGCCGGCCGGGCTGGGTGAATCGTGAGAACCCTGACCCTGAAGATGTGCGTCTTGCCCGCGTGGCGTTCGAGATGGCCCGCGAGGCGCTGACCGGGGAGCGCTACGATCTGGTGATCCTCGACGAAATCAACGGCGCCGTCTCGTTCGGCCTCATCCCTGTTGATGACGTTCTGGAGCTGATGACCCTGAAGCCGCCCCGGGTGGAACTGGTCCTCACGGGACGCAATGCCGATGAACGGGTCATTGCCGCCGCCGACCTGGTCACCGAGATGCGTGAGATCAAGCACTATTACCGTGCCGGCGTGCCGGCGCGTACGGGAATCGAAAAATAAAGGAGAAGGTCATGACTGAAAGAACGCTGCGTATTCTCGTTGGCAAGCCGGGGCTCGACGGCCATGACAGGGGTGCCAAGGTGGTGGCCCGTGCCTTCCGTGATGCCGGTTTCGAGGTGATCTATACCGGCCTCCACCAGACGCCGGAGCAGATCGCATCCTCGGCCATCCAGGAAGATGTGGACGCCGTGGGGCTCTCGATCCTCTCTGGCGCCCACAATTCGCTTTTGCCGCGCGTCTGCCAGCTCCTCAAGGAGAAGGGTGCCGACGATATCATCGTGTTCGGCGGCGGCGTGATCCCCGAAGACGATATTCCCGGATTGAAAGGGGCGGGTGTCTGCGAGGTCTTCACCCCCGGTACCTCTACGGAGGATATCGTCAAGTGGGTGCGGGAGAACGTGGCCCCGCGGGCGTAACCACCCTCGATTACCGGCGTCGTGGCCGACCTGCCGGGTTCTGCCGTGCTGCCGATATTGATTGATTTTCTGGAAGGAACCTGACGATGTCCCTGGCTTCTCGGATACTCGACGGTGAGTTGCGTGCCGCGGCCCGACTCATGCGCAACCTGGATGACGGTTTCCGGAGTGCCGTCGATGACATGAAGGAACTCTATCCCCATACGGGACGTGCGTTCATTCTCGGCATCACCGGTCCTCCGGGAGCCGGCAAGTCGACGCTGGTGGACCAGCTTACCGCAGCATACCGTGAGCAGGGGAAACGGGTTGGGGTCGTGGCGATCGACCCCACGAGCCCTTTCACGGGGGGCGCCATCCTGGGAGACCGGATCAGGATGAACCGGCATGCCGACGACCCGGGTGTCTTCATCCGCAGTCTCGCCACCCGTGGCCACATGGGGGGGCTCTCCCGCTCCACCGCCGACGTGGTGAACGTCATGGACGCCATGGGGATGGAGGTCGTCATTATCGAAACCGTGGGGGTGGGGCAGGATGAAATCGATATCGTCCGGCTGGCCCACACGACGGTGGTGGTGTCGGTGCCCGGGCTCGGCGACGATATCCAGGCGATCAAGGCCGGGGTCTTGGAGATCGGCGACGTGTTCGTGGTGAATAAAGCCGACCGGGACGGCGCGGACCGGACCGCCCGGGAGCTGGCGGCTATGCTTGAAATGAAGAAGACCGCGCCGGGCGACTGGCTGCCCAAGGTTATGATGACTGAGGCGAGCCGCAATCGGGGAATCGCCGAACTGGTAGATGAAATAGCGCTTCACCGCTCATGGCTGGCAGATTCGGGAACACTGGAGCGCATCCGCCAGGAGCGGTCCGTTCGCCATTTCGAGGAGTTGCTTCGGGAGAGGCTCTTTGCGGAAGTTTTCGGCCATATCCGGGTGAACGGCCGTTACCGGGAGATTGTGGAGGCCATGGCATCCCGTCGCACCGACCCCTACAGCGCCGTGGAAACCGTGATCTCGGAGCGCTTCGGAGCCCTACGCCAAGAATCTTGACCCAGTGTGCCAATCATGCTAGTTTCACGCAAAAATTCAATGGGGCGACAGCCCCTTTCTTTTTTCCCGGGACCTACCATGATCCGCAGATTGGCTGTTGTCATCGCAATCATCATCCTCGCCGCCATTGTTGTGCACGAGCCGGACATCACGGCCGAGCCGGCGGCTTCTCCTCTGGATCCGGCCAAGGAGGACCTGTCGCGGGTGGACTATCCGAGCCAACGAGATTTGGATTGGTATCCCCGCTTCATCAGGCCCAACGACTCGCTTGAGTCGCTCTTCGGCGACGATTGGGTCTACATCGCCCGCTTCAACCGTATCGACCGTCGTCACACCTATCCCGGCATGACCATCAAGGTGCCGCGGGACATGGCGGTAGCCCGCGCGTATTCGCCGCTGCCGAAGGAGTACGAGCCGGCCAAGCGCTATGCAAAATTTATTCTGATAAGCCTCACCGAGCAGTGGATCGGGGCCTATGAGCGGGGAACGCTGAAGTTTTCCATGCCGGCGGCAACCGGCAAAAAGGGAAACGAAACTCCGACGGGGCTTTTCCGGATTGATGCCCGGGATCGCACCCACACCTCATCGCTTTACCAGACTGATGACAAGTCAGCCCAGTATCCCATGGACTACGCCATGCGGTTTTTCATCGACAAGCAGAACGTCGGGTACTGGATTCATGCCCGCGACCTGCCCGGAAAACCGGCCTCCCACGGCTGCGTGGGGCTTTTCGACGAGCCCATGCAGAACCGGATGTACGGCATCCCCGCGCGACCCGTGCTGCATGATTCAAAGAAGCTGTATGATTGGGCCGTCGGCGAGGCCGATCATGGCCCCGACAGCGGCACTATTGAGCTTATCGATGGGGGGCCCGTCGTAGAGGTGATCGGCGAGAATCCGTTCTACCAGCCTGCTCCGCTGCGTCCCATGGTTGCTACGCGTTAGCCCGAGCAGCATTCAGTCCTTTACTTTTACCGAGGCTGCGGCACACTCTTTCCCATGGATGTTATTACCACCCACGTGAACGCCGATTTCGATTGCCTCGGCGCCATGGTCGCGGCCAGTAAACTCTACCCCGACGCCCTTATGGTCTTTTCCGGTTCCCAGGAAAAGAGCATGAGGGATCTCTTCCTCAAGACAACCGGCTACGCACTCCCCTTTACCCGGCTCAAGGATGTGGATTTTTCCGATATTACGCGACTGGTTCTTGTGGATTGCCAGCACACCTCCCGTATCGGCCGCTTTGCGGAGGTTGCGCGTCGACCCGGCGTCGAGGTCCATATCTACGACCACCATCCCGGCTCCAGCGGCGACATAAGGCCGAGCGGCGGAGAGATCCGCGATTGCGGCTCATCCACGACCATTCTGACCCGAAAGCTCATGGAGCGGGGCATCGTGGTGACCGCCGTCGAGGCTACCCTCATGATGCTGGGCATCTATGAAGATACGGGTAACCTGACCTTTCCCTCCACAACCCCCGACGACTATGCCGCAGCGTCCTGGCTCCTGGAGCGGGGAGCCAACCTGAATATCGTGTCGGATTTCGTCTCCCAGGAACTGACCGCCGAGCAGGTTGCGCTTCTCAATGATCTGCTGAAGTCCCTGCGCAGCACGCCGGTGAACGGGGTCGACATCGCCGTTGCCCATGCCACTCTCGACCACTATGTGGGCGACATTGCGGTTCTTGCCCACATGATGCGCGACATGCAGAACTTGGATGCGATCTTTCTCGTGGTTGGAATGGGGGAGAGGGTCTACTTGGTGGCGCGCAGCCGCATTGCCGAAGTCGATGCCGGCGCTGTCGCGCGCGCCTTTGGCGGGGGAGGGCATGCCACCGCGGCGGCTGCTACGGTAAGGGGCCAGACCGTGATTCAGGTCCTCGGCCGCCTCAACCTTCTCCTGCCCGAGTTGGTCAATCCGGTCAGAACCGCCGCGGACCTTATGTCGTCGCCGGTGATAACCCTGCCCTTTGCCACGACCATCGCCGAGGCCCGGGAGATCCTCACCCGCTACAACGTGAATGCCATGCCGGTCATGGACGGGGAGCGGATGGCGGGGATCATCTCGCGCCGGATCGTGGAAAAGGCTCTGTATCACGGCCTCGGCAATCTGTCCGTGGACGAATACATGCACACGGAGTTTATGCGGGCCGCTCCCGACACCCCGATCAGCGCTATCCAGGACTATATCGTCGGGCAGCATCGGCGGCTGGTGCCGGTATTCAGCGGTGAACGGCTCGCAGGGGTCATAACGCGGACCGACCTCCTGCGGTACATGTACACCGGCACGCAACGCAGCGCCGAACCGGTTTATGACCTGGGCAGCGAGAACCTGCCGGTGCGGCGACGCGAGGTGGTCCATCTCATGAACAAGCACCTGCCGCGCCCTGCGGTGGCCATACTGCGCGATCTGGGCAAGGTGGGGGACGAACTGGAGCTGCCCGTGTACGCAGTCGGCGGCTTTGTGCGGGACCTGCTTCTGGGCGCCGAGAACGACGATATCGACGTGTCGGTGGAGGGGGATGGCATCCTGTTCGCCGAGGCCGTTGCGACCCGCATGGGATGCCGCGTGAAAAGCCACGCCAAGTTCGGCACCGCGGTTATCGTCTTTCCCGACGGACTCAAGGTGGACGTGGCGAGCACACGGCTCGAATACTACGAAACGCCGGGCGCCCTGCCCACGGTGGAGCGTTCGTCGCTCAAGATGGACCTGTACCGGCGTGATTTCACCATCAATACCCTGGCGGTCAAGCTCAATGCCGAGGGGTTCGGCACCCTGATCGATTACTTCGGCGCCTACCGTGACCTGCGGGAAAAGACCATCCGGGTGCTCCACAATCTGTCCTTTGTCGAGGATCCGACCCGGGTGTTCCGGGCCATCCGCTTCGAACAGCGGCTTGGTTTCCCGATCTCGCGGCACACGGAAAATCTCATCAAGAATGCGGTGAAAATGGGATTTCTGGACAAGCTCGGGGGGAGGCGGTTGCTGAACGAGCTGGTGCTGATCCTGCGGGAGCGGGAGCCGGTCAAGGCCATTCTCCGGATGTCCGGCCTGGAGCTTCTCCACTTCATTCACCCGGACTTGGCCCTGACGCCCGATACCCTGCGGGTGTTGGACGAGGTCAAGAAGGTGATCACCTGGTTCGAGCTTCTCTACCTGGGGGAGAAGCTCGAGACGTGGGTGGTGTACTTCCTGGCGCTCACCTCAAGCCTGCCGGACGAGGGGTTCTGGGGAACCTGCACGCGGCTCTCCGTGTCAGAGCACTACCGGGAAAAGCTCATCGATATGAGAGTTCACGGCGAGCAGGTCCTGGAGGTCATGACCCGTAAGGCGGGACGGCGGGAGGAGGTGCGCCGCAGCGATATCTACTTCTGGCTGCGGGGGCTCTCTCCCGAGGTGCTGCTCTACATCATGGCAAAAACCCGGAGTGACGAGGTGAGACGCTACGTTTCCCTGTACGTGACCCGGTTGCGGGGCGTTGTTACCCACATAACCGGCAATGATCTCAAGGCCCTGGGGATTCCTTCTGGGCCGCGGTATCGGGATATCCTCGATCAGGTCCTCACCGCCCGCCTCAACGGTGAAGCGACAACCCGCGAAGACGAGATGCTCCTCGCCGGGCGCCTAGCGGCCCCGGCCTGACAAGCGCCGAAGCCCAACGCCGGCGCAATGTGTGGTTCACCCTCCGGTGACCGTGCGGATCGACTTTTCCAACCCCTCAACGAGGAAGTCGATTTCCTCCGCAGTGATGGCAAGGGGCGGAAAAATGACAATGACATTGCCGAGGGGCCGCAAAAAGACGCCGTGCGAG
This sequence comes from Geobacter sp. 60473, assembly GCF_036323535.1. GTDB lineage: Bacteria > Desulfobacterota > Desulfuromonadia > Geobacterales > Geobacteraceae > Geobacter > Geobacter sulfurreducens. Next base: position 1,138,970 of record NZ_AP028967.1, read on the forward strand.
CGTGCTTCCAGGCAGACACGGACCCCCACTCGGTCTTCCCAGTCGAACGGTTCTTTCGTTGCCCGGTCCCGCACCAGTTCCACGGCGGCGATCATGCCGCACTGCCGTATATCTCCCACGTGCTTAAGTTCAACCAATCCCTGAAGTCTTTCTTGCAACAGATCGATCTTGCGGGGTAGCTTTTCGAGAAGCCGGTCGCTCTCAAACAGGTCGAGGCTCGCCAGGGCCACGGCGCAGCCGAGGGGGTTTCCCGTGAAGGTGTGGCCGTGGAAAAAGGTCTTCATCTCCCGGTATTCGCCCAGGAACGCATCATAGACCCGCTGGGTCGCCAGGGTGGCGGCCAGGGGCATGTAGCCGGCGGTAATTCCCTTGGAGAGTGCCATGATATCGGGAGTGACCCCTTCGCGCCCACATGCGAACATGGCACCGGTGCGGCCGAAGCCCACGGCGACTTCGTCGGCGATCATCAGGATGTCGTGTCGATCGCAGAGCTCCCGCACCCCCTTTAAAAACCCTTCGGGCTGAACGATCATTCCACCCGCACCCTGAACCAGCGGCTCGATGACGAGGCCCGCCACCTCGCCGGCATGGCTTTCCATGATCCGCTCCAGTTCCGCCAGGCATGCCATGCCGCAGGAGGCAGGGGTTCCCCGGCCCATGGGACAGCGGTAGCAGTAGGGTGCCGGCGCCTGGATGGTCGGGAAGAGCAGCGGCCGGAATACGCCGTGGAACAGATCGATGCCTCCAACGCTTACAGCACCCAGGGTGTCGCCGTGATAGGCGCTGGTGAAGGAGATGAAGCGGGATTTTTCCGTCTTCCCCTCATGGCGCCAGAACTGGAACGCCATCTTCACGCCGACTTCCACGGCAGTGGAGCCGTTGTCGGAGTAAAAGACCTTGCACAGTCCGGGCGGAGCGATCTCGGCGAGGCGTTTGGCCAGAACGGCTGCCTTGTCGTTGGTGAGCCCCAGGAGTGTCGAATGCTCCAGGCGGTCCACCTGGGCCTTGAGCGCCTCGTTGATCTCCCAGCGGCAGTGTCCGTGCACATTGGTCCAGATGGCGGCCACGCCGTCCAGGTAGCGGTTTCCTTCCGAATCGACGATCCAGGAGCCGTCCCCTTCGACGATCACCACCGGTTCGCTTTCCTCCCACTCCTTCATCTGGGTGAAGGGGTGCCAGATGTGGCGACGGTCCCATTCTCTCAGGGTCTGAGTATCATAGTCAGGCACAGCCGATCTCCCTTACCAGTATCCTGGTGGTTGGTTCCGTTGCCAGGCGCGCCGCGAGCTGTTCCACCATGGCACGTCCTCCAGCTCCCTCGATGCGGGGAAAGACGCCGAGCAGCGGTGCGCCGGAGAGCGAGTCGATCAGGTGCGGCGCGTATTCCTCGGCCATGTCCGGCGACTCGGGATAGCTGTTGACGATGACCCCGCGCACATCCAGTCCGAGCTGGCGCGCGGCATAACAGGTGAGAACCGTGTGGTTGATGGTTCCCAGATTCGGACGGGCCACCACGAGAAGCGATAGTTTCAGGAGGCTCATCAGGTCCGCCACCAGCATGCCACCCGACAGGGGGACCATGAGCCCCCCGGCACCCTCGATGATGACGAAGTCATGCCGTTGCCGCAGTGTTTCATAGGCATCCTTCAAGTGATTGAAATCGATCTTGACACCTTCGCGGCTGGCGGCCACGGACGGAGCGATCGGGGTGCGAAGGCGGTAGGGAGCGCAGGCTTCATCTAGGGGAACCCCGGCGGCCCAGGCGAGCAATTCGGCATCTTCGGAGATCAGGGTGCCGTCGCGTTCAATGCAGCCGCTGGTAACCGGCTTCATCACGCCCACGTTTACACCCCGGTCTCGCAGCAGGCGTGCGATGGTCGCTGCTACGATTGTTTTGCCCACGCCGGTATCGGTTCCGGTAATGAAAATTCCTCTCTCAGCCATTGCATTGCCTCACTGTAAGCCCCAGGTCGTCCAGCATCTGCCAGTCCTGCTCGGGCGGACGACCGGTGGTGGTAAGATAGTTGCCGATCATGGTACCGCTTGCCCCGGCAAAAAACATCCACGACTGCAGGTCCCTCAGGTTGCGCTCACGGCCTCCGCAAACCGCGATTTTCCGGTCCGGAAGGATGAGACGGTACACGGCGATGGTCTTGAGGCATTCGAGCGGGGTAATTCGGTCCGCACCGGCCAGAGGCGTCCCTTCGATGGGGTTCAGGAAGTTGAGAGGGATCGAATCCACGTCGAGTTCGCGCAGTGTGAGGGCCATTTCAACCCGTTGCTCCGGGGTTTCTCCCAGGCCGAAAATGCCGCCGCAACATACCTTCAGTCCTGCCCGCTTCGCGACTCGTACTGTTTCCACATCCTCTTCGTAATCATGGGTGGTGCAGACGTTCGGGAAGAAGCTGCGGGCTGTTTCAAGATTGTGATGATAGGTTACGGCTCCGGCCTCGCGAAGCGCCAGGGCGGTTTCGTAGTCGATGACGCCGAGAGAGCAGGACGGCTCTATGGCCGTCTCCCGGCAGATGCGCCGCAGGGCCCGGCAGATTCGGTCCAGCTCTTCGCCGCGCGAGATGGCAGAGCCGCTGGTTACGATGCCGAAGCAATGGGATCCGGCCTCTGCTGCTTCCCTGGCGCAGGCGATGATCCGTTCCTCGTCGACGAGAGGGTACACGGGCGCGTTGGTGGCGTGGTGGGCCGATTGGGCGCAGAACGCGCAGTTTTCCGGGCAGCGGCCCGATTTGGCGTTAATGATGGAGCACAAGTCCACGCCGGTACCGAGGAAATGATCGCGGACGCGACTGGCCGCCAGGAAGAGGGCGTTGGCATTGGTGCCTTCCAGCAGAAGCAGCTCGTGGGCTTCATCTTTGTCGAGAGCGTTTCCTTCGATGATGCGATTTGCAAGTGATTCAAGGTAGTTGATCATTGTGTGTGGTTCCTCCGCATCCCTGGATTACCATAGGCGGCCGGGCATTGTCAACCGATGTGTGGTGCTTGGTTGACAATGCCCGGCAGAATACGGATTATGTCGATTTGGTACATCAAAATAATTACTTGCATTTCCTCCCAACGCATGTTAAACATTTGTTTCAAGTAAATCGTTCACTAGAAAGTGAGCTCAGCAGCTCACTTTTTTTATTTTGAGGTTTTTGATTCATGCAGAAGGATGATGTTGTCAGTCGGATAACCTCGGTCGCCGAGCAGGTACTTATCCCTCAGGGGTTGGAGCTTGTGGAGGTGGAGTACAAACGCGAAGGGCGGCAGATGATTCTGCGTCTCTTTGTCGACAAGCCGGGTGGAATAAGTCTTGACGACTGCGCCGCGGTCAGTCGTGAGTTGTCCGAAATCCTCGATGTGGAAGATTTTATTCGTGAGCATTACACGCTGGAGGTTTCATCGCCCGGCCTCAATCGTCCCCTGAAGAAGGAGGCGGATTACGAGCGTTATTCCGGGCGCCTTGTCAAGGTGCGCACGTTCGAGCTCCTGGCGGATGAAGAGGGGAACCGGCGCAAGACGTTTCTGGGTGATCTCGTTGGTCTCTCTGGCGGGGTCGTCACCCTTACGCTTCGGGAAGGGCAGTTGGCCCGCATCCCTCTGGATAAAATAGCTAAAGCTAACCTGGAATTCGAGTTTTAGAAAGATCAGCTCAAGGAGATTGGACGTGGAAACGACCTTCAACCTAAAGCACATTATTGACCAGATCGTCAAGGAGAAGGGGATTGACCGGCACATCGTCGTGGAAGCCCTGGAACAGGCGGTACTCACTGCTGCGAACAAGAAGTTCCGCAATACCCGTGATCTTGAGGCCCACTATAACCCGGAAGTTGGCGAGGTTGAACTCTTCGAGTTCGTTACCGTGGTCGACGAGGTTCAGGATTCCTACAAGGAAATCGACATGGAAGAGGCCCGGGAGATCGACCCTGACGTGGAAGTGGGCGACTCTCTCGGCATGAAGCTGGATGCAAGCGGTTTTACCCGTATCGCCGCCCAGACCGCCAAGCAGGTCATCATCCAGAAGGTGCGCGAGGCGGAGCGGGAAACTATTTTCAACGAGTTCAAGGACCGGATCGGTGAACTGGTGACCGGTGTTGTACGCCGTTTTGAAAAAGGTGATCTGGTGATCGATCTCGGGCGCGCCGAAGCGATGCTTTCCCACAAGGAGCAGGCGCCGCGCGAGGTGTATCGCCAGGGTGATCGCGTTAAGACTCTGATCACCGATATCCGGATGACCCCCAAGGGGCCCCAGATCGTTCTGTCGCGCACCCATCCCGGCGTCCTTGCCAAGCTTTTCGAGGCGGAGGTCCCGGAGATCGCCGAGGGAATCGTTGAGATCAAGGCGGTTGTGCGTGAGCCGGGCAGCCGGGCCAAGATCGCCGTCTACTCACATGATTCCGATGTGGATCCCGTTGGCGCCTGCGTGGGTATGCGGGGTAGCCGCGTGCAGAATGTGGTGTCCGAGCTGAGGGGCGAAAAGATCGACATCATTCCCTGGTCCGAGGATGCGGCCCGCTTTGCGTGCAATGCGCTGCAACCGGCGGTGGTGTCGAAGGTGTACATTGACGACGAGAACCGGTCCATGGAGATAATCGTCGCTGACGATCAACTGTCGCTGGCTATCGGCAAAAAAGGGCAGAACGTGCGGCTTGCCGCAAAGCTCACCGGCTGGCGCATCGACATCAAGAGCGAAACCACTGCTGCCGAGGCGGAACTGCTCCAGTATTCCTCCTATGATGGGGCCACCGAAGAGGTTGCTGAAGAGGCCGCCCAAGCCGTTGAGGCCGAGGGGGAAGCGGTTGCAGAGGAGCAGGTGGAAGCCTAGGGCATGGGAAAGGACGAACCGCGCAGATCCTGCATCGGTTGTCGGCAAGAGAGAGGCAAGGGCGAACTGCTCCGCTTCGTTCTTGATCCCGAGGGTAGGGTGGTCCCGGATATTGTTGCCAAACTTCCCGGACGCGGGGCGTATACGTGTCCTGATCCCGCCTGTGTACGTGCAGCAATAGCGCGGAAACAGTTTGCGCGAGCCTTCAAGGGGGAGGGCAGTGTTGCACCTGTAGATACGCTGATCTCCGAGATACGGTTACGCCTTGAGGAGCGGATAGCCTCTTATGTGGCCCTGGCCAACAAGGCGGGCAAGGTCGTGTCGGGCAGCGACACGGTGATGGAGCGTCTTCGGCGCGGCGACCGGCTTGGCCTCGTGATTCTCACGGAAGATATTTCCGCTGATATCGGCGAAAAGGTGACTCACCTGGCCGAGCGGTATCAGATACCCTGTTTTCGTCTCTTGGACAAAGATCGGATCGGCGCTCTTCTCGGCAAGGGATTGCGGAGTGTCGTCGCAATCGGGGAGAGCGGATTTGTCCCGTCCATTCTCAAAGAATTAGAACGTTACGGTAATTTCCTTGATGGGGGTGCGGTTGATGAGCAAAACCCACGTGTATGAACTGGCAAAGAAGATGGGTATTGAAAATAAGGAGCTCCTTACCCGACTCAAGAGCCTTGGCATTGAGGTGAAAAACCACCTGTCGGTGCTGGAGGAAGACGAGATTCTAAAGGTAACTGCGCCGCCTGCCGCTCCCCCGAAGAGTGGCCCCCAGGAAGAAGTGCGGGTGACGACGACCGTTATCCGCCGTCGCCGTGTGGCGGAGGCCGCTCCTGCCGAAACGCCGGCCGAGGCCGTTGCCTCTCCGGTTGAAAGTGCGCCTGCTCCGGTGGAAGACGAGGAAGCCAAGGAGACCGTCGCTACGGCACTGCCTGTTGTCGAGCCGTCAGTGGCACATGAGCCCGAGGCCGTCTCGGCGGAAGTGCCGGTAGTCGCTGCCGTCGAACCTGCATCCGAACCCCAGGTCGTGCAAAAGGCCCCGGTTGCGCCTGCCGCCCCTTTGGTTGATGACAAGCCGACGGCCAACAGAGCACGGATTCTTGGCCGGGTCGAACTCCCCGGCATCACGACCCCCGCACCCAAGCCTGCGGACAGACGTGAAGCAACAGCTCCCAAGAAGCGGATCGAAGAGCGTATCATGACTCCCTCTCCGACCGAACGTCCGGCGCCTGCGGGCGATGACCGCCGCAAGGCGGGAACTCCTCCCCCGCCGCCTCGCAAGGGCAAGGAGTTCGTTGCTCCGGCCGAGCCCGAAAGGGGAGCCAAAAAACCCGGCGGAGGCGGTGCGGGCAAGAAAAAAGAAGCGTTTAAGAAAACAGAACTTCTCGAAAAGCGCGAACGGATCTTTGAGCCCGGGCCAAAGACGGGTAAAGGCAAGAAGCGCGAGAGGGAAATGGTTTCTCTCGGCAGAAAGACCGAGATTACGGTGCCCAAGGCGATCAAGCGGATCATCAAGATCTCCGAGTCGATTACCGTGGGCGAGTTGGCCAAGCGGATGGGGATCAAGGCGACCGATCTTATCCGTGTCCTCATGAAAATGGGGATGATGGTCACCATAAACCATCCCCTTGACGTGGACACCGCCACCTTGGTTGCGGCCGAATTCGGGTACGAGATCGAGAACGTTGCAATCGATGTGGACGAAATGCTCGAATCGGTGCCCGATGCGCCCGAGAGCCTCAGGAAGCGACCGCCGGTGGTCACCATCATGGGACACGTCGATCACGGCAAGACGTCGCTTCTGGATGCAATTCGCGAAGCCAACGTCATCGCCGGCGAAGCCGGCGGCATTACCCAGCACATCGGTGCCTACGACGTGGAGTTGAATGGCCGGAAGATCACCTTCCTCGATACGCCGGGCCACGAGGCATTTACTGCCATGCGCGCCCGCGGTGCCAAGGTTACTGACATCGTCATCCTCGTTGTAGCCGCCGATGACGGCGTGATGCCCCAGACCCGCGAGGCGGTGAACCACTCCAAGGCCGCCGGTGTTCCTATCATCGTCGCCATCAACAAGATCGACAAGCCCGAGGCAAAACCCGAACGGGTGAAGCAGGAGCTCATGGAGTTCGGTCTGGTTTCCGAGGAGTGGGGTGGGGAGACAATTTTTGTTGAAGTTTCGGCGAAGAAGAGGGTCAATCTTCCGGAACTGCTCGAAATGGTACTTCTCCAGGCCGACGTGATGGACCTTAAGGCCAATCCGGACAAGGACGCTCGCGGCACCATCGTTGAGGCAAAGCTCGACCGTGGCCGCGGCCCTGTTGCCACGGTACTCGTTCAAGAGGGAACGCTCAAGGTCGGGGATTACTTCGTGGCCGGCGTCCACTCGGGAAGAGTCCGCGCCATGCAGAACGATCGGGGCGATAAGGTCACCGAAGCCGGCCCCTCCATGCCGGTGGAAGTTATCGGTTTCACCGGGGTCCCTGATGCGGGCGACGTGTTTATCAGTCTTGTCGACGAGAAGCGTGCCAAGGAAATCGCCTCCCATCGTCAGCAGAAGTTTCGTGAAACCGAACTTGCCAAGCACAGCAAGATGTCGCTGGAACAACTCTACGACAAGATACAGAAGGGCGAGGTCAAGGATCTCAACGCCATCGTCAAGGCCGACGTCCAGGGATCCGTGGAGGCGGTTTCGGAATCGCTGCGCAAGCTCTCCACCGACGCGGTGCGGCTCAACGTCATCCACTCCTCGGTCGGCGCCATCACCGAAACCGACGTCAACCTGGCCTCGGCGTCCAACGCCATCATCCTCGGCTTCAACGTCCGGCCCGAGCCGAAGGCATCCGCCCTTGCCGAGAAGGAAGGGGTCGATATCCGTCTCTATAACATCATCTACGATGCTGTGGAGGATATCAAAAAGGCCATGGAGGGACTCCTCGAGCCGACCTTGCGCGAGAAGTATCTGGGACGGGCAGAGGTCCGGGAAGTTTTCTCGGTGCCCAAGGTCGGTAACGTGGCGGGATGTTACGTCCAGGACGGCAAGATGATCCGCAACGCCCAAGTGCGGCTGCTGCGGGACAACGTGGTCATCTACGAAGGCAAGATGTCCAGTCTGCGCCGCTTCAAGGACGATGTCAAAGAGGTTGCCACCGGCTACGAGTGCGGTATCGGCCTTGAGAACTACAACGATATCAAGGTTGGTGACGTCATTGAGGATTTCGAGATCGAGAAGATCGCCACCACCCTGTAGAAAGGGAACAGTATGCGCACGACGGTTCCGGAGTCCGGTGGCCGCCGTGCGCTTCGGGCCGTACCTATGTTCAACCGTTCTGAAAAAGTAGCCGAGGCGATCCATGAACTCGTGTCGGGGCTTATCGTCAAGGGGATGAAGGATCCGCGCATCGGGTTCATCACCATTACTGGCGTAAAGGTTACCGATGACATACGCCAGGCGACCATCTATTACACGGTCATGGGTGATGACGAAGCCAGGGCCTCGACGGCACGCGGACTTGCAAGTGCAACCGGTTTCCTGCGCCGGGAGATCGGCAAGCAGCTCAGGCTCAAATTCGCACCGGAGCTCCACTTCAAATACGACCAGTCAATCGAGTACGGCAACCGGATCGATCAACTGCTGAAAGATATCGAGACTGAGAAAGGTTCCGATGATTGAAAGCATTCTTCGTGAAATTCGGATTCACCGTAGTTTTCTGATCACCACTCACGAGAATCCTGACGGCGATGCGGTCGGGTCGTCCCTTGCCCTTGCAGGTTACCTCAAGCGCTTGGGCAAGGATGTTACCGTTCATTTCTGTGACCCCGTGCCCGAGCTGTACCGCTTTCTCCCTTTGGCCGACAGTGTCCGGCAGGACCTACCGGATCAGGATTTCGACGTATGCTTCGTTCTCGATGTGGGGGAATTTCGCCGAGCCGGCAAACTGGTAAACGACTGCCGCCGCATCAGCATGTTCATCAACATTGACCACCACCTCACCTGTGACCGTTTCGGCACCATTAATTACATAGATTCTGCAGCCGCAGCCAGCGGAGTTCTGGTCTACCGCCTTATCAAGGCAGCCGGTCACGATATCGACTACGATACGGCCCTGGCACTCTATACTTCCATAATCACCGATACCGGTTCTTTCCGCTACTCGAACGCAAACCCCGAGGCCTTTGCCATTGCGGGCGAGCTGGTCGCCACGGGTATCAATACGTGGTCCATTGCCGAGAAGCTCTATGAAAGCCAGCCGCGCCAGCGTCTGGAACTCCTTGCGCTGGCCCTTTCGACGCTTTCTTTCTCCGCCAACGGGGATTGCGCCTCAATCACCGTGACACTTGACATGTACGAGAAGGTTGGCGCCTGCGCTGAACTGACTGACGGTTTCGTCAACTACCCCCGTTCGATCAGGGGGGTGGAAGTCGCCGTTTTCTTCCGTGAGATCCAGCCCCATTTGTTCAAGGTAGGATTCCGTTCCAAGGGCAAGATCGATGTGTCGAGACTTGCCGCAGCCTTTGGTGGCGGCGGGCACCACAACGCGGCCGGCTGTTCCCTGACCGGTGATTTGGCCGAAGTCAGAAGGCGGGTGTTCGACCATCTGGAGACCGCTCTCTGATTTTCATGGACGGCTTTATCGTCATCGACAAACCGGTTGGTCTCACCTCCCATGATGTGGTTTCGAGAGTCAGGCGAATCCTTCGGCAGAAGAAGGCCGGTCACACCGGCACGCTTGATCCATTTGCCACCGGCGTTCTGCCGGTTGCTGTCGGCGAGGGGACAAAAGCGATCCCCTATCTGGATGAATCAACCAAAGTATACCGCGCCACGCTGATCCTTGGCGCTGCCACCGATACCCAGGACCACACCGGTCAGGTTGTTCATGCCGGCGACTGGCGGCACCTGGGGCCTCAGACGGTTTGTGATGTCGTTTCCTCGTTCACGGGGAAACTCAGCCAGTTACCCCCCATGTTTTCGGCACTCAAGCGCGATGGCGTCCCCCTTTACAAACTCGCCCGCACCGGCAGGGAAGTCGAGCGCGAACCCCGTGAGATAGAGGTCTTCTCATTGGTTATTGACGCTGTCGATCTGCCTCTGGTGACGTTTACCCTGTCCTGTTCGCGCGGGACCTACGTCCGGACATTGGCCCACGACATGGGTGAGCGCCTTGGCTGTGGCGCTCACCTGACGGCGTTGCGTCGGTTGAGCAGCGGCCTCTTCAATCTGGACCGGGCCGTATCCCTTGAGCGGCTTAAAGAGTTGGCGGAAACCGGCAGCCTTGCCGATGTCCTTATGTCGCCATCCGACGCCTTGGGTCATCTTTATGCGTTGCCGCTCACCGCCCAGGGAGCGGAGCGTGTCAGGCGCGGCATGGCCCCTTGCCGTGAGGATTTTGAGCACGGGGCGGGTGCGGGAATCCCGGCGGGAATACGTCTGCGTTTGCTGAGAGATGGAATTATTGTTGCTGTGGCGGATTCTCTTGCCGGTCTTTGGTCCAGTGATACCAAAAACCTAAGGCTTTTAAGGGTGTTTAACTAGGTTTTCCCCTTTACACGGGGCACCCTTTGTGGTACAAACACACTTTGCTGATCGTTCTGGCGCAGTAGTGCGCCGCCATGCATCACATACTCATAATCCCTTAGTAAAGGAGGTGTTGCAAACGTGCTGGTGACTGACAAAAAGAAAGAGATTATCACAACCCATAAGCTTCACGACAGTGATACGGGCTCTCCCGAGGTGCAGATCGCGCTTCTTACCGAGCGGATCATCTATCTTACCGAGCACTTCAAGGTGCACAAGAAGGATCACCACAGCCGCCGCGGACTTCTGAAGATCGTCGGCCAGAGAAGAAGGCTCCTCGACTATCTCAAGATGAAAGACGTCGAGAGGTATCGGTCGATCATCGAGAAGCTCGGCATTCGCCGCTAAGATGAGGCAGTATACTCCGCGCCGGGGTATATTGCCTCTCCTTTTTCTGACCTTTGTCCTCACTGTCGTGCCGTGCGATTGTCATCGCTTCCAGGCAGAATAGTGGTGGATACTGTGGTGCTAGCGGTTTTTGGAGATGGGCCTGATGGCCCATTTATTTTGTCTGTTGGGGGCGTGGATGGAACGACTGATTGCATTCCTCAGTCGCTCCATCGACGGCCCCAACGTACCTATTTACACAGGCTGGGAGGCCAACGAACATGATGGAACACACTATGACTGAACACAAGGTTAACGTAGAATTCGGCGGGCGGATAATAACGATCGCAACGGGTAAGTGGGCCAAGCAGGCCAGTGGCGCCGTGGTGGTTAGCTGCGGAGACACAGTGGTTCTCGTGACTGCTGTAGCAACCAAGTCGGCCCGCGAAGGACAGGACTTTTTCCCTCTGACGGTGAATTATCAGGAGAAAGCGTATGCCGGCGGCAAGATTCCCGGCGGCTTCTTCAAGCGTGAAGGGCGTCCCTCCGACAACGAGACTCTCACGTGCCGCTTTATCGATCGTCCGATCCGTCCGCTTTTCCCTGAGAGTTTTCTGAACGATACCCAGATCATGGCGACTGTCGTCTCGGCGGACCAGGATAACGATCCCGGCATCCTTGCCATGATCGGCGCGTCTGCTGCCCTTGAGGTCTCCGATATACCGTTCCTCGGCCCCATCGCCGGCGTCAAGGTTGGGCGCGTGGACGGCCAGTTCGTATGCAATCCCACGGTAGAGCAACTGGAGAAAAGCGATCTTGAAATCGTTGTTGCGGCGAGCCGCGATGCGGTCATCATGGTAGAGGGGGGGGCTGCAGAGGCGTCCGAAAAGGATGTCCTGGAAGCTATTTTCTTCGGTCACGCCGCTGTTCAGCCGATTATTGAGGCCCAGACCGATCTCCGTAAGCTGGCTGGTGTTCCCAAGCGCGAGGTTGCGGCCAAGTCTGTTGATGAGGCCCTGAAGGCTCGGGTCAAGGATCTTGCCTATGCCGGTATCAAGGAGGCCGTCCGGATCGTCGCCAAGCAGGAACGTCACAACCGCATCAGCGAGATCACTGCGCAAACCCTTGAAACACTTCTGCCCGAGTATGAAGGCCGCGAATCGGAAATTAAGGGGTTCCTCGGCGACTTCGAGTATGAACTCGTCCGTGAGCACATCATCAAGGATGGCTACCGCATTGACGGTCGGGATACCACAACCATCCGTCCTATCAGCATTGAGGTCGGCATGCTGCCGCGTGCCCACGGCTCCGCTCTCTTCACCCGTGGTGAAACCCAGGCGCTCGTGGCATCAACTCTCGGGACTTCCATTGACGAACAGCGGATTGATTCACTGTACGGCGAGACCCGCAAGCGCTTCCTCCTTCACTACAACTTCCCGCCGTTCTCGGTCGGGGAAACGAGCTTCCGCCTTGCTCCTGGCCGGCGCGAAATCGGCCACGGCATGCTGGCCGAAAGAGCTCTTGAGCGCGTCGTACCCAAGCACGAGGATTTCCCGTACACCATCAGAATTGTCTCCGATATCCTCGAGAGCAACGGTTCCTCCTCCATGGCAACCGTGTGCGGCGGCGCACTGGCGATGATGGATGCAGGCGTGCCGATCAAGGCTCCGGTGGCCGGTATCGCCATGGGCCTCATCAAGGAAGGGGAGGGCATCGCCATCCTTTCTGACATTCTCGGTGATGAGGATCATCTTGGCGATATGGATTTCAAGGTGGCCGGCACCGAAACAGGGGTAACCGCCATCCAGATGGACATCAAGATCACCGGTGTCACTCGCGAGATCATGGAGAAAGCACTGCTGCAGGCCCGTGACGGCAGACTCCACATCCTGGGCAAGATGAATCAGTCCATTGCCGCTCCGCGGACTGATCTCTCACCCTATGCTCCCCGCATCACCACCATCTGGGTCAAGACCGACAAGATCCGCGACGTAATCGGGGCCGGAGGAAAGAACATCCGCGGCATCACCGAGGCGACCGGCGTATCCATCGATATCGAGGACAGTGGCCGCATCAATATTGCCAGCACCAGCAAGGAGGCCTGCGACAAGGCTATCAAGATGATTCGTGACCTCACGGCCGAGGCCGAAGAGGGCAAGCTCTACATGGGCACCGTCAAGAAAGTCATGGATTTCGGCGCATTCGTGGAAATCTTCCCCGGCACCGACGGACTTGTCCATATATCCGAACTGGACACCGAGCGAGTGAAGAACGTCACCGATGTGCTCAATGAGGGCGACAAGGTGCTGGTGAAGTGTATCGGTATAGACAAGCAGGGCAAGATAAAGCTGTCGCGGAAAGAGGCGCTCGGCGCCGTACTGCCCGAATAGGGCCGGCGCTGGCATAATCCTCCAACCGGGGTATAGTTTTATCTATGGTCAATAAAACAATCCTCGACAATGGCGTGCGGATCATTTCCGAGTACATGCCCCACGTCCATTCTGTCTCCATTGGTATCTGGGTGGCCAACGGCTCCCGCCATGAACGGCGGGAGCACAATGGCGTTGCTCACTTTGTCGAGCACCTGATGTTCAAGGGAACTGAACGGCGCAACGCCCTCGATATCGCGCGTGAAATTGATTCGGTGGGCGGCGTGCTCAATGCGTTTACGAGCCGCGAGTATGTCTGTTATTACGCCAAGGTTCTCGATAAATTCCTTCCCAAAACCATTGATCTTCTTGCCGATATCTTTCTCAATTCAATCTTCGATTCCGAAGAGATTGAGAAGGAGCGAAAGGTGGTTCTCCAGGAAATCAGCATGCTGGAGGATACACCGGATGATTACGTCCACGATCTGTTCCACCGGAGCTTCTGGCGGGGGCATCCTCTCGGCATGTCGATTCTCGGCAGCGTAGAAAGCATCGAAGGGCTTTCCCGGGATGCGATCATTACTCACCTTAAAGAGAAATACCGCTCCGACGACATCATCATTGCCGTGGCCGGCAACGTACGCCACGACGAACTCCTGAGCCTGGTGGACGGTCTTTTCGGGCGGGTGCCCGTGGGCTCAGGCCGGGATATCTGCCATCTGCCCGCCTACGAAAAGCAGGTCGAAGTGGTGGAGAAGGATTTGGAGCAGGTTCACATCTGTCTCGGCACCAAGGCCTTCCCCCAGAATCATCCTCGACGATTCGAGGTCTATCTGGTCAATACGCTCCTTGGCGGCAGTATGAGCTCCCGGTTGTTCCAGGAGATCCGTGAACGGCTGGGGCTTGCTTATTCGGTCTATTCGTACGTGGTTTCCCACACTGATGCAGGCTCTCTGGTTGTCTATGTCGGAACAAGTCCGGAAAAACTCGATGACGTGCTCGATATCACTGTTTCAGAGTTGAAGCGTCTGAAGACGGAACTTGTGCCGCTCTCCGAGTTGGAGTCGGCCAAGGAACAGATAAAAGGCAGTATTTATCTTTCATTGGAAAGTTCCGACAACAGAATGACCAAGCTCGCGAAAAACGAGATTTATTTTGGACGCTATATCCCCATCCATGAGCTGGCGGATGGATTCGACTCCGTGACGAGTCGAGGAATTCTCGAGCTTGCCGGCGAGATTTTTGACGAGCGCTATCTAACCCTCGCCCTCATGGGCAAGATTGACAGTGGTGCGTTTGATATCTCGCGACTTGCGCTTTAGGTGACCGGTACATGCAGCCTTGCCTGGTAAAGATTCGTCGGATACGGCCCGGTTCGGACCTCCCTCTTCCCAGCTACATGACTCCTCACGCCGCTGGTATGGACCTGTGTGCCGATGTGGATGCGGATCTGGTGCTTGAGCCGGGAGACCGAACGCTTGTTCCCACCGGCATTGCCATCGCCCTGCCCGATGGTTTTGAGGCGCAGATCAGGCCACGAAGCGGTCTTGCCCTCAAGCACGGAATTACCCTCGTCAATTCGCCGGGCACTATTGATCCCGACTATCGGGGAGAGATCGGCGTGATCATTATTAATCACGGCGCAGATGCCTTTGTCGTAAGGCGGGGTGAACGGATCGCCCAGATGGTATTTGCGCCTTTTGTGCGAGCTGAACTTCTGGATGTGCATGAACTGGATGAGACCGCCCGGGGTGACGGTGGCTTCGGTCACACCGGCCGGTAATCCCGGAAAATCGAATGTACTGCTGTCACTGACGGAGATATGCCATGCTTCTCTCCATTAATCCCGACAATCCGCAGGCACGACTTATCTCCAAAGTGGCTGAGGTCCTCGGCCGTGGCGGGGTCATCGCGTACCCGACCGACACGACCTATGGGATCGGGTGTAGCATCTTCAGTAAGAAGGGTATTGAGCGAATCTATCTTCTCAAGCAAAGGGAAAAGAAAAAGCCTTTTTCCTTTATCTGTTCGGAACTCTCAGAGGTTGCCCGTTATGCCAAGGTTAGTAATTACGCCTACAAAATCCTGAAGCGTTATTTGCCGGGACCCTACACGTTTGTAATCGATGCAACAAGCGTGGTCCCCGACCTGCTGGTGACAAAACAGAAGACGGTCGGCATTCGAATCCCCGATAATCGAATATGTATTGCGCTCGTCAAGGATCTGGGGCACCCGATCGTAACCACCAGCGCGAATCTTTCGGGAGAAGAACCCATCGGCGATCCGATGGAAGTCGAGCGAACACTGGGAAAGCAGCTCGATCTCGTCGTGGACGGCGGGAATCTCACCGCCGACGTCAGTTCGGTTGTGAGCCTGATCGGCGACTACCCCCAGGTGCTGCGCCGCGGGATCGGCGATGTGAGCTGGTGCGGCGAATAGCATGAGGAAGCGAACACTACGAATGGGGATTTACGCTCTTTCGTTGGCAGTGGCCCTCGTTACGGTGGCTACTTTTTTCCACGAGCAGATAGCAGGGGCACTCGGTCTTTCTCCTCCCGCCGACAGTTTCTTTGTTTCACTTGGTTTTCTGGGGGGAGGCATATCGGGCGGTTGCGGTGTCGTGCTCGCCGTTGCCGGTCTGTTTCTTCGGTCGGGCCCGGATCGCCAGCAACTCTGCCGCCTTGCTCCGAGCCTCGTTATTCTCTGCGCTTTTACCTTTATCTTTATCCTACTGCTGGTGGCGCATTTTCGCGGGGCAGAGAACCCTCCGCCGCTCCGACCGGGTGAAACAATCACCATTTAAAGATTCCACCTTTCATGGGATGTGATAGGTTGAAATTGCTTGCAATAATGGGTGGAATCGGATAGAACTAGCAGAATCAACCGCCTGAAAGGGCGGTTTTCCTTTTGCCTCATTTTTCTTGACAATCGGAACCCGTTCCTTATACTGAGTGGCTTCTGTCGCCACCATGAACAGCAGGTCACGGTGAAAATCAGAGTAGATGATATAAAAGAACAACCGAGGCTTCTCCGCTCCGAGGAGCCGCTCGAAACGCTCCCGGGGCTTACAGCCGTTCAGGAATCGGGGGAATGTGAATTTCTTTCACCGGTTACGGTTGAGTTGACGGTCGCCAGGGAGTATGACCACATCAGAGTCAAGGGGAGCCTCAACGCCCGGATTCGACTGAATTGCTCCCGCTGCCTCGGTGATTTCGAAACCGACCTCGCTTCCGTTTTCACGATCTTTTTTCGGAAGGAAGACCGCGTCGTACTCGACGAGGAAGAGGTCGAGCTGGCTGAAGAAGATCTGATCTCGGTTGCCTATCAGGGGGATGAGATTGATTTCACTCCGGAGATTACCGAGCAGGTGATCATGGAGCTGCCGCTCAAGCCCCTGTGTCACGAGTCCTGCAGGGGGCTTTGTCCCGTGTGCGGAGTTGATCTGAATGAGCAAGAGTGCACATGTGCCGGTTCGTCATTCAGTTTGAAATTCAGTGCTCTCAAGGATTTTAAGGTCGACAAGTAGAACCACAAAAGGAGATATTCCATGGCTGTACCCAAGAAAAAGACATCCAAGTCCCGCAAAAACATGAGAAGGGCCCACGATTTCCTTACCGCTCCGGCAGCTTCCGTTTGCCCCCAGTGCAAGAGCCCCAAGCTTCCCCACCGCGCCTGCGCTTCCTGCGGCACCTATAAGGGGAGAGAAGTGGTCAAGACCGAAGAGATCTAACCCGCCTGCGTGCGCAGATCTGATTCATTCTTGTCTGGGAGTACCATGAGAGTTGCTGTTGATGCGATGGGTGGCGACAATGCCCCTGCCGTCGAGGTTGAAGGCGCTGTCGTAGCTGCACGTGAATTCGGCATACCCATCACCCTGGTAGGTGATACGGATAAGCTTCGTCTTGAGCTTGCCAAGCACAATGTTCAGGGTCTTGATATAGCCATTCACCACGCAAGCGAGGTGGTCGGCATGCATGATGCTGCATCCGACGCCGTACGGCGCAAGAAGGATTCCTCTATCCGCGTCGCCTTTGATCTTGTGAAAAGCGGCGAGGCGGAGGCCGTGGTGAGTGCCGGCAATTCCGGTGCCACTATGGCAGCAGGGATGTTTGTCCTCAAGCGGCTCAAGGGGATTGACCGTCCTGCCATTGCACAGATATTTCCCACCCTGCGCGGCAAGACCCTTGTTCTTGACGTGGGGGGTAACGTTGATTGCAAGCCGATTCATCTCGTGCAGTTCGCCATCATGGGCGAAGTGTACGCCCGCCACGTAATAGGCGTGGAGCAGCCCCGCATCGGACTCCTTTCCAATGGTGAAGAGGACAGCAAGGGCAATGAGCTCACTCGCGAAACCAATGCAATTCTGAAAAACATCTCTTTTGATTATGAAGGCTACGTAGAAGGTCGCGACATCTTTAACGGCATGGTCGATGTGGTTGTCTGCGACGGTTTCGTTGGTAACGTCGTGCTTAAACTTTCAGAAGGGCTTGCTGAAACGGTCGGGAAAATGCTTCGTGAGGAAATTGCGGGCAGTCTGCTGTCCAAGCTCGGCTATCTGTTTGTCCGCAAGGCATTCAAGAACTTCAAGAAGAAGGTCGATTACGCCGAATATGGCGGTGCACCTCTTATCGGCATTAACGGCGTCGCCATGATCTGCCACGGCGGGTCGAACGTCAAAGCTATCAAGAACGCGATCCATTTCGCCCACGAATACGTGCGCAAGGGGGTCAACCAACGGCTCGCCGAGAAGATGGAAACCGAGTTCACGGCCTACATGCAGCAGTTCGATGCCGTGAAGGAAGCTGTCGCAGGTTAGAAAGGTCACGGGATGATGAGAGCAAGGATCGTCGGGACCGGTTCGGCCGTCCCTTCCAAGGTGCTTACCAATTTCGATCTGGAGAAGATGGTCGATACCTCCGACGAGTGGGTAACCACGCGCACCGGAATCAAAGAGCGCCGCATCGCCGTTGAGGGGGAATATACTTCTACCTTTGCAACATTGGCAGCGGAACGGGCCCTCGAAATGGCCGGCGTCAAAGCTTCGGACCTCGATCTGTTGATAGTCGCAACCATTACGCCTGATTTCCCGTTTCCCGCCACCGCATGTATGGTCCAGAGCAATCTCAAGGCAACGAAGGCGGCTGCCTATGATCTCTCGGCAGCCTGCTCAGGTTTTATCTACGCCCTTGCTCAAGCATCGAATGCAATCAGATCAGGATCCGCCCGAAAGGCTCTGGTCATTGGTGCGGAAGTCCTGTCGCGGATTATCGACTGGACGGATCGCAACACCTGCCTTCTTTTCGGCGACGGCTCCGGTGCGGTGGTTCTGGAAGCATGCGATGACGGCCGTGGTGTCCTGTCCACCCACCTTCACAGTGACGGCTCCTACTGGGAACTGCTTTATCAACCCGGTTGCGGCAGCAGAAACCCTGCCGTTCAGAAGACCCTTGATGACCGACGTATCTATCTCATGATGCAGGGGAACGAGGTTTTCAAGCTTGCCGTGAGGGCCATGGAGGATGCCGCCCATGAAGCCCTTGAGGCAAACGGGCTCACACCGGCAGATATTTCGCTGTTCATCCCTCACCAGGCAAATCGTCGCATTATTGACGCCATCGGCAAACGCCTCGGCCTGCCGATTGAAAAGGTTTACGTCAATCTCGACCGGTTCGGCAATACCTCGGCAGCATCCATTCCGCTGGCACTGGACGAAGCTAACCGCTCCGGCCGGATCAAGCCCAATGACGTAGTGGTATTCGATGCCTTCGGCGGCGGGCTTACCTGGGGATCGGCACTGCTGCGCTGGTGACGGACCAAGCAAGGAGCTATCAATGAGCAAGCGTGCTTTCATATTCCCCGGTCAGGGTTCCCAGTATGCCGGAATGGGCAAGGAGCTGGCCGGCACCTTTCCGGTTGCCCGTCAGGTCTTCGAGGAAGCTGACGAGGCCCTCGGGAGCTCTCTTTCCCGACTCTGTTTCGAGGGGCCTGAAGATCAGTTGAAGCTCACCGCTAATACTCAGCCCGCCATCCTGACCGCCAGTGTCGCGGCATTCAGGGTGCTTCAGGCTGAAACTGGACTTACCGCAGACTTTCTGGCAGGACACTCTCTCGGCGAGTACTCGGCGCTTGTGGCTGCCGGGGCATTTGGCTTTGCGGACGCGGTCCGGACGGTTCGAGCCCGCGGCACCTTCATGCAGGAGGCTGTGCCGGTTGGAGAGGGGGCAATGGCCGCGATGCTCGGAATCGAACCGGCTGTTCTTGCCGAAATATGCGCCGAAGCGGCCCAGGGTGAGGTCGTTTCTCCCGCAAACTTCAATTCGCCCGGCCAGATCGTCATTGCCGGAAACACCGGTGCGGTCAACCGTGCCATCGAGATTGCCAAGGCAAAGGGGTTCCGCAAGGCGATGCTCCTGCCGGTGAGCGCTCCCTTCCATTCGAGCCTCATGGTGCCTGCCGGTGAACGGCTTGCCGAGGTTCTGGCAGCGGTTGCTGTCGGCGATCTGGTCGCTCCCGTGGTGACTAATGTGGAGGCAACGCCCAACTCCGACAAGGGAAGGGTAAAAGAACTCCTGGTCAGGCAGGTAAGCGCTCCGGTGCTCTGGGATGCCTCGGTGAGGGAAATGGTTTCGCTCGGCGTCACCCGGTTTGTGGAGATCGGGCCGGGCAAAGTTCTGTCGGGGCTGGTCAAGCGGATCGAGAAGGAAGCGGGTACCGCCAACGTCGAGGATACGGCCGGTATCAGGGCTCTTGCCTAAGGAGACGAGAATGAGTCTTGCTGGAAAAGTCGCAGTGGTTACAGGAGCTTCTCGTGGCATCGGCAGGGAGATCGCCCTCCGGCTCGCCCGCGAGGGAGCTGACGTTGCAGTGACCGCTACAACCCTCGACAGTGCCCGGAAAACCGCGGACGAGATAGAGCAGCTTGGCCGGAGAGCCCTCGCGCTGGCTGTGGACGTGGCGGACGCGGCGGCTGTGGAAGCGCTGTTCGCCTCGGTGGTAGAAGCTTTTGGCAAGGTTGATATCCTTGTCAACAATGCCGGTATTACCCGGGACGGCCTGTTGCTGCGGATGAAAGATGCCGATTGGGACGCCGTGCTCGATGTGAACCTCAAGGGCGCCTTCAATTGCACGCGTGAAGCTGCAAAACTCATGACCAAGGCCCGGAGCGGCCGCATCGTCAACATTGGCTCTGTGGTGGGCGAGATGGGAAATGCGGGACAGGTCAACTATTGCGCCAGCAAGGCGGGGATGATAGGTATGACCAAGGCTGTCGCCCGGGAACTGGCCAAGCGCGGCATCACCGTCAATGCCGTCACCCCGGGGTTCATCGAGACGGATATGACGGCGGTTCTTTCCGAAAAGGTGCGCGAGTCGCTCATGCAGCAGATTCCGCTGGAGCGGTTCGGTGCCCCCGAGGATATTGCCAACGCGGTCCACTTCCTCGTGTCAGGCATGGGGAGTTATATTACCGGTCACGTCCTGTCCGTTAACGGCGGGATGTACATGTAGAAAAATATCTTTTGAAATTTAGGCGTTTCGTGGTATGTAGCTAGAAACATTACCCGAAGACTCAAACCAAACGGAGGTGAACAAGCATGTCGTCAATAGAAAAAAGAGTCAAAGAGATCGTAGCCGAACAACTCGGCGTCGATGAGGCGCAGGTTACGAACGATGCCTCCTTTATGGATGATCTGGGGGCCGACTCTCTTGACACTGTCGAGCTGGTGATGGCTCTCGAGGAAGAGTTCGATATCGAGATTTCCGACGAGGACGCCGAGAAAATCCAGAACGTTCAGGATGCCATCGATTACATCACCGAGCACACCTAGCACACAGGAGGGGAAGGAGAGCCTTCCCCTTTTTCACAGCACGCGGCCTTCGGGCCGCGTCCGCGTGCATCCGCATGCGAGCTTCAGCGGCTCCATGGCGGATGCGTTCAGATTTACGACCATCGGGAGCACATATCTATGAGAAGAGTAGTGGTGACGGGAGTCGGCGCCGTATCTCCGCTCGGAGTCGGCAACGCCGCCAACTGGGATGCGCTCGTTTCAGGCACGTCGGGCATTGGACACATAACCCGCTTTGACGCCTCCGACCTGCCGGTAAGGATCGCCGGCGAGGTTAAGGGCTTTGAACCCGAGCAGTACATCGACAAGAAAGAGGTCAAGAAGATGGACCTCTTCATCCAGTACGCCATGGCAGCTGCCCATTACGCCATGGAAGATTCCGGCCTCCAGATCACCGAGGAGAACGCGGAGCGTACGGGTGTCCTGGTCGGCGCGGGGCTGGGCGGTTTGCCGACCATCGAAAAGTACCACGCCGCCATGCTCGAAGGCGGGCACAAGAAAATTTCCCCCTTCTTCATTCCAATGCTGATCATCAACCTTGCACCCGGCCACATTTCAATCAAGTATGGGGCCAAGGGCCCTAATCTGTCGTCGGTATCCGCCTGCGCCACCGGTACACACTCCATCGGTGATGCGTACCATATGATCAAGCGCGGCGATGCGGACGCCATGATTGCCGGCGGTACCGAGTCCACGGTGACTCCCCTCGGAATTGGCGGTTTTGCGGTCATGAAGGCTCTCTCCACGCGCAACGACGATCCAGCCGCTGCGTCGCGTCCCTTTGAAAAGAATCGCGATGGTTTCGTTCTCGCTGAGGGGGCGGGTATTGTCGTTCTTGAGGAGTATGAGGCTGCCAAGAAACGTGGGGCCAAAATTTATGCCGAGATCGTCGGCTACGGTCTCACGGGCGACGCCTACCATCTCACCGCTCCGGCACCGGAGGGAGAAGGTGCGGCGCGGTGCATGAAAATGGCTCTCAACAACGCCGGGGTCCGTCCGGAAGAGGTGGACTACATCAACGCCCATGGCACATCCACCCCCTTCAATGACTACTACGAGACCCTTGCCGTCAAGAGCGTGTTCGGTGACCATGCGAAAAAGGTTATGGTGTCCTCCACCAAGTCCATGACCGGTCACCTGCTCGGCGCAGCCGGCGGCGTTGAAGCTGTCTTTACCCTGATGGCCATGGACAAGGGTGTGATTCCGCCGACCATCAACTACCAGGAGCAGGATCCCGAGTGCGATCTTGATTATGTTCCCAATACCGCCCGGGAGAAGTCAATCACGTACGCCCTCAGCAACAACTTCGGTTTTGGGGGCACGAACGCGACGCTGCTCTTCAAGAAGGTATAGGGGGCACGGGGTGATAGTCGTCGGTAGCGATCACGGTGGTCTGGAACTGAAGGAAGCGGTCAAGCGGCTCCTTGCCGAGCGAGGGGAAACCTTCGAAGACTGCGGAACCGATAACGGCAACTCGGTTGATTACCCGGACTTCGGCATCAAGGTGGCCCGAAGGGTATCCAACGGCGAGGCAGAGAAGGGGATTCTCTTCTGCGGCACCGGCATCGGCATGTCGATCGTTGCCAACAAGTTTCCCCGGGTGCGTGCGGCCCTTGCCACCGATGCCTTCATGGCACGCATGGCCAAGGAGCATAATAACGCAAACATCCTGGTCCTCGGTGGCCGGGTGCTCGAGGAGGCCGCGGCCCGGGAGATGGTCATCGCCTGGCTCGACGGGGTGTATGAAGGCGGCCGTCATCAGGGTCGGCTCGACAAGATTGCGGCCCTGGAGCGGGAACTGATGAAGTAGACATCGTGCCAGATCGGCGGTTGCATGGAGTCTGATACGGGACTGGATACGGTCCCGTTTTCCTTTTTCCCACTTTTACAAGGAGACCTGACATGTCGATTCTCGAAACCTTTGACCCGCAGGTAGCTGAGGCGATCCGCCATGAAACCGAGCGGCAGGAGTACAACCTGGAGCTGATCGCTTCCGAAAACTTTGTTTCCGAGGCGGTACTGGAAGCCCAGGGCTCGGTGATGACCAATAAGTATGCCGAGGGATACCCCGGCAAGCGCTACTATGGCGGATGCCACCACGTGGACGTGGTGGAAAATCTCGCTATCGAGCGGGCCAAGGAGCTTTTCGGTGCCGATCATGCCAACGTCCAGCCCCATTCGGGCTCCCAGGCAAATATGGCGGTCTACTTTTCGGTGCTCAAGCCCGGCGACACCATTCTCGGGATGAACCTGTCCCACGGCGGCCACCTGACCCACGGCAGCCCCGTGAACTTTTCGGGCCGTTTCTTCAACGTGGTTCCCTACGGCGTGTCCCAGGAAACCGAAACGATCGACTTCAATGAGGTGGAGCGTCTTGCCCTGGAGCATAAGCCGAAGATGATTGTTGTGGGGGCCAGCGCCTATCCCCGGACCATCGACTTCACCGCATTCCGCACCATTGCCGATAAGGTCGGCGCGGTTATCATGGTTGATATGGCCCACATCGCGGGCCTGGTTGCGGCCGGTCTCCATCCGAACCCTGTCCCCTATGCTGAATTCGTGACCACCACCACCCATAAGACCCTCAGGGGGCCCCGGGGCGGGATGATCCTGTGCCGCGAGGAGTACGCCAAGACGCTCAATTCCAACATCTTCCCCGGTATCCAGGGGGGGCCGCTCATGCATGTCATTGCGGCCAAGGCTGTTGCCCTCAAGGAGGCCCTCCAGCCCGAGTTCAAGGCGTATCAGGCCCAGATCGTGAAAAACGCCAAGGCTCTTGCCGACGAGCTGGTGAAGCGCGGATTCCGGCTTGTGTCCGGCGGCACCGATAACCATCTGATGCTGGTTAACCTGACCGGCACCGAACTGACCGGCAAGGTGGCGGAGGAGTCTCTGGATAAGGCCGGCATCACGGTGAACAAGAACACGGTACCCTTCGAGACCCGTTCGCCCTTTGTCACCTCTGGTTTCCGGATCGGCACTCCCGCAGCCACTACCCACGGTCTTAAGGAAGCTGAAATGGCCGACGTGGCGGGCTTCATCGCAGAGGCCCTGGCCAACGTGGACAATGATGCCAAACTCGCCGAGATTAAGGGGAGGGTCAATGTGCTTATGAAACGCTTCCCCCTCTATGCCCACCGGCTTTCATAAGAGTATCGATCCGATTCGTCTGAAAAGGGGGATGCCGCGCGGCATCCCCCTTTTTCTTTGCTATGATTCTATGGTTGTGCAGTCGAATGGGGCGCGGACCCTTCGCGAACGGGAGGTCAACAATGGCAAGAATTCTGACCGGCGTTGCACTGATGGCGCTTCTTATTTCGGCCGGTATCGTCCAGGCCCTTGAAACCCGTGTCGATGTGCGGGTGAGGACCAAGGACGCAAAGTTTCTCGGAACGAGCATGGGAGGCGCTCTGGTAAGCATTCGCAATACCGACACCGGCGAGTTGCTCGCCACGGGTGTTACGGCGGGAACCACAGGCAATACCGCTACCATTATGGTCAACCCGCATGTGAGGGGGGGCGTGTTGTCGGACGCACAATCCGCCCTGTTCAGGGCTGTTCTGGACATCGATGTGCCCACCCGGATTGAAGTGCGGGCGGCAGGCCCATTAAGCCAGAGACAGGCGATGGGAGAGGCTTCGGTGATCCAGTGGCTGATTCCCGGCAAGCACGTGACCAGCGGCGACGGTCTTGTCTTGGAGCTGCCGGGGTTTGCCGTGGATGTACTCGCTCCGCCGGCCAATCATGCCGTTACTCTTGAGGATGGATTGGCCACCGTGACCGTGCGGGCCAGCGTCATGATGATGTGCGGCTGTCCGGTTGCGCCAGGAGGGCTCTGGAATGCCGACGGCTACGAGATCCGTGCCATGGTAAGGAGGGACGGTTCAGCCGCGGAAGAGGTGCCGCTCCATTTTGCCGGGGAGTCGAGCCAGTTTATGGGAGAGCTTACGGTCAGAAAGCCGGGAGTATACGAGGTAACGGTCTATGCATTTGATCCGGCCAACGGCAATACCGGCCTCGACCGGACGACCTTCATCGCCCAATAGGCTCGTTTCGGCACGCTCCGGACGCATTTGCGCTTGACGCACGTCCATTTTTTTGAACAAATGCACAGATCGTGTTCAACCGTTGATGGGGGGTCCGCGTTACGATGAGTATGATCAACGGAGCCCCCGTCCACCTGCGGGGATCTCTCATAGTACCATTCAACGGCCTGCTGAGGAGGAATGATTGATGAAACGGATAACGACTGCCCTGCTTCTGGTAATGGCTCCGCTCACTGTCCACGCCGCTGACGGCGGCGTTCGGCTGAGCCTCAAGGAGGCAATCCAGTCGGCAGTGCAGAAAAACCTTGATGTACGGGCAGAACTGTACAATCCGGCCATGGCGGAGGCTGATATCCGCAAAAACCTCGGTATTTATGATACGCAACTCACTATTTCAACCGATTTCCAGTATGCCGTTACCGAACCGGTCAGCTCGTTTCTTTCAGGAACCAATACCAGCCGGACCCGGACGCTGACTCTGAATCCCGGTGTGAACCAGTTGACGCCCCTCGGCGGGACAGTGGGGCTCACGTTCAATAATGCCTACAACTACACCAATTCCACCCGAAGCCCGAGCGAATACTGGAACTCGGATCTGACGCTGAGCCTTTCCCAGCCGCTGTTGAAAAATTTCGGCAAGGACCCCACCGAACTCGGCATCATGGTGGCGCGGACGGCCAAGGATGGTTCCCTGGAGCGGTTCCGGACCCTGCTCCTGGACACGGTGGCCCGGGTCAGGACCGAGTACAACCGGCTTTACAGCCTGCGCGAGGATCTTGAGGTCAAGAAGACGTCCCTGGAGCTGGCCCGAAAAATACTCACCGATACCCAGGCACGGGTGAAGGCGGGCGTTCTGCCGGCCATGGAGATTCTCAATGCCGAGTTCGGTGTGGCAAGCCGGGAAAAGGATCTCATCGATGCGGAAAAGGCGGTACGGGATCAGAATGATGTGCTCCACGTGCTGCTTCAGCTACCCGGTAAAGATGAGTTCATTCCGGTCGATATCCCGACCCGCGAGCCATATGAGGCCGAGGAAAATGCCCTGATCCGCAAGGCGCTGGATTTGCGGCCGGAACTGCGAGAGCAGAAGGCGAACCTCAGGACGAGCGAACTGGAGACGCGCGTGGCCCGGAACCGGACCCTCCCGGATCTGAATCTTACTGCCAGTGCCGCCGTGACGGGCTTAGACCGTCACTACAACCGTAATCTGGAAAAAGTCGGCACGGCCGATTACCCGGTTTGGGGCGTTGGGCTCGTATTCCAGTACCCCCTGGGGAACAATGCCGCCGAGAACGATTATCGCCGCAGCAAATTGAAGGTGGAGCAGGGACGCACCCAGATCAGGAGCCTTGAGGCCAATGTGGAAAATGAGGTCAAGACGGCCATCAGGGGCGTTGACTCGGGCTACAAGCAACTTGATGTGACCGACCGCGGCCGAGCCTTTGCCGAGGAGCGGCTCCGCTCTTTCATCAAGAGGAGCGAGGTGGGGCTTGCCACCATTAAGGACGTTCTCGAAGTCGAGAGCGAACTGGCCACGGCAAAGAGCAACCAGATCAAAGCCTTGACAGGGTATGGCGATGCCGTTACCCAATTGCTGCGGGCCACGGGAGAGCTTCTGGATCGAGAGGGAATCACCGTGACGGAAAAAGAGGGGGATTCCCTTTACGAGCAAAGTGCGCGAGACTGACACGTCCGGACTGATGATGGAGTTCTGAATGGCCTTGGTGAATGTGATGACAGCCTTTCGCGCGCTTCGCCGTTGGGGGCGGCATGCCGTTGCGGCGTCCGCGGTCGTGCCTGCTCTCGCGCTGTGCGCCTGCTCCCCCAAGGAGCAGAAACCAACGGTAAAGCCGCCGGTGCCGGTCGTGCTCGCAAAGGTGGAGCGGAAGACGATCCCGGTTCAGATCAAGGCCATCGGCAATGTGGAGCCCTATGCCACGGTGGCGGTCAAGGCCCAGGTGAGCGGTGAGGTGGTGAGCGTTCACTTTACCGAAGGGCAGGACGTGAAAAAGGGCGATCTCCTGTTTGCCATAGATCCGCGTACCTATGCCGCCGCCCTGAAAAAAGCGGAAGCAAATCTTTCCCGAAATCTGGTCCAGGCGCGCAATGCCCGCCAGGACGCGGAACGCTATGCCCAACTGCTGACAGAAGGGATCGTGACCCAGGAGCAGTATGAGCAGTACCGCACCAAGGCGGAGGCATTCGCGGCGGATGTTGCCGCCGACCGGGCCGCTGTGGAGAACGCCAGGGTCGAACTCTCCTACTGCACCATACGCTCGCCCCTTTCGGGCCGAACCGGCAACCTGGCGGTGCATGCGGGGAACATCGTCAAGGCAAACGAGAATCCGCCGCTGGTTACGATCAACCAGATAACCCCGGTCTACGTAACCTTTGCCATTCCCGAGAAAGACCTTGCCGAGATCAAGCACCGGCTGGCGTCCGGACGGCTCGCGGTGACGGCGATCATTCCCAATGATCAGGGGCCGGCGGAGCAGGGGACCATCAGCTTTCTCGACAATGCGGTCGACGCTGCCACCGGTACCATCAAACTCAAGGGAATCTTTGAGAACAAGGGGCGGCGGCTCTGGCCCGGTCAATTCGTCAACGTGGTCGTGACCCTCGCGTCCCGGGCCGATGCCGTCGTGGTGCCGTCCCAGGCTCTCCAGACCGGACAGAGCGGCCCCTATCTCTTTGTGGTAAAGGCCGACTCCTCCGTGGAGGTCCGCCCCGTAACGCCGGGTATCACCCATGAAGGACTCACTGTCATCGAGCAGGGCGTCGCTCCGGGGGAAACGGTTGTGACCGACGGCCAGATGCGGCTGACCCCCCGTGCCAAGGTAACGGAAAAACGACCCGGAGGTGCCGGCGCTTCCCCTGCCGGGCCGGGTAAGCACCCATGAACATTGCCGAAATCTTCATCCGCCGGCCGGTCATGACGAGCCTCATCATGCTGGCGGTCATGCTTTTCGGCCTCATCGCCTACGACAAGCTGCCGGTCAACGACCTGCCCACCGTCGACTACCCGACCATCCAGGTTTCCGCCACTCTGCCGGGCGCCAACCCCGACACCATGGCCTCATCGGTGGCGCTCCCCCTGGAGCGCGAGTTTTCCACCATTGCCGGTGTCGACTCCATGACCTCCACCAACGGCATCGGCATATCCCGCATTACCATCAAGTTCACCCTGGAGCGGGACATCGATGCCGCGGCACAGGATGTCCAGGCCGCCATTTCCCGGGCCCAGCGCCAGCTTCCCCAGGATATGCCGGCCCCCCCATCGTTCCAGAAGGTGAATCCGGCCGATCAGCCGATCCTCTATCTGGTCCTCAGTTCGCCGACGCTTCCCCTCTCCACGGTCCACGAATACGCCGATACCATGATCGCCCAACGGATTTCCATGGTCAACGGCGTGGCCTCGGTACAGATCTACGGCTCCCAGAAGTATGCGGTACGGGTTCAGGTGGACCCCAAGGCCTTGGCTGCCCGCAAGATCGGCATTGACGAGGTGGCCCAGGCCCTGGAGCGGGGGAACGTGAACCTTCCCACCGGCACCCTCCAGGGAAAGCACGAGGCCCTGACGATCCAGACCAGTGGCCAGCTTTACAGCGCAAAGGAGTATGAGCCGCTCATCGTCGCCTATCGCAACGGTTCACCGGTCCGTCTCGGAGAGATCGGCCGGGTTATTGACAGCGTGGAGAACGACAAGGTGGCCGGCTGGTACAAACAGACCCGTGCCATTGTCCTTGCCATCCAGCGCCAGCCGGGCACCAATACCATCGAAGTGGTAAACAGGATCAAGGAGTTGCTCCCCCAGTTCCGCTCACAGCTACCCGGCTCGGTGGATCTGAACATCCACTTCGACCGGACCGAGGGGATCAAGGAGTCGGTTGCCGATGTGAAATTTACTATGGTGCTCACCATCTGCCTGGTCATCATGGTGATCTTTCTCTTCCTGCGCAACCTGCCGGCCACGGTAATTCCGAGTCTGGCGCTACCGCTCTCCATTGTCGGCGCTTTTTCGGCCATGTACCTGATGGGGTTTTCGGTCAACAACATCTCATTGTTGGCCCTGACCCTGTCGGTGGGCTTCGTGGTGGACGACGCCATTGTCATGCTGGAGAACATCGTCCGTCACCTGGAGAAGGGGGAGAGCCCCATGGAGGCGTCCCTCCGCGGCTCCCGCGAGATCGGATTCACCATTGTCTCCATGACCATTTCATTGGTGGCAGTCTTTATCCCGGTTCTTTTCATGAAAGGGATGCTCGGCCGGCTGCTCCACGAATTCGCCGTCACTATCAGCCTGGCCATTCTCATTTCCGGCTTCGTATCGCTCTCGCTGACCCCCATGCTCTGCAGCCGCTTCCTCCGTCCGCACAGCGGCGAAAAGGGCCACGGCAGGTTTTATACGGTCATGGAGCGGTTTTTCGACGGCATGTACCGCCTCTACGAAGTGACTCTGGCAAAGGTTCTGAGGCTCCGCCGGACCGTGTTGGCCGGCACCCTTGCCATGACCCTGCTCACCATCTGGCTCTTCACGAGAATCCCCACAGGGCTGCTGCCCAGCGACGACATCGGGGCCATCTTCGCTATTACCGAGGGTGCCCAGGGGATTTCCTTCGAGGAAATGAAGGCCAAGCAGCAGCAGTTGGCGGCCATTGTGCTCCAGGACCCGAACGTTGAAGGATTCATGTCTTCGGCGGGCGCCGCCGGGAGCCGGGTGTCCTCCAATTCGGGGTTCATGTTCATTCGGCTCAAGCCCCGCCACGAGCGGAAGCTTAACGCGGATCAGGTCATCCAGCAGCTCCGGCCGAAAGTCATGGCTGTGCCCGGGATTCTCATGTTCCTCCAGAATCCGCCGCCGATTCGACTGGAGGCTCAGTTGGCCAAGAGCCAGTATCAGTTCGTGCTCCAGAGTCCCGATACGGATGAACTCTACCGGCGCGCAGCCGACCTGGAGGCCAGATTGAAGCAGGTGCCGCTCCTGCTGGACGTGACCAGCGACCTCCAGCTCAATAATCCCCAGGTGCAACTCGACATAGACCGGGACAAGGCGTCGGCCCTCGGCATCACCGCCCACCAAGTGGAGGATGCCCTCTATTACGCCTACGGCTCCCGCCAGGTTTCCACCATCTTCGCTCCAAACAACCAGTTCAAGGTTATCCTGGAACTGGAGCCCCGCTACCAGACCGACCCGGCAGCCCTGTCCATGCTTTACATCCGTTCCCAGCAAGGCGACCTTGTTCCTCTCAACACCCTCGCCACCCTGCGGCGGACTCTCGGTCCCCTTTCCGTGAACCATCTGGGGCAGATCCCGGCGGTGACCATCTCCTTCAACCTGCGGCCGGACACCCCTCTCAGCGAGGCCGTGTCAGCCATCGAGCAGGTGAGCCGCGATACGCTTCCAGCTTCATTCACCACCAGTTTCCAGGGAGTTGCCCAGGCCTACCAGCAGTCGACCACGGGGCTAATTGTCCTGATCATCATGGCGATCGTGGTAATCTACATTGTCCTCGGCATTCTCTATGAGAGCTATATCCATCCCCTCACCATCCTGTCGGGTCTTCCGTCAGCCGGGTTCGGGGCACTCATTACCCTGATGATCTTCGGCAAGGAACTGAATCTCTACGGCTTTGTCGGTCTCATCATGCTGATTGGCATTGTTAAGAAAAACGCGATCATGATGATCGACTTCGCCCTGGAGGCCCAGCGCACCGAGGGGAAACCACCACTGGAGGCAATCCATCAGGGGGCTCTCGTCCGTTTCCGCCCCATCATGATGACCACCATGGCGGCGCTGATGGGGACGCTCCCCATTGCCCTGGGGGTCGGTGCCGGGGCCGAGGCCAGGCGTACCCTGGGGTTGGCAGTGGTGGGGGGGCTTCTGGTGTCCCAGTTGCTGACCCTTTACATAACACCGGTTATTTATTACTACATGGACCGCATGCAGGAGTGGTTCGTCAGGAAACTGCCGGGCCGCCGGAGGGCCAGCGCATGAGAACGCTCGTTCTGATTCGTCATGGGGAGAGTGTCTGGAACAGGGAAAACCGTTTCACCGGCTGGACTGACGTGGGTCTGACCGATACGGGCGCGGCAGAGGCCCTGCGTGCCGGTCGTACCCTGAAAAACGAGGGGTTTGCCTTTGACGAGGCGTACACCTCAGTGCTCAAGCGGGCCATCAAAACCCTCTGGATCATTTTGGAGGAGATGGATCAGATGTGGATTCCGGAGCACCGTCACTGGCGGCTCAATGAACGCCACTACGGCGCGCTCCAGGGGCTCAACAAGGCCGAAACCGCCGAAAAGCACGGCATGGAACAGGTTCATGTCTGGCGTCGCAGCTATGATGTTCCGCCGCCGCCCCTGGCCGCCGGCGATCCGCGCAACCCCGCACGGGACCCGCGCTATGCGGAGCTTGATCCCGCAGATATCCCCCTGACCGAGTCGCTCAAGGATACCGTAGCCCGTTTCCTTCCCTACTGGCACGAGACAATCGCGCCACGCATCCTGGCAGGCCGTCGGCTGCTCATCGCAGCCCATGGCAACAGTCTGCGGGCCCTGGTGAAACACCTGGACGGTATCGGGGACGACGCCATTGCCGGCCTGAATATTCCCACCGGTATTCCCCTTGTCTATGAGCTGGAAGATGACCTGCGCCCCATACGAAGCTATTACCTGGGTGATCCTGACGAGGTTGTCCGGGCCACCCAGTCGGTGGCGGACCAGATAAAGAGGTAAGTGTGTGTGCGTCGGGAGCTATTGGATGCGATACCCTGGCCCCCGCAGCACGATAAATCCTTCCGCGGCAAGCTGTTCCAGGTTTTTTCCCACGATTTCGCTGCTCGCTCCCACTGTCTTTTCAAGCGCATCGCGGCTGATCCCCGGATTTTCCAGCACGGCCCGGAGGATGCGGCTGCGCACCTCCCGGTTGGATCCCTTGAACGGAGTCTGTCGCGTATGATGTGAACTGCG
The DNA here is from genome assembly GCF_036323535.1 of Geobacter sp. 60473. Classification (GTDB taxonomy): domain Bacteria; phylum Desulfobacterota; class Desulfuromonadia; order Geobacterales; family Geobacteraceae; genus Geobacter; species Geobacter sulfurreducens. The sequence goes on from NZ_AP028967.1 coordinate 1,170,922, forward strand.
GCGCGACGGATTGCCATGCAGTCGCTTCAGGTGCGATCCGTAATCCATGAGAGCGTAATACCATTCGCGGGGATTGCCGCGATCCAGGGTCTGTTCGATCAGAGGCATGAGATCGCGGTCGTGAATGCCGCTTTGGTCCGCGAAGAAATGGTGGATATACACGCTGCGGATATTGGTCTCGATGAAGGGCAGGGGGGTGTTGAAGGCAAAGGCGGCCACTGCCCGGGACGTGTACGCTCCAATGCCCGGCAGCCGGACCAATTCGTTGGGATCAGCGGGGAACTCTCCTCCCAGGCTTGCGACAACCGCCTCGGCGCAGCGCTTGAGGTTCACGGCGCGCCGGTTGTAGCCAAGCCCCTGCCATGCCGCAAGAACCCGTTCCAGTGGCGCCGCAGCCAGGGTTCTCAGGTCTGGAAACTCGGCCAGAAATGTTGCGTACTTTTCCCTGACGCGCTCCACCTGCGTCTGCTGGAGCATGATCTCGGACACGAGGATGGCGTACGGATCAAAGGTCTCCCGCCAGGGGAGTTCGCGACGCTGGGGTGCGTACCAGTCATACACGATCCGCCGGAAGAGGTCTGCCACGGCCGGCGTGAGCCCTTCCTGGCGGAAGAGATGCGTCAGCTTCTGTTCCCTGTTCAATGGTCGCGGTACCCCAGGACAACAAGGATGCAGCTTCCGTCCGCGATGACAGCGATGCCGCTTTGACGGCAAAGCTCTACCGCCTTGTCGCTTTCGGCTCCCGGTTGCATCCAGATAGTGCGGATGCCCTTGCGGGCAGCCATTTCCACCACCTCTTCAGTGATCTTAGGCGGCGTAATGACCGAGATGCTCGTTACCTCATCCGGCAGGTCCATCACGCTGGCCACGCAGGCCACTCCTTCAATTTCCTGTTCCCTTGGGTTCACGGGGACGACCTTCAGGTTTTTCTGCTGATAGACCCTCAGGACCTTGTTGCCGTATTTGTGCCGGTCGGCCGAAGCTCCCACTACCCCGAACGCCTTTGAAGTGAAAAAGGCGTCAATCTGCTCTTTCGTGCTCATGGTGTCCTCCTCTCGTGTTGTGACGAGATGAATTGTATATCCTTTTGCGAAAATCACCACCCGGAATCCGTTCCAGCACCTTCAATGCCGGGTCCAGTCGGGCTTTATTCGCTTGACTATGGTTACTATCACCCATGAAACCGCAAGGGATGCGGCCATGATCCCCAGTGAGATGAAGGCGTTATTCAAAAGCGTTGGCCTGAGCAGCAGCACGAATCCGAGGCTGAGCATCATGATACCAGACACGAGCTTGAGAACCCGTCCCTGCCACTCGGTCAACTTCCGGCTGCCGAGGGTGATCGTAAAGATTCCCACGATAACTGCCAGTGGAATCACATAGACGACATTGTAAAACCCCAGATAGAGATAATGGGCCGATGGCGGCAGTTCGCGCAGGGTCAGAACCCGTGTGAATACCATGGGAAAGCCGGCGGTGCAGAGGAGTTCGTAACTGTTGGCGGCCAAGGCGAGCACTACGGTACCCGCCAGCATGGCTGGCAGGGTTCCTGCCCTGACAAGGTTCCTCATTCGTTCGAAGAGCCTGGGTTTTGCCTCTTCGGGGATGACGAGCGACACACCCTTTTCGAACAGAAAAAAGTCCTTCACGTTCATGGTTGCGATGATCAAAGCCGCGACGGCAGCCAGCACGGTAATCCAGGTCAGGTGTCCGGTTACCAGAAAGAGATTCAGCCAGGCCGCCATGAAGAGAAAATAGACCAAGCCGGAGAAAAAGACGAACACCCCGCCGATCAGTGCCATCTTGTGGCGGGAATGGGCATGAACCATGAGACTCAGGAGAAAGAGGAGCACAAAGAACGCGCAGGGGTTAAAGCTGTCGAGCGTTGCAACAGCGAGGGTGAACAAGGGCAGGGACAGTCTCTCGGCCGAAATGGTTCCGAGGAGAGGAAGGGTGAGCGGGGCCGCATTGCCGGCTCTGCCTTGTGTGTCGTTTTCGCCGGCTGGGTGGGATGTCGCGGCGCGTCTGACGATCTCCTGTTCCAGCTCACGACGGGTTTCATCTGAAAAACCGTCGAGCATCCTGTCGGCAATAATAAAGGTTGGGACCCCTTTAGCCTCTGTTCCCAGTTTACGGGACATGGTCATGAGGAGATTGAGGTTGTTTTCATTGTGCAGCACTTCGTAGGAGCGGATTTCCAGGCCGGGAAAGCGGTGGTGGGCGTCAGCGAGGTAGGTTTTGGCCCGTTCGCAATGGGGGCAGCCTTCACCCCAGAAATAGTAAAGGGTAACAGCCGGTGCCCGGGATGTCGCCTCTGCCCACGAGGCAAGAAGCATTGTCAGGCAGAGCAGGAGTGCGGCAACAGCGGGGAAAGGCGCCCATCTCGTTCTTGCCCTGATCATCGCTCGTCTCCCGCTCGGGCGCTGGGTATTTCTTCTTGTGTCTTCACCCGGCCCGAACTTGATATCTGTAGCAAGTGTACCACTCTGGAGCGGGCATTCATCTTTGTGGCATAAACCTGCGACCGATGGCTCCGGGCGATTGGGTATGTATGTAAGTTTAATGCTTGTTGAGCTGATAGGTGAGATATTGCTGTCTATCTGTCCTGAATATTTTAATTATTTTACTTCTACGTCACGTATGCCGGCGGGTCTCCAGGCAGGGGCGATAACGTGTGAGCAGTTGTCTTGTCCCAGCAGGGTGCCAAAGGTGACGGCGGTGTCGCCGAACCGGTCGTTAACCTGGTCCATGGCTTGCGAGAGGGTTGTGAGCCGCTGTTCTTCCGGGAAGAGGGGGAGCTGTTCCGAGGCGTGCACAAGGTTGCTGATGGCCACGCCCAGGAGTCGTATTGGTTGCGTTAAGTGGAGGGTGTCGAGCAGTGCAGTGGCGGCTCGATAAATGTCTCCGCTTCGATTCAATGGTGAGGGGAGGGTTTCCTGGCGGCTGAACGTGGTGAAGTCGGCATACCGTATTGTCAGGGTAACTGTTTTCCCTTTGGTTTTGTAGCGGCGCGCGCGGCGTCCAACCATCTCTGACAGCATAAGCAGGTATTTATGTATATCTTCTTTGCTGGTGAGGTCGTGGTCCAGTGTTGTGCTGTGGCTGACGCTTTTAACTTCTTCTTCCGTTGTGGTCGGTATTACGGGGGAGTCGTCAATGCCCTGTCCCATCTGTGTGAGGCGTGCTCCCATGATACCGAAATGTCGGGTAAGTATCTCCGGGCTGAAGTGTCCCAGGTCGTTACAGGTTGAAATGCCAAGGTATTTCAGTCGTTGTTCGGTGGATGGACCTATTCCGCAGAGGTTGCGGATCGGGGTCGTTTTCATGAGTGAAGCCACGTTTTCGGGTGGGATAATGGTGAGGCCGTCAGGCTTTTGCATGTCCGAGGCGAGTTTTGCCAAAAGCTTGTTTGGAGCAATGCCGATGGAGCAGGTGAGTCCGAATCGGTCCCGGATGCGGGCTTTAATCTCGCGGGCAATCACGTCGGCGCTGCCGAAAAGTCGAAGCGAACCGGTCAGGTCGAGAAAGGCTTCGTCAATGGAAAAGACTTCCACGAGGGGGGTAAATTGCCCGAGCATTTCGAAGATCAGTTTTGAAATACGAGTGTATTCCCGGTTGTTGCCGATAACGAGGATCAATTCCGGGCAGAGACGTTTTGCCTCGTGAGTTGTCATGCCCGTGCCGACCCCGTGGGCGCGAGCCTCGTAGGATGCGGTGGTGATGATGGTGCGCGCGCCTGAGCCGATAACCGCAACCGGCTTTCCCTGGAGGGATGGGTCTGCTTGTTGCTCGACAGAGGCAAAAAAGGCGTTCATGTCCAGATGGAGGATGGTTCGATGATTGCTCATGTTCGAGTGCCAGAGTATATGCTTACCTGTGTATTGCAAAATCTGTGCATTAACTCACGCGTCGGTAAATACCCACAACTTTGCCGATTATCCATGCCTGCTGTTCCCCGCTCCGAACTATGATGGGGGCCAAATTGGGATTTTCGGGCTGAAGCCGGATATGGTCCACTCCCTGGTAGAAACGTTTTAGTGTTGCTTCGCCGTCGATCATGGCTACCACGATGTCGCGGTTTTCCGCTGTTTGCTGGGGACGGACCAGGGCCAGGTCCCCTTCGATGATTGCGGCGTTGACCATGGAATCACCCTTGACTCTGAGAAAAAAGGCACCTCCTTTGACCAGGGACTGATCAATCGAGATGTGTTCCTCGATTTCCTCTGTGGCGATCTGGGGAACCCCGGCCCGCACAACCCCGATCACGGGTAACGAAACGGTAGGGGGGCGTTGTGTCTGCCCAGTAAGAGTTATGCCGCGCGAGTTCCCCGGTTCTCGCCGGAGGTAGCCTTTCCGGGCAAGAGCCTCAAGGTGTTTTGCAATGCCCAGTGTGCCGCTCACGTTCAGGTGGCGGGCTATTTCCCGCATGGTCGGAGGATAGCCGTGGCGATCCACGTGGGCGGTTATGAACTCAAGCACGGTGCGCTGGCGAGAGGTAAGTGTTTCCATGGGGACGGCCCTCTTGTTGGTTGACATATGTCAACCTATCATGAAAAAAACAAAGGTGTCAAGGATGTGAAACAGTGAGCGGAAATTGCCTCTTGGATAGTGTCAGGCAACGGGGCAGGGGGAAAAGGTTCGTGAAGGATGGTGTGTGATGGCGCGGATAGGGGAAAACGGTGCGGGGGCATCCCCCCCGTGCGCCCGGATTTAACGCACGGGGGGTAGAGATCGGCTATTCCTTGATAAAGACTGCCAGCTCGACGTGATCCCCCTCGGCCAGGCATGCGGGGAAGCACAGGCAGAGGTGATCGGCCGGCGGAACGATGCCCGCGGATGCCTCAACGACCCTGGGTGGCGCGATTTCGATTGATTTGCCGAGTTGAGCCGCCTTGGCGGCTATGTTGCCGCATACCACGTTGATGAATTCCATCACCGTGTCGTCCAGAACTTCTTTGGGCTCTTCGTCCACATCGGCTTCCTTGAGGATTGCCCTGGCGATTCTGGCCTGGGCGTCCGTCGACACTCCCATGAGGTAGCACCCGGAGACGTCGCCGGAGAAATCCATGGCCGCGTAGACATCCTTCCTGGGCAGCCGGTTCGCCATGAAGCACGGCTCGGGACGGAAGGTGAGAAGCGCCACCCGGGTAAGCATCTTGTGGGAGAGGTCGACCACCATTTCCCAGATGTTCGGGTTCGCAAGGCCGGCCGGGATGTTTACCGTGTCAGTGGCATACTGGGCTTGATCTGCCTTGAATTCGTCCAAATAGCGGGGAAGGTCGGCGGCGGAAAGCCCGCCGACCTTGACCAGGGCTTCCCCGATGTAAAGGTGGCCGTTCTTTTGGCGGGTGAGCACCTGCTGCATCTGGTCTGCGGTGAGAAGTTCCAGCTTGACGGCCATGTCGCCGAAGCGCAGGTCTTCGCACCGCTGGGCGTTGTGGACTTTTTCGATGTCGGCATCGGTCAGAAGCCCCATTGCCATGGCCGTGGCGCCGAAGCTCAGGTTTACCGATTCCTGCAATTCTATGGCCTGCAGCAGAACTTCCCGCGTTACCACTTCCTTTTCAACGAGAAACTGTCCGAAAAACTTGACCGCCATGTCCGGTCCTCCCTGCGAGATTGATGGATAAGGGGGCGAGCCGGGTTAGAGCTCGCGGAGGATCTTCAGTACATTGTCAGCCTCGAAAGGCTTGGAGATGACAGTCCGGGCTCCGAGCCGCAGGGCTTCGGTAAATTTGTCGCCGACTCCACCCAGGGAGGTGACCATCACGACCTTGATGTTCTTGTCAAGGGCCACCAGGGTCCGCAGGGCCGTGAGTCCATCCATGCCCGGCATGTTCATGTCCATGCAGATGATGTCCGGGTGCTCGGTCTGGTGCATGCGGATGGCCTCCATGCCGTTCTTTCCGTGTCCGACCACCTGGAATTCCCCGCTTTCCGAAAGAATCTTGTCAAGCTGACGGGCCACCGAGATGCTGTCGTCCACAATGAGAACTTTTTTCATGCATTCCTCCTTCCTATGGTCACGCCGAACGCGTTTGATTTCTCCACACATAATTTCATATCGGCAGGTTGCCCGTTTCGTTTAGCAAAAAAACAGCCGGAGACGGGCTCCGGCTGTTTTTGGCGGGTGACGGTGAGATTGTGTCTGTTTAATTTAAGGGGTTACGAGACGTCTCGCCAGGAGGGTGGCGGAGTGCTCTACGGCAATGCCGGTTCCGGCGGCTTCCAGCCCCCCTTCGATCTGAAGTTTGCAGCCGGGGCAGTCCACGGCCACGGTAGGCGCACCGGTTTCCCTGATGGTCTCCATTTTGTTTTTCAAGACCTCCTGGGAAATCTCGGGGTACTTGATGGAATAGGAACCGCCGAAGCCGCAGCACTTGTCGCAGTCGGTCATCTCGACGATCTCCGCGCCGACAAGCTCCCTGAGTACTCTGCGCGGTTCCTCGTGTACCCCGCATCCCCGCTTGAGGTGGCAGGCGTCATGGTAGGTAACGGTCACTTTCCCGCCTTTCACGGCTTCGAGCCCAGGAATCCCGACGTCCGCCTTCCGCGCGGCCAGTTCGGAGAAGTTGAAGGTCTTGGCTGCCAGGCGCTCCGCCTTTTCACGCCATGGGGGCTCGGCCGACAAAAGCTTGGGAAAGTCATAGCGCAATGACATGGTGCAGGTGGGACAGATGGTGACCACGTAGTCCGCATCCTCCTCCAACAGCACGTCGATGTTCATTTTTGCCAGGTCTCGAGCAACCCCCATCTCTCCTGAATAGCGGGCCGGTATGCCGCAACAGCTCTGCTTCTGCGGGAACGAGACTTCATAACCGAGGGCTTCCAGGCTCTTGACGGTATCCAGGCACATCTCGGGGTAGACGAAATCGGCCAGGCAGCCGGAATAAAAAAGCACTTTTTCCCGGGACGCTGCACCCTGCTTTTTTGTTCCCGGCTGTTCCGCGATCAGGTCGCGGAACGGTTTCTCGGCAATGGGGGGAAGGGAGCGGTTGGCTGTTTCGCGGTTGAGAATGAGCGGCAGGTGCCGGATGCGCCCCCCTTCGCTCTGGAACGGTTTTTGTGCCAGATATGCGGCGCGCAGGGTTGCGTGAAAGAGTGCACGGTTTTTCATGAGGGTGCCGAAAAGGAATTTTTGCCCGGCGGGCTTTCGGATCTTGTCCCGCAGATCCACGATGAGCCCTTCGATATCGATCTTTGCCGCGCAGACTTCGTTGCACTTGCGACAGCCAATGCAGAGCTTGAGGATGTCTTCGGCCTTGTCGAGGCCGTGGAAGAAGGGGGTCAGCACCAGCCCGATCCCCCCCACGTAGATATGGCCGAACACGTGGCCGCCGACGATTTCGTAAATAGGACAGACATTGGCGCAGGCACCACATTTGACACAGGCCAGGGCTTCAGAAAAGTCCGGATCGGCCGCCAGCCGGGTCCGGCCGTTGTCGAGCAGCACGATGTGGAGTTCCCGTCCTTCGCCCGTGGGGCCTTTGATGAAGGATACGTAGGAGGTTATCTTTTGTCCTGTGGCGTTCTTGGGGAGGATGGTGATCACGTCCAGGGCTTCGGAGAGGGTGGGAACGATTTTGTCTACCCCCACCAGGGCGATGTGGATACGGGGAAGGGTTGTCACGAGTCGGCCGTTCCCTTCGTTGGTGACTATGCCGATGGCACCCGAATCGGCCATCGCCACATTGGCTCCCGACAGTCCGACCTGTCCGGAGAGGAAGCCGTCGCGCAGCGTTTCCCGGGCAACCCTGACCAGATGCGGGATGTCCGGCGGGCAGTCACGGCCCGTTTCCCGGCTGAAAAGTTCCGCCACATCCTCACGGTTCTTGTGGATGGCGGGCATGACCATGTGGGAGGGGCGTTCGCCGGCCAGCTGGATGATCCACTCGCCCAGGTCGGTTTCCAGGCAGGTTACCCCGTTGTTTTCCAGGTAGTGATTCAGCTCGATCTCCTCGGAGGTCATGGCTTTTGATTTTACGAGGAAGTCCGTACCGGCCTTGCGAATGATCTCCAGGATGGTCCGGTTCGCCTCTTCGGGGGTGGCGCAGAGGTGAACCGATGCTCCGGACCGCTCGGCGCTGGCGGTAAATTCTTTCACCATCTCCGGCAACCGTGCAAGCCCCTGCTTTTTGAAGGCCGCTATCCTCGACCGAAGCGCCTCGAAATCAACCCCTTCAAAGGCCTTGGCCCGAGCCACCGGATAGGCTGCGGCAAAATTCTTAAGTGCTTTGCGCAGAAATGCGTCGTTGATTTTTTGTCTGATAACGTCCCGAGCCATTACCTATTCTCCTTCGATGATCAGGATGTGGAGCTCCTTGGGGCCGTGCACGCCAATGGTGAGAACCCGCTCAATGTCGGCAGTGCGGCTCGGGCCGGTTATGAGGGAGAGATAGCGCGAGCCACCTTCAGCCAGGAGTCCGCCAAGCCGCTCGCCCAGTGCGGAGAGGGTCGGCACGATGGTTGACGCTCTTAGAATTACCGCGTGTACCAGTGGCAGGGCGGTTGCAGCCCGTTGCGCCGGAGCGGTCAGTTCCAGCAGCACGCTGCCGGTTTCGGCAATACCGGCGTCCGCCTCGCTGATACCCACTTCGGCATCGGCAAGCCTTTCGGGGGGGAGGGGAGTGATGGTTTCGATCATGGCGGCAAGCCGGGAGGATAGGCTCGACGACGCCACCAGTCGGTTCGCCGTCAGGTCCTGCAGATACCCGGCAACATCATCGAGATCGGTAAAGTGTTTTACCGTAGCGCCAACCGCTTCCGCCGCCACAGTGAAGGTCGAGATCATGGGCACCTCTGTAAGTTGTAATACCAACTCGTGTTTTGAGGATAGTTTACTATGGGCGAGAGTGTCAAGCGTATATATATGTGTCTTAAATTTGCCTTGACAGTGTTGCGGTGAATTTGATAGTTGGTATGACAAATAAACAGAACTTTATTTTATTTTTTTGGGTGGATGAGTCCGGCGGCCAATGGATGGCAGGCTCTTCCCACGCATCATACCCCTGAAGGCGCAGTGAAAGGAGAGTATTCAAATGCCATGGATTCAAGTGTACACGCCGGTCGCCGGGAACCTCGGGTTGTCTGCCCTCGTGGCAGCCATCCCCCTCGTTGTCATCTTCGTCTGTCTCGCCCTGCTCAAGATGAAAGCCCATAAGGCGGGGCTCTTGGCACTTGCTTCAGCCATGCTCATCGCCATCACCGTCTGGGAGATGCCTGCCAAGCTGGCGGGGCTTGCTACTGCCCAGGGGGCTGCCTTTGGCCTCTTCCCGGTCTTCTATATCGTTATAACCACTATATTTCTTTACAATATCACGGTTAAGGGAGGGCAATTCGAAATCATCCGGGCATCACTGGCCGGGGTGACTGCCGACCGGCGCCTCCAGGCACTGCTCATCGCATTCTGTTTCGGGGCGTTCATCGAGGGTGCCGCCGGGTTCGGCACGCCCGTGGCAATCGCGGGTGCAACCCTGGCGGGTCTCGGCTTTCAGCCCCTCTATGCCGCCGGTGTCTGCCTGGTGGCCAATACCGCGCCGGTCGCCTTCGGCGCCATCGGTATTCCGATTGTTGCCCTGGCCGGGGTCATGGGGTACGGTGATGACGGCATGATGAAGCTTTCCACCATGGTTGGCCGCCAGCTGCCATTCATCTCCGTCATTATTCCCTTCTACGTCATCATGATCATGGTCGGCTGGAAAAAAACCATCGAGATCCTTCCCGCCATCATCGTCTGTGGCGTTACATTCGCTCTGAGCCAGTGGGCTACCGCCACCTACCTTGGCCCCTATCTGCCGGATGTCACCGCTTCGCTGGCCTCTATCATCGCTCTCGTCCTCCTGTTGCGGGTATGGCAGCCCAAGACCATCTACACCTTCGCCCACGAGGCTCCCGTCACCGGCGCGACCGAACACCATTACACGGCTGGCGAGGTGCTCCGTGCCTGGTCTCCCTATCTTGCGCTCACCGTGATGGTACTTCTTTGGGGTATTCCTTCGATCAAGACCGTCTTGGAAAAGAGCACTGTGGAGATCGAGGTGAAGGGGCTCCACAACATGATCGTCAAAAAGGTGGCCAAGCCCGAAGATACCCTCACTAAAATAGCTGCCGCTTCCGCCGAGATCGATCGTCAGTTGACCCTGCTCTCGCCGGCCGATCCGAAGCAGGCCGCCATCGCTGCCAAGCTTTTGGAGCTCAAGGAGTTCGAAACCCAGCTCGCCGCGGTGGAGCAGGGGCTCGTGGGGCAGGGAGCTGTTCTTACCGATGAACGGCTCAAGGCCTGTGATATCGTGTCCAAAAAGATGGCCGAGACCCAGAAGCTCTGCAAGGAGCTCGTCAAGACCGCAGTTGTTCCCGCCAGTCAGTTCAAGCCTCTTGACAAGGCCCTGGCCGATCATCTCCCGCTCAAGGTAGCCGCAAAATACAAATTCAACTTCATGTCTGCCGCCGGCACCGCCATTCTGATCGCCGCCTTCCTTTCCGCTCTGATCTGCGGGGTGGGCTTTGGCGACACCTTCAGGATTCTCGGCAAGACCCTCTACGACATGCGCTTCCCGGCTCTCACCGTTGCCTCGGTCCTTGGCCTCGCCTATGTCATGAACGCGTCTGGTATGACCAATTGCCTCGGCCTCATCTTCACCAAAACCGGTCATTGGTTCCCCTTCATCGCACCGTTCCTCGGTTGGCTTGGCGTGTTTCTAACCGGTTCGGACACTTCGTCAAACGTGCTTTTCGGCGGTCTGCAGAAAGCCACTGCCGAGCAGCTCGGCATAAGCCCGATCCTCACCGGCGCAGCCAACACCAGCGGCGGTGTCATGGGCAAGATGATCTCGCCCCAGTCCCTGGCCGTGGCAACCGCGGCAACAGGCATGGTAGGGGAGGAGGGGACACTCTTCAGGTTTACCCTCAAGCATTCGATTTTCCTTACGATCCTGGTCGGGATAATCGTCTACTTGCAGGCGTATGTGCTTCAGTGGATGATACCCTAGTATCCTCTGCTGTCAGTCTTGTGAAGCAATGAAGAACTGACCGCTCGGGAGACACGTTTCATTGCTGGGTAACCTTGCATCGGGAGAGCATATATGGACGTTTCATTTATCAGCGAACTGAAGAACATAGTCGGCGAGGAACACACCCTCTCCGACAAGGAAAGTCTCGCCTGTTACGGCTATGATTCAACGCCTGAGTATGAAAGCCGGCCCGGAGCGGTGGTCCTTCCCGCCAACGAGGAGGAGATCTGCCGGATTATGGCCCGCTGCCATGCCGCAGGGGTCCCCGTGACTCCTCGCGGCTCCGGAACCAATCTGTCCGGAGGCTCTCTGGGCCGCCCCGAAGGGGTCGTCATTCAGACGAGCCGGCTGAACAGCATCGTTGAAATCGACGAGGAAAACCTGACCGCCACTGTCCAGCCCGGTGTTGTAACCAGCGCACTGCACCGGGCCGTTGAAGCGAAGGGCCTCTTCTATCCGCCCGATCCTGGCAGTATGAACATCTCTACGATCGGCGGCAACGTGGCCGAAAACGCCGGTGGCTTGCGGGGCCTCAAATACGGAGTCACTGCCGACTATGTCATGGGGCTCCACACCGCTCTACCCGACGGCAGCCTCCTGCGGACCGGCGGCAAAGCCGTAAAGGACGTTGCCGGCTATAACCTGAACCAGCTCCTCGTCTCTTCCGAGGGGACCCTCGGGCTCTTCACCGAAGTGACTGTTAAACTGATTCCCAAGCCCCAAGCCAAGAAGACGATGCTCGTCCATTTCCCGGTGCTGGAAAACGCGGCCCTGGCAGTCTCCCATATCGTGGCCGCCCGGGTCATTCCGGCCACACTTGAGTTCATGGACCGGGTCACGGTCAAGTGTATCGAGGATTACGCCAAGGTGGGCCTGCCCCTGGATGTGGAGGCCGTGCTCCTCATCGAAGTGGACGGTCATCCGGCCCAGGTGGAGGAAGACGCAGTCGCGGTCCGGCGGATCTGCGCCGAGCACCATTGTTCGTCGTTCCAGACCGCGGCCGACGCCGACGAGGCTCTCAAGCTCGCTACTGCCCGGCGGGTGGCCCTTTCGTCCCTGGCCCGGGTCAAGCCCACCACTATCCTTGAGGACGCCACTGTCCCCCGGAGCTGCATTGCCCCCATGGTCAAGTTCATCCAGGACACGGCCCGGAAGTACAATCTCACCATCGGCACCTTCGGCCATGCCGGCGACGGCAACCTTCATCCCACTTGCCTCACCGACGAGCGGGATAAGGATGAGATCGCCCGGGCTCACAAGGCGTTCGAGGAAATCTTTGATACGGCCCTCGCCATGGGGGGAACTATCACCGGCGAGCATGGCGTGGGGCTTTCCAAGAAAAAGTATCTCCCGCGGCTTGTGGGAGAGTCCGGGATACGGGTGATGCAGGGGATCAAGCAGGCATTCGATCCGGCGGGAATCCTGAATCCGGGGAAGGTGTTCTAGGGAGTATTCGATGGAATACGTAAAATTGATCAACTGCATGCGCTGCGGCATGTGTCTGCCCCAGTGCCCCACATACAAGGAGACATTTCTGGAAACCGCCTCTCCCCGGGGGCGGGTGGCGCTCATGCGCAAGATCGAGGAGGGCGATCTCGAGGTGAGCGAGCGGCTGCTGGAATACCTCTCGCTGTGTCTCGACTGTCAGGCATGCGCCTCGGCCTGCCCCTGTGGGGTAAATGCCGGCGAGATGGTGGCTGGCTACAGGTGCGAACGCAGGGACGGGAAAGAGCTGTCGACGATGGAAAACCTCATCCTCAGAAGGCTTTTGCCGCATCCCGACCGGCTTGAGGCCGCAACGGCCCCCATGCGCCTCTATCAGCGGACAGGCCTTCAGAAGGTTGTCCGCAAACTCGGCATCCTAAAGATGTTTCCCCCAACCCTTGAGCGGATGGAAGGACTCCTGCCGGAGCTTCCGGTCAAGCCCCTGCGCCAGACCATCGACGAGGTGACCCCGGCGGTGGGACCGGAGCGCGGAACAATCGGCTTTTTTCTCGGCTGTGTCATGAGCCTGGTCTTTTCCGAGGCAAGCTATGCAACGGTGAAGCTCCTCTCATCGCTTGGCTATCGCGTCGTCACGCCGAAGGCCCAAAAGTGTTGCGGCGCCCCCAACATGCTGTCGGGCGATCGGGAGGGGCTTCTGGATGCGGCGCGGTTCAATGTGGATCTCTTTGCCGGCCATAGGCTTGATTTCATTGTCACCGACTGCGGTGGTTGCGGAGCCGAGCTCAAGAAATACGGCCATCACCTGGAAGATGACAGCCGGGCCGCGACCTTCAGTGCCCAGGTGCGCGACATCACGCAGGTCCTGGCCCTTCACGCCGACGAGCTGAAGGCGAAGCTTAACCCTCTGTCGCTCAAGGTGACTTACCACGATCCCTGTCACATCGCCCACTGTCAGGGGATACGCCAGGAGCCCCGCACGCTGCTCAGGATCGTGCCGGAGCTCGATTTCCGCGAGCTTCCCGAGGCCGATGCCTGCTGCGGCAGTGGTGGTACGTACAACATCGAGAAGCCGGAGATGTCCGACCGCGTGCTGCGCCGCAAGGTGGAGAACATCAAGGCCACTGGGGCCGACGTTCTCGTCACTGCCAACCCCGGCTGTCTTCTCCAGCTTCGTAAGGCCTTGGCCCAGGAGACGCCGCCCATCCGGGTACTGCATGTCACTGAGGTGCTTGCAGCAAGCCTCTTGCCCCCATTACTCTGAACAGTCACCAGCCGATTCGGGGGCAGTTGTTCGCCCCCGGATGTCCTGCTACACCAGTACGTTTGAATGCTCCTCTGACCGCTTGCTCAGGATAATACTGATTGCCTTCGGTTGAGCTATGGTGTATTCATATCCGGTCATATGATTAATGTCTCATCCGGAAGCCCGCCATGAACTTCAAGCCGATCAAGCCCAAAAAAATATCAACCCAAATCGCCGAGCAGATCCGCAGCTCCATTCTTGCCGGCGAATTCACCCCAGGGGAAAAGCTTCCACCTGAGCGTGAGCTGGCAGAGATGTTCGGCGTTTCGCGTCCGTCGGTCCGCGAAGCCCTCAATATTCTGGCTGCAGCAGGTCTTGTGGAGTCGTACCAAGGGGGCGGGACTATCGTCAAATCCCTCATGGATGCCGCGTCTGGGCCGCCTCTGTCCGAGATTATCAAGGTCGAGCAGGAGAGGGCGCTGGATGTCATCGAAGTCCGCAAATGCATGGAGGCATGGACTGCCTATTATGCCGCCCAGCGTGCGCTACCCGATGATGTCCGTAAACTTGAAGGAATCGTCTGGAATATGGAGGCAAACCTTAACGGTCTCAAGCCTTCCGAGGATTTGGATGCCAATTTCCACATTGTGATTGCCCGTTCAACCCACAATGTGGTCTGGCTCCACCTGATGCAGACTATTTTCGAGGCCATGAAGGAGTTCCAGCGCAGTGTCTGGCGGGCCGTTTACCTTACCGAAGAGGACCACAGGACGCTCTTTGCTCATCATAAAGCCATCTTCGAGGCGATACGCGACAAAGATTGCGAGCGTGCCCGCAACGCCATGCTCGGCCATCTGACATTCGCCGAGAAGCGGAGCAGTATCTATGTAAACCAGTCCCGCCAGGACCGTTGATAACTTTTCCGGCTTTAACAAACAAATAAGGGGCGCGCCGTTTCATGTGGCGCGCCCCTTATTTGTTTGTGTGGGTAAGTATCGGCGTATAAGTGGTGAGCGTTAGGTAAAAGAAAAGGCCCATCAGTAGATGGGCCTTCAATGTTGGTGCGGTAGAATGGACTCGAACCATCACGGGGTAACCCCCGCCAGCCCCTCAAGCTGGTGCGTCTACCAATTCCGCCACTACCGCAAACCTTCTATTGTCTAAACAGTGATGATATCTGGTGCTTCGTCATCAAGAACTCACTTTTTAGCATTATCTTTACCTGGGTGTCAACTGCTTTTTTTAAAAATTCCTATTTTGCAGGTGCTGCCGGTGCCGGTACCGCCGGTTGCGCGGGAGCCGGCTGGGTCTGTTGAGGTTGTGCCGGCGGTGCAGCCGGTTTGGGAGCCGGAGCCGACACGCCTTTGGCGGGCATGATGGACGAGGTTTCCGCACGTCCGGACAGATACGCGAGGGTAAGGGATGTCAGCATGAATATGATGGCCGCGGCAGTGGTGAGCTTGCTAAGGAAGGTTGTTCCCCCGCTGGCACCGAAGACCGACTGGCTGCCGCCCGCACCGAACGATGCGCCCATTTCGGCTCCCTTGCCAGACTGGAGCAAAACGATTCCGATAAGTGCAAGACAGACGAGAATGTGAAGAAACGTCAAAAAGATCATCATAATGCCAACTCCACTGTATGTAGTAACCTGCAATCCATACCACAGGTTAGTTGAAAAGCCAAGTCCTAACTTGGCGTTCTTTCGTGTTTACATGCTGAACGAGGCAATCGCCGCAAAAGAGTCCGCCTTGAGGCTGGCTCCTCCCACCAGGGCGCCGTCGATATCGGGTTGGGTCATGAGCCCCTTGATGTTCTCTGGCTTTACGCTGCCCCCGTAAAGGATGCGAACCGCCTCTGCTGCCGGTTTGCCGAGAAGTTCGGACACCACCCCTCTGATGAAGGCGTGAGCCTCCTGGGCTTGGGCGTCCGTGGCGGTTTTTCCGGTGCCTATGGCCCATACCGGCTCATAGGCGATGATGACGTCTTTGAGGTCGTCGGCGGATAGCCCGGCCAGTCCGCCGTTCAGCTGCGTCCGCAGCACGTCGAACGTCGTGCCTGCTTCGCGCTCTGCCAGGGATTCTCCGATGCAGGCAATGGCCGCGAGTCCTGCTTTGAGGGCGGCCTTGATCTTACGATTCACGGTTTCGTCTGTTTCGCCGAAATACTGGCGGCGCTCCGAATGGCCGATAATGACGTGGCTGCATCCGGCATCCACGAGCATGCCAGGGGAAATCTCGCCGGTGTAAGCCCCTTCCTCTTCCCAGAAGCAATCCTGGCCGGCGAGCTTGATGGCTGAGCCGTCCAGGGCGCCCTTTACGGCGGCCAGGACGGTGAAGACCGGAGCTACGACGATTTCGACCCCTTGGACGTCCTTCACCAGGGAAACAAGTCCATTGACCAACTCACGGGCTTCGGCGCGTTTTTTGAACAGCTTCCAGTTTCCTGCAATGACAGGTGTTCTCATGGCCGCTCCTCCTATTTTCCGTTTTCTTCCAGCACCTTGATGCCGGGAAGTTTCTTGCCTTCGAGGAGCTCAAGGAAGGCGCCGCCGCCGGTGGAGATGTAACTGATCTTGGCATATTCGCCGGCGCGGTGGACCGCCGAGTCAGTGTCGCCCCCGCCGACTATGGTAAGGGCGTAGGAGTTGGCCACGGCAGTCACCATGGCAAAGGTGCCGCGGGAGAAGGCATCCATCTCGAAAACCCCCATGGGGCCGTTCCAGATGATGGTCTTGGCGCTCTGGAGTGCCTCGGTGAAGAGGGCAACCGTGGCAGGGCCGATATCTAGCGCCATCCACTCTTCGGGGATCTCCTGTATGGTGGTTACCTTGGTCTCGGCCTCGGGGTTGAACCGATCGGCAGCCACGCAATCAACGGGGAGGTAGAACTTGATCCCCTTTTCACGGGCTTTAGCGTAGGTTGAGCGGGCCGTTTCGATCAGGTCCTCCTCCACCAGCGACTTGCCTACGTTGTAGCCGAGGGCCTTCAGAAAGGTGAATGCCATGCCGCCGCCGATGATGATTTTGTCCACCTTGTTGAGAAGGCTTTCGAGAACTTCCAGTTTGCCCGAGACTTTGGCCCCGCCCAAGATAGCGACCAAGGGGCGAATCGGCTTTTGCATCGCCTTTTCGAAGTAATTCATCTCGTTCTTCATGAGAAACCCGGCCGCAACTACTTGAAAGAACTTTGTTATCGCTTCAACCGACGCATGAGCCCGGTGCGAGACGGCAAAGGCATCGTTCACGTAGATCTCGCAGCCGTTGGCCAGTTCACGGGCAAAGTTTTCGTCGTTTTTCTCCTCGCCTTCATAGAAACGCACGTTTTCCAGCATGATGATGTCGCCGGATTTCATGGCGTCGATCATCTGCCGTACTTCGCCGCCGATGCAGTCGGGCGCCAAGAGTACCTCTTTGCCCAGGAGCCGCGAGAGACGCTTTGCCGCCGGGGTCATGGAATACTTGGGCTTGCGCTCTCCCTTTGGGCGTCCCAGGTGAGAGGCGAGGACCACTTTCGCGCCGGCATCGAGGGCAAAGTTGATCGTAGGGAGGACAGCCCTGATGCGCGTGTCTTCAGTGATGTTCTGATGTTCGTCTAAAGGAACGTTGAAGTCGACTCTGATGAAGACCTTTTTGTCTTTCAGTTCAGGTAGTTCGTCAATATAGCGGATTGCCATGGTTTCCTCCCGGTAGATAGTTGTCAGTAATGCAGGGGGGCAGGGTCGGTTCGACTGGCGGGTAAAAGAAAAGGGGGGATTGAGCCCCCCCCTTTTCGTGTGAATCCGATTTACTTGGACGCGATGAGCTTCATCAGGTCCACGACCCGGTTGGAGAAACCGGTTTCATTGTCATACCACGAAAGGACCTTTACCATGGTGCCGTCAATGACCTTGGTGCTCAGTGCGTCAACGATGGAGGAGTGGGTGGTGCCGTTGAAGTCGATGGAGACCAGGGGCTCTTCCTCGAACCTGAGGATTCCCTTGAGGCTCCCTTTGGCGGCTTTCTTGAGAGCTGCGTTCACTTTTTCGGCATCAGTCTTCTTCTTGAGTGTGACCACGAGGTCGACCACCGAGACGTTGGGGGTCGGTACGCGGATGGCCATGCCGTCCAGTTTCCCTTTCAGTTCCGGAAGAACGAGGGAGACCGCCTTGGCAGCACCGGTGGTGGTCGGGATCATGGACATGGCCGCGGCCCGGGCGCGACGCAGGTCCTTGTGAGGGAGATCGAGAATCTGCTGGTCGTTGGTGTAGGAGTGAACCGTGGTGACCAGTCCTTTTTCGATGCCGAAGGTTTCATGGAGAACCTTTGCCACGGGGGCGAGGCAGTTCGTGGTGCAGGATGCGTTGGAGATGATATTGTGTTTCTTCGGATCATAGGCGTCGTGGTTGACCCCCATGACGATGGTGATGTCTTCGTTGGTGGCAGGAGCCGAGATGATGACCTTCTTGGCGCCGGCCTTCAGGTGGAGTTCGGCTTTTTCACGTGCTGTGAACAGGCCTGTCGCTTCCAGGACCACGTCGATCTTCATCTTTTTCCACGGAAGAAGTTCGGGGTTTCTCTCGGCGATGATGGTGATGGGCTTGCCGTTCACGACGATTGCGCCATCGCCCACCTCAACCTTGCCGGGGAACGGACCGTGGACCGAATCGTATTTAAGAAGGTGAGCCAGGGTCTTGGCGTCGGTGAGGTCGTTGATGGCAACAATCTCAATACCCTTCTCCTTGGCAGCCGCGCGGAGCACGGAGCGTCCGATCCTGCCGAAACCGTTGATTGCAACTCTGAGAGCCATTGAATCCTCCTGTCGCGTGATGTGAGAGCTCGGCGAGCCTTTAGTATACAAACCTCACAATCATATAGAGTTGCGGGCCGAGCGTCAACCGTTTTGTACCGCCAGAGCCGTTCCCTCGCTGCATTGGACGGGACAGCCTCTTGTATAAAAAAGATGAGAAGGTTATGAAAGTTGTGCTACTATAAGCCCGTCAAGAACGATCGCTTTCTCCGTCCTTGTTCATACGGTTCCATGAAAAATACCCTTGAAAAGCGAATAATCCTTTTTTCATTCATCATTCTGTTTCTCACGATTGCCGCCAACTCGGGCATGGATGTCGTGGGGTTCAGGCGTGACTATATTCAGGCGCTGATCCTGCGATCGCAAAGCCTCGGAACTTCCTTGCGCGGGAGTATCGAGAAGGTTGTCGGTCTCGGCATCGACATTAGGGACATCGAGGGCCTGAGCGAAAAATGTCGGGATCTGGTCAACTCCAGCCCCGAAATCGCCTATTGCGTCATTACGGACAGCGAAAGTTCAGTTCTGTTTCTCAACGATCCCGTCTATCGCTCCCTACGCTTCGACATCATCAAGAAGGCTTTTACCACCCGACTAGACCAGAGTATCCATCTGATCGGGGAGGATGGAGCCTATTACGATACGGTGACGCCGGTCCGTTCATCGGATGGCAAGCAGGTGGCGCTCATCCACATCGGTTTCTCGCAAAAGGTGGTGGATCAGAAGGTTGAGGGGATCATCCTCCGTTCCGTGATGGTGCTCGGACTCTTTTTTCTGATCTCTTTCTCTCTGGTGGTTATTTTTGTCAAGAAAAGCATTGTTCAGCCCATTTCCGCCCTGTTGGGCGGGGTGAAAAAGATCACTGAAGGGAACTTCGATCACCGGATCGACGAGCTGTCCGTATATGAGTTCAACGAGCTGGCCCGTAATGTGAACGTCATGTCAGAGGCCCTGGGAAACCGCGAGGAGGAGATCAAGCACAACTACCAGGAGCTTGAGAATATCCACAACGATCTCCATTCGTCATACCTCAAGCTGGAAAGCCTTAGTCTCGAACTGGAGAAGAGCGAGGAGCTGTACAAATCTCTGCTGGAAGACGCCAGTGACGCCATCGTTGTCGTGGATGAGAACGAGATCGTCAAGATGGTGAATAAGATGGCGGAGGAATTTTTCGGCCACAGCTCAGAGGAAGTCGTCGGTCTGCCCCTGAGCAGGATGCTTGTCCTGGTTAAAACCCACAATATCCCCATTGTCTACAATTTTTTCCAAGAGGTGGGGAAGGGGAGGCATGTGGCGGAGGAGATCCGCTTCTCGCGAGTGGAAGGTGAACAGATTGTGGGACTCATTCACGCCAACACCGTTACCATTGGCTCCGAGCGCCTCATTCAAGCCATCATCCGTGACGTAACCCGTGAGCGGGAGATCCTTTTCAACCTGGAAAAAAGCGCCACTGACCTGGCCCGCCTCAATAAGATGAAGGACTCATTCCTGGGGATAGCCTCCCACGAGCTCAAAACGCCACTCACCGTGATCATGGGGTATGCGGAGCTGATCCTTTCCGATATGAGCGGCAAGGTCGACCGGAATGTGATCGACATGGTGCAGAACATCTCTAATGCTGCTGCTCGGCTCGACAATATCGTCAAGGATATGGTCGACATTTCGATGATCGACGAAAGACGGCTCCGGCTCAAGCTCGACGATGTCGATGTGAACCGGCTGGTCGAGGACTCCATGAACGAGCTCCGCTTTTTCGTCTCAATGCGCAAGCAGAAGCTGGTCGGTGAACTGGATGAGACGGTCCCCCGGATCAAGGGAGACCCTGTGCGACTCATGCAGCTCATGTCTAACGTCATCGGCAACGCCATCAAGTTTACTCCCGATGGCGGCCGGATCACTGTTTCCACCCGGACCAAGTACCTGCTTCGCTCCAAGCAGGCGCCGATTCCGGAGCTGGTCAAGCCGTTGGTCAATATCGGCAAGGAACAGCATCTTTACGTCGAAATCACCATCACAGATACCGGCATCGGTATCGACATGGATGACCAGCTCCGGATATTCGACAAATTCTACGAGGTTGGAAACATTGAAGAGCACAGTTCGGGCAAGGTGGCATTCAAGGCGCGCGGCGCGGGTCTGGGGCTTTCCATTGCCAAGGGAATAGTCGAGATGCACGGCGGCGAGATATGGGTCGAGTCACCCGGCTACAACCCCGAGCAATTTCCCGGCTCAACCTTTCACATTGTGCTGCCTCTGAATCCCATCACCGGAGATGGAAGCATTGATTACCTCAATCTGCTTGAGTGACCTTCGCGACTCTGACCGGAGCCGGTATCCGGCAGCCGTTGCCCGTTAAAAAATTTTTCCGCCTTTCACCTTGAATCATTCCCCCTGTTTCCTGTATATAAGATAGGTTGAGCTGTTCGCTTGCCGGTAGTACCAAAGGCCATGAATGGAGGGTGTGTGAGGGTTTGTCTCCTCGCCAGCGGGAGCAAAGGCAATTCCCTGTTCATCGAGACCGGCGAGAGCAGGATTCTCATCGATGCGGGCCTCTCGGCCCGAGAACTGGTCCGCAGGCTTTCCCTCATCGGGGTTGAAGCCGCCCATCTTGATGCACTGTTCATCAGTCACGAGCATACGGACCATGTACGGGGGGCCGGAGTTCTGGCCAGGAAGTGCCGGATACCGGTTCACGTGAGCTATCCGACACACCGGGAGATCAGCGGCCAGATCCATGGAGTCGACGTGACTGAGTTCGAGTCGGGCTACTCCTTTACGTTTCGCGACCTACTCGTTGACCCCTTCCGTATAACCCACGACGCCTGCGATCCTGTGGGCTTCACCGTCGAGAGCAGGGAGGGCAAGGTGGGGATTGCCACCGATCTGGGGACCGCAACCCGACTCGTGGCTGACAAGCTTGCAGGCTGCCGGGCTTTGGTTGTGGAGTCGAATCACGATGAAGGGATGCTGATGGACGGTCCCTATCCCTGGCACTTGAAACAGCGGATCAAGTCCCGTCACGGACATCTATCCAACAACGATACAGCGGCCCTCCTGGCCGAGGTGATCAACCCCGGACTGGAGGGACTTTTTCTTGCCCACCTCTCGGAGGTAAACAACGATCCCGTCATGGCCCGCCAAGTGACCGCCAGTTTCCTGGCCGGGCAAAACATCTGCTCTCCACGCCTCGTTGTGGGCGATCAGTATCGGCCCAGCGAGCTTTTGAACATCTGACAGGCTGTTGCATGCGTCATGAGGAGACCGGGATGAACGGCGTACGTGAGTAGAAGATTCTGTCTACCAGCCGGTGCGTATGAATTATGGAACGAACGGTACACCGAACACCGACCTTGCATGATTTTTCAACAGTCTGCTGACCGACCCGCGCAGGATGGACACTTCGTGTGTTCCTACGCCTGTCAGGGGCTGCACATACATTATTGCTGAACGAAAGGAAGGACCCGCCCGTGATCGAACGTTACAGCCGTCCCGAAATGGCCCGTATCTGGGAACCGCGCAATCGTTACCAGAAGTGGCTCGACATCGAGATTTACGCCTGCGAGGCCCACGCTGACCTGGGCAACGTGCCCCGTGACGCGGTGGAGCGCATCAAGGCAAAGGCTGATTTCGACGTAGACCGCATTGATGAGATCGAGCGGACGGTGAAGCATGACGTCATCGCCTTTCTCACCTCCGTTGCCGACTACATCGGAGATGATTCACGCTTTGTCCACTTGGGACTCACCTCGTCGGACGTGCTCGATACCTCCTTCGCCATGCTGCTGGCCGAGGCCTCCGATCTCATCATCGATGACATCAAACGCCTCATGGAGGTCATCAAGCGCCGCGCCTACGAACACAAGGATACGCCGATGATGGGGCGTTCCCACGGCATTCATGCCGAACCGGTCACCTTCGGCATCAAGATGGCCCTCTGGTACGACGAGATGAAGCGCAATCTCCGCCGGATGGAGGCTGCCCGGGAAACCGTTGCCTACGGCAAGATATCCGGCGCGGTCGGCACCTTTGCCAATATCGATCCGCAGGTGGAGGAATATGTCTGCGCCAAGGCAGGGCTCAAGCCTGCTCCCTGCTCGACCCAGGTGATCCAGCGGGACCGCCACGCGGAGTTCTTCTCCACCCTGGCGATCATCGCCGCCTCCATCGAGAAGTTCGCCGTGGAAATCCGTCATCTCCAGCGAACCGAAGTGCTTGAGGCCGAGGAGTTTTTCAGCAAGGGGCAAAAGGGGTCGTCGGCCATGCCCCACAAGCGCAATCCCGTCCTTTCGGAGAACCTGACCGGCCTTGCACGGCTCATGCGGGGCTACGCGGTATCTGCCCTCGAAAACGTGCCCCTCTGGCACGAGCGGGATATCTCCCACTCGTCCGTTGAGCGGGTCATCGGCCCGGACGCCACCATCTGTCTCGATTTCATGCTCAACCGGGCCATCGGACTCATCGACAATCTCGTGGTCTATCCCGAGAACATGATGCGGAACCTGAACCTCATGCGCGGCCTCATCTTCTCCCAACGGGTGCTCCTTAAACTGGCCACTGCCGGTGCATCCCGCGAGAAGGCTTATGAACTGGTCCAGCGCAACGCCATGAAGGTGTGGGAACAGGGCAAGGATTTCCAGGAGGAGCTCCTGGCAGACAATGAGGTTCGTGGTTTCCTTCCCGAGGATGAAATTCGCGAGGCCTTTGACCTGAACTACCATCTGAAGCATGTGAACACCATCTTTACGAGGGTTTTCGGTGGCTGACATCGTGGGTTTCCTCAGCAGCTTCTACCGGTTGGAGGCAGGGGATCACCTGCTGCTCTTCTGGCTGAAAGAGATACTCGTAGCCCTGATCATCTTCAGCGTTTTCTGGGGGCTGTCGCTTGTTCTCCGGACCCTGCTCACCAAGTGGGTTCCACGCTTTACCGCGTTCACGAGCACTGATCTGGACGACCGGATTCTGGCTCGTGTGACGCCGCCGGCATGCCTGCTGGTGGTTCTTGCCGGACTTTACTATGCAGTCAAGTCGCTGCCGTTTCCCGATAAGGCACACGTACTCACCGCAGGGGCCATATTCATCGTTAACGTTATCATCGTTACCAATATCGCCTGGCGCGGTATCAACGAGCTCCTTGCGTGGTACGGCAACCGTCTCGCAGAGCGCCACGGCGAAGGAGTCGATCGGCAGATCATACCTCCGCTGGAAAAGCTCATCACCATCTTCCTGGCAGGTATCGCCCTGATGGTGGTGCTCAGGCATTTCAATTACGACATCCTCTCGGTGGTGACGGCACTGGGAATCGGCTCCCTTGCCATCGGTATGGCGGCAAAGGAAACGCTGGCAAACATGATCTCCGGTTTCACGCTTATGGTTGACCGTCCCTTCCGCATCGGCGACCGGATTCAGCTTGCCTCTGGCCAATGGGGCGACGTGGCTGATATCGGGCTGAGGACCACTAAGATCAAGACCGTGGACAATACCCTGCTTATCATCCCCAATTCAGAGCTCTGCAACACCACCATCATTAATCTGGCGTTTCCCGATGTGCGCGCCAAGGGGCGGATCAACATCGGCATCTCCTATGACAGCAATGTCGAACGGGCCAAGTCGCTTCTGGTGGAAACGTCCCTGGAGATCCCGCAGGTGCTGCGGGATCCGGCACCTGAAGCGTTTTTCGTGTCTTTTGGCGACAGTGCCCTCACCATGTCACTCTTCTTCTGGGTGGATGAGTACGCTTCCGTCTTCGCCACCACCGATAAAATCAATGAGCGGATCATCGCACGGTTCCGCGAGGAAGGGATCACCATTCCCTATCCAATACGGACGGTTATCATGGAAAAGGAACAATAAATGGCGCAACGAATCGAAGTCGCCCTGAAAGAGGGAGTT
Organism: Geobacter sp. 60473; assembly: GCF_036323535.1. Classification (GTDB taxonomy): domain Bacteria; phylum Desulfobacterota; class Desulfuromonadia; order Geobacterales; family Geobacteraceae; genus Geobacter; species Geobacter sulfurreducens. The sequence continues at coordinate 1,195,290 of NZ_AP028967.1, forward strand.
CGTGATGCCCGCGGTGAGCGGGTTCGGCGAGAGATTGAGCATTTTCTCCACCTGCCGGTGGAAGAGGTGCGAACCATCGACGTCTATACGGTGGATGCCGGAATTTCACAGGAAGAGCTGGTGAAAGCCGCCTCTGAGCCGTTCAGCGACCCGGTCATCCAGACCTGGAGCCTGGACCGGCCTCTTGCCGACGGGTTCGACTACCTGGTGGAGGTCGGGTTCCGACCCGGCGTTACCGACAACGTGGGCCGCACGGCCAGGGAGGCCATCGAATATATCACCGGACGTCCCTTTGCAGCAGGAGAGGGGGTCTACACCTCGGTGCAGTACCTGCTTTCCGGAGCCCTGTCGCGGACCGATGTGGAACGGATTGCCCGCGATCTCCTCTGCAACACGCTCATCCAGCGCTACATCATTCTGGATCGGGCGGAATTCGCCGCTGCCGGCGGGGTTGCAGTCGTTGTTCCCAAGGTGACGGGAGAGACCCGCGCCCAGGTTCGGGAGATCGACCTGAACGTTTCCGACGACGAACTGATGAGGATCAGCCGTGAAGGGGTCCTTGCCCTCACGCTGGACGAAATGAAGGTGATCCAGGCCCACTACCGCAATCCGGCAGTCATAGCGGAACGGTCCAAGGTCGGACTTGCGGCCAAGCCCACCGACGCGGAATTGGAGGCCCTTGCCCAGACCTGGTCGGAGCACTGCAAACATAAGATATTCTCCGGAAATATTGAATATATCGACGAAAACGGAAATCGCGAGGAGATTCGTTCTCTGTTCAAGACCTTTATTCAGGGGACCACCAAGACGGTGCGCGAACAGCTCGGCGAGCGCGATTTCTGCCTCTCGGTCTTCAAGGACAATGCCGGGGTTATCCGCTGGAACGACGACTGGTCCCTGGTGTTCAAGGTGGAGACCCACAATTCGCCGTCGGCGCTGGACCCCTATGGCGGGGCGCTCACCGGCATTGTCGGCGTGAACCGGGACCCCTTCGGCACCGGCAAGGGGTCCAAGCTCATCTTTAATACCGATGTGTTCTGCTTTGCGTCGCCGTTCTACGACAAGCCCCTCCCGAGCCGGCTGCTGCACCCGCGCCGCATCTATGAGGGCGTTGTGGAAGGGGTGGAGCACGGCGGCAACAAGAGCGGCATCCCCACGGTGAACGGCTCCCTTGTCTTTGACGACCGCTTTGCCGGCAAGCCCCTGGTCTTCTGCGGTACGGCAGGGCTCATGCCTGCCACCATCAACGGAGCTCCGGCCCACGAGAAGTTCATCCACCCCGGCGACCTGATCGTCATGACCGGCGGCCGCATCGGCAAGGACGGCATCCACGGCGCAACCTTCTCATCCGAAGAACTCCACGAAGGTTCTCCGGTGACGGCGGTGCAGATCGGCGATCCCATCACCCAGAAGCGGATGACCGATTTCCTTATCCGGGCACGGGACAAGGGGCTCTACAACTTTATCACCGACAACGGTGCCGGCGGACTCTCCTCGTCTATCGGTGAGATGTCGGGCGAGTGCGGCGGCTGCCGTATGGATCTGTCCAAAGCACCTCTCAAGTATCCGGGTCTCGATCCCTGGGAGATCCTGATCTCAGAGGCCCAGGAGCGGATGAGCCTCGCTGTTCCGCCCGAGCACATCGACGAGTTCATAGCCATGGCCCGCCGTTTCGGTGTGGAGGCAACCATCCTCGGTGAGTTCACGGATTCCGGCTACTTCCATATCATGTACGGGGACAGAACCATCGCGTATCTTCCCATGGACTTTCTCCACGGTGGACTACCCCCCATGCAGATGCGGGGGGTCTGGGAAGTGAAGCGCCACGAAGAGCCGGCGCTGGAGGTGAAGCAAGACTACGCGGCCGACCTGAAGCAACTGCTCGGTTCGCTCAATATCTGCTCCAAGGAGTCGGTGGTCCGGCGCTACGACCACGAGGTGCAGGGGGGGAGCGTGGTGAAACCGTTCACGGGCGTTGCCAACGACGGTCCCTCGGATGCGGCGGTGATCCGGCCGGTGCTCGACTCCTTCGAGGGGGTCGTGGTGAGCCACGGGATCTGCCCGCGGTACAGCGACATCGATGCCTATCACATGACCGCCAACGCCATTGATGAGGCCCTGCGCAACTATGTGGCCGTGGGCGGCTCCCTGGATCTCGTGGCGGGGCTCGACAACTTCTGCTGGTGTGACCCGGTCCAGTCCGACAAGACCCCTGACGGCGAGTACAAGATGGCCCAACTGGTTCGCTCAAACAAGGCCCTCTACGACTATTGCGTCGCCTTCGGCATCCCCCTCATCTCGGGCAAGGATTCCATGAAGAACGACTTCTGGGACGGCAACGTGAAGATTTCCATCCCGCCGACCCTTTTGTTCTCAGTCATCGGCAAGATCGACGACGTCCGTACGGCGGTCACCATGGACGCCAAGCGTCCGGGCGACATCGTCTACCTCCTGGGCAAGACCGGCTATGAACTGGGAGGCTCCGAGTACCTGGCCCTCAAGGGATTAGTGGGTAACAGCGTGCCGCAGGTGAACACCGCCAAGGCGCTGCCGCGCTACCGGGCCCTGCACCGGGCCATCAGCCAGGGTCTGGTTGCTTCGTGCCACGACCTTTCCGATGGCGGGCTCGCCGTGGCCTTGGCCGAAACGGCTTTTGCCGGCGGATTCGGCATTGTCGCTGAACTGTCGCGGGTCCTCTGGAGCGGTGACGAAGCCCTGAAAGGCGATGCAGCTCTCCTGTTCTCAGAGTCTGCGTCGCGTCACCTCGTCACGGTCCGTTCCGAGAATCGGGAGGCTTTCGAGTCGGTCATGGCGGGGAATTGCTTCTCCTCCATCGGGGTGGTAACGGAAGAGGGGAGGGTGACGGTTGCCGGTCTTTCGGGCACCAGGATCATCGACGCGGGGATCGACGAACTCAAGCAAGCGTGGCAGAGCCCGCTGAGGGAGCTGTAATCAATGGCAAAGGCACGAGCGATAGTTATAACCGGCAACGGCACAAACTGCGAAATGGAGGCGGCTCACGCCTGCCGCCTGGGCGGCTTCGATGAGACCGTCATTGCCCACATATCCGATATTCTCACCGGTGAGATCCGGCTCGACGATTTCCACTTTCTCAATCTTACCGGCGGGTTCCTGGACGGGGACGACCTGGGGAGTGCCAAGGCCCAGGCAAACCGTTTCAGATATGCCCGGGTCGACGACCTGGAAGAGCACCTGATCGACCAGATCATGCGCTTCATTGACGCGGGCAAGCTGATCCTCGGTGTATGCAACGGGTTCCAGCTCATGACCAAAATGGGGCTGCTGCCTGCCGTGGACGGTGCCTATCTGGCCCAGACGGCAACACTCACCTTCAATGCCTGCGGCAGGTTCCAGGATCGCTGGGTGTACCTGAAGGTCGATCAGGCATCGCCGTCAATTTACACGAAAGGGGTGGAGACGGGGCTCTATCTGCCGATACGTCACGGTGAAGGGAAGTTCGTGGTGGACAGCCCGGCAACTCTTGCCGCTATTGAAGCGAAGCACCTGGCGGTCTTCACCTATTCCGACGAAACATATTCGGCACCCACCATGGAGTTTCCATTGAACCCCAACGGGTCGGTCAACGCCATCGCTGCCGTCTGCAACGAATCCGGCCGGCTCATGGGCATGATGCCCCACCCCGAGGCGTTCCTCCACCGGACCAATCATCCCCGCTGGACCCGCGAGGACCTTCCCGAAGAGGGAGATGGACTCGTCCTGTTCCGCAACGCGGCCGACTACGCGAAGGCAAACCTGCTGTAGGGGGCGGTTTCCCGCCCACACCATTTTGGAGAGATGATGAAGCTCTACAGACCAACGGAAGAGTGCGGCATTTTCGGTATCTACGGCCACCCTGAGGCGGCCAATCTGACGTACCTGGGCCTTTACGCCCTTCAGCACCGGGGACAGGAAGCCTGCGGCATCGTCTCCTCGGACGGCCGCAGCCTCTACACCCACCGGAGCATGGGGCTTGTGGCGGATGTCTTCGGCAATCAGGAAATCTTCGGCAATCTTCCCGGTGAATCCGCCATCGGGCACGTGCGCTACTCCACCACCGGCGACTCGGTCCTCAAGAACGTGCAGCCCATCAAGGTCGACTACTCCCGGGGCTCCATTGCCATTGCCCACAACGGCAACCTGGTAAACGCCCAGTACATCAAGGACGAGTTGGAGGCCTGGGGTTCCATTTTCCAGACCACCATGGACACGGAGGTGATTCTCCACCTGCTGGCCACCTCAAAGCATAGTTCCCTGGAGGATCGGATCATCGATACCCTCGGCCGGATCAAGGGTGCCTACTGTCTTCTGTTTCTCACGGAGACCCGCATGGTGGCGGCCCGTGACCCCCACGGTTTCCGCCCCCTCTGTCTCGGCAGGCTCGGCGATGCCTGGGTGGTTGCGTCCGAAAGCTGTGCCCTTGACCTGATCGAGGCCGAGTTTGTCCGTGAAATCGAGCCGGGCGAGATCGTGGTCATTACCAAGGACGGGCTCACCTCCCATTTCCCCCACAAGAAGATCGAGCCGGCACCCTGCATCTTCGAGTTCGTCTACTTTGCCCGCCCCGATTCCTACATCTTCGGCAAGAACGTCTACCAGGTCCGCAAGGAGTTCGGGCGCCAGCTCTGTCGCGAGCACGGCATCGATGCCGATATCGTTATCCCGGTTCCCGATTCGGGGGTCCCCGCGGCCCTGGGCTATGCCCAGGAGGCGGGCCTTCCTTTCGAGTTGGGGTTGATCCGCAACCACTACGTGGGGCGCACCTTCATCGAGCCACAGCAGTCGATCCGGCATTTCGGCGTGAAGATCAAGCTCAACCCGGTGCGGGAGGTTCTCAAGGGGAAGAGGGTGGTGATCATCGATGATTCCATCGTCCGCGGCACCACTTCCCGCAAGATCGTGAAAATGGTACGCAACGCCGGCGCATCCGAGGTTCACGTTCGCATCTCATCGCCTCCCACGAGCTATCCCTGTTACTACGGCATCGACACCCCCACCCGCAAAGAACTCATCTCCTCGTCACACACCATCGAGGAAATCCGCAAGTACATAACCGCCGATTCGCTGGGCTACCTTTCGGAGGAAGGGCTGCTCCAGGCCGTGGGCGCCGGCAGCAACCCCTTCTGCAAGGCCTGTTTCTCCGGCGGCTACCCGATTACATTCCCGCGCCTCATGGCCGAACCCCAACTGGACCTTTTCTGAAAGGAGTGAACCGATCCATGACTGACAAGGAACGACTGAAGCAGATCATTCTGGAGCTGTCCTACGAGAAGCGGAAGGTAGTTCTCGCCTCGGGCCGCGAAAGCGACTTCTATTTTGACGGCAAGCAGACTACCCTCCATGCCGAGGGGGGACTGCTGGTGGGCAAGCTTTTCTATGAGGCCATAAAGGATGTGGAAGGGGTCCAGGGGGTAGGGGGGATCACCCTCGGCGCCGACCCAATTGCCACGGCAACCTCCATTGCCGCATTTCTGGACGGCCGCCCCATGCACGCGTTCATCATCCGCAAAGAACCCAAGGGGCACGGCACGGGCCAGTGGCTCGAAGGACGCAAGAACCTTCCGCCCGGATCAAAGGTGGTCATCGTCGAAGACGTGGTTACCACCGGCGGTTCCTCCATGAAGGCCGTCAAGCGGGCTGAAGAGGAAGGGCTCAAGGTGTTCTGCATCGTTTCCCTGGTTGACCGTGAGGAGGGGGGACGCGAGAATATCGAGCAGGAAGGGTACGAGCTCCGGACCATCTTTACTAAGTCCGAACTGCTGGCCTGACAAGGGCAGGAGGCTTCGAAAGCATGAGGAGAAGGCAGGCGGGTGCGCTCCCGCCTGCCTTTTTAATGGGACCATGGAAGACATTCTCGACCACTACGGCAACCTGCTTTCCCGCATCGACGACTGGTTCCGCGCCTGCCTCGGCAGTTCGGGCGACCGCATCCGCTGTGCCGACGGCTGTTCGGACTGCTGCCGGGGGCTCTTCGACATAACGCTTCTGGACGCGGCCTTTCTTCGCCGGGGCTTTGACCGGCTCGCTCCGGAGGTGCGCGAACAGGTCCTTGGCCTGTGTCGTGAGCGTATTGCTGGACTCAGGCTGGTGTGGCCCGAATTCGATCAGCCCTTCATCCTCAACATGCGCCCCGATGATGAGTGGGAAGCGCTCATGCCAGATGACGACGAGACTCCCTGTCCGCTTCTGGATCAACGTGGCCGCTGCCTTGTCTACGAGTATCGCCCCATGACCTGCCGCCTGCACGGGCTTCCCCTGGTTGATGTGTCGGGCGAGATCATGCACGATGAATGGTGTACTCTCAACTACATCGATGCCGACCCTCTGGCCGATCCAGCCCTGCGCGGTGATTTCGACCGAATATTCACAGAGGAAGTCCGGCTTATCCGGATCTTTGCCGGGCGCCTTCTCGGCCATCCCCTGAGCGAAGTGGACACATTTATCCCGACCGCCCTTGCCATTGCGTTTGACCGCGTTGATTGGCTCTCCTGCGGCAACCGTCTCGCCACATTGTCTCTCTCTGACCCTCGCAGTAAATAACTTTCGTTGAGGCTTATTTTCTTTTTGACAGCTTCGATGAGCTCTGATATAAAAAGACAAATTCGGTCTTTTAGGGATTGTTATGATGGAATTAACCCGAAAGGGTGAATACGCAATTCGAGGCGTCATCTATCTTGCCCAGATTCCACCGGGCACTGTGGCGCTCATCAGCGAGATCGCCGAAGCGACGGACGTCCCCCAGACGTTTCTTGCCAAGATTCTGCAAAGCTTTGCCAAAATCGGCATTGTAAAGTCATTCAGGGGTGCCGGGGGCGGGTTCATCCTGGGGCGTCACCCGTCGCGCATCACCCTGCGCGAAGTGGTGGAGGCGGTGGAAGGACCCATTATGCCCAACCGTTGCCTCCTTGGAAGCGGCACCTGCGAGCGGGATAGTGTCTGCGGCGTTCACCCCGTTTGGCGGAAGGTACAAGAAAAAGTCGCCGAAACCCTTGACGCGGTGACCCTCGAAGAACTGGCGGCCACCACGAAACTCTGAAATTTTTTTGCCCGTATACAGGATGAAAATAGTCCTGTATGGTACTCTTAATAAAACCGCGCCCATTCATGGGCGCTTTACATGTGCAGCGGCTGCAGCCGCATAATCACTCTGAAGTACATACTCAAAGGAGGTAACGGCGAATGGACGTACTAACCCTGAGCAGGCTCCAGTTCGCGGCAACGACAATGTTCCACTTCATTTTCGTGCCGCTCACCCTCGGCCTCTCCGTCCTCACGGCGTACATGGAAACCCGGTACGTGCGTACGGGTGATGAAACCTATCTGAAAATGGCCAAGTTCTGGGGCAAGCTCTTTCTGATCAACTTTGCCCTCGGCGTGGTCACCGGCATTACCCAGGAGTTCCAGTTCGGTATGAACTGGGCCGAGTATTCCCGCTACGTGGGTGATATCTTCGGTGCTCCGCTCGCCATCGAGGCCACGGTGGCATTCTTCCTGGAGTCGGTCTTTATCGGCGTCTGGATCTTCGGGTGGAACAAGGTGTCGAAGGTGACCCATGCGGTTGCCATCTGGCTCGTGGCCATCGGTACCAATCTCTCGGCTCTCTGGATTTTGCTGGCCAACGGTTGGATGCAGAAGCCGGTCGGCTACGTGCTGCGCAACGGCCGGGCCGAAATGGTCGACTTCCTGGCCGTGGTAACCAATCCTTACGGCATCATCAAATTCGTTCACACGCTGACGTCCGGTTACATGGTGGCGGCCTTCTTCGTGATGGGGATCTCCGCGTGGCATCTGCTCAGGAAGAACCGTATCGACTTCTTTGTCCGCTCGTTCAGGATGGCAGCCACCTTCGGCTTCGTCGCCGCAATCCTGGTTTTCCTCTCCGGTGACTTCCACGCCGTGGAGATTGCAAAGACTCAGCCCACCAAGTTCGCGGCCATGGAGTCGGTCTGGGAGACTCAGAGAGGGGTCGGCATGAACCTCATTCTGCTTCCCGACCCGCAGAATGAGTGCAACGCCGTGGAACGGCTCTGTATCCCGAACATGGTGAGCATGCTCGCCTTCCACACCCCTGACGCCGAGATCAAGGGGCTCAAGGACTTTCCCAAGGAACTGCGGCCGCCGGTGCAGCCCACCTTCTGGAGCTTCCGTCTCATGGTTGGCCTGGGTACGTTCATGACACTGGCCGCCCTGGCCGGCGTTATTCTTTCCCGGATGAAGAATCTTGAGAACAGAACCCTCTTCCTGCGAGTGATGCTGCTCGCGCTGCCGCTCCCGTACATTGCGGCGCAACTGGGCTGGATCGTGGCGGAACTGGGCCGTCAGCCCTGGATCGTCTATGGGGTGCTCAAGACGGCCGATGGTGTCTCAAAGGCCGTGACAACGCCCCAGGTGGTCGGTTCGCTGGTGGGTTTCACGCTGATCTACAGCTTGCTGGGTGCCATCGATATCTATCTGCTGGCCAAGTATGCCCGCAAGGGACCCGATGACGATCTTTCCGGAATCATTAAGCCTGCGACGGTAAAGGGGGCCTAACATGGAACTGCAGATTACCTGGTTCGTTCTCTGGGGTGTACTCTGGGCGGTCTATTTCATGCTTGACGGATTTGTACTCGGTACGGGCATCCTGCATAATGTAATCGCTAAGACCGACGGCGAAAAGCGGGTGCTCATCAACGCCGTGGGGCCGGTCTGGGACGGCAACGAGGTCTGGCTGCTCACCGCCGGCGGCGCAACTTTTGCTGCATTTCCGACCACCTACGCGCTCATGTTCAGTTATCTCTACACGGCGCTCCTGTTGTTGCTCTTCTCGCTCATCATCCGCGGGGTGGCCTTCGAGTTCAGGGGCAAGATTGAGAGCGCCAGTTGGAAAAAGACCTGGGACGTGGCTATTCAGGTGTCGAGCTTTCTGCCCGCGCTCCTGTTCGGGGTGGCTTTCGGCAATATCTTCGCCGGCCTTCCCATGGACGCCAACGGCTACCACGGCAGCCTCATCGGTCTGCTGAATCCCTACGGCCTTCTCACAGGGGTGCTCTTTGTGCTCCTTTTCACGGTGCATGGAGCCCTCTACCTCTCGGTCAAATCGGTTGGTGAGCTTAGTGCCCGGGCGAAGGGGGTAGCCGACAAGGTTTGGCCGGTGCTCCTGGTGGTTGCGGTGGCATTTCTCGCGTACACGAAATTCGCCACGAAACTGTACGACAACTACCTGTCCCAGCCGGTTCTGTTCATTGTTCCGCTGCTTGCCGTGGCCGGGCTTGTCGGCACGCGTCTCTTCTCGGCCAAGGGCGCGACTCTGGCTGCCTTTGCCGCCTCGTGCGTGACGGTCCTCATGGTAGCTGCGACCGGCGTGGCCGGGCTCTTCCCGAACCTGATCCCGTCGAGCCTTGACCCGGCCTACAGCCTGACCATTTTCAATTCATCGTCGAGCCCTTATACGCTCAAAATCATGACCGTGGTTGCCTTTATCTTCGTCCCCATCGTTATCGCCTATAAGATCTGGGTGTACCGGATATTCCGGGCACCGGTCACGGAGGCAGAAGTTCTTAACGATACACACGCCTACTGATCCGACCTTTCCCGCCTTCCGTCACCGGAAAGAGCCCATTGAGCGAGGGCTTTTTCCGGTGACGGTTCCTTTCCTGTAATCCTGTTTTTCCTGATGCAGCCAAACTGAAATCTGCCGATATGTTTAGAGACTACGGCTCAGCCGTATGAACATCGCATCGACACGACAATGCGGCGGATGGACGCTTCGCGTGCAGTTCTAGAGGGGAGATTTGGTCAGTTACTATTAGTTTTGTGACCTGTGGAATGTACGGGGCAGGAAGTCGATAGGGGGGACGACGACTGTCCCCCCTATACCCGATTGCTGAAGCGTGCTATTCCCGAACATAGGTGTCCATGTCGGACTCGTGCACCATGGCCATGAGCCGCGCGTACTCGGACTCTATCATTTCATAATGGTTACGGGTCTCCCTGGCGTTCAGTTCGAACACCGCGCGCACCTGGGGATCTGCAATACGGGCTGCGGTTTCCCTCAAGGCTTTTTCCAGGCCCAACTCCTTTTCCATGGCAAGCTCCATTGCCTTCTGCTCGGTAAAGTCGGCATCTATGGTTTTGGCCAGGGATGCCATCCAGTCTGAGGCATGGTCGGGAGGAGTGTTCAGAAACGCTTCCAGATCCGGAATGTCGTTTCTCTGGTAGATTTTGTGGAAATGCCCGGCGTGTTCACGCTCTTCGCGGGCCAGAAGCTCAAAAACCTTTACGGCGTCCGGATTTTTCATCCTGCCGGCGCCAAACTGGTAGAAATTCATGGCATTTTTTTCTGTCTGAATGGACTTGAAAATGGCATCCTGAACATCGATGTCGAACATGTGCTGCCTCCTTGGGGGCGATGAGAGTAACTGCTTCCGTTTAAACGGTAGCGAACAATGGAGCGATGTCAAACATTATGGCTGCAGGGGGAGGGGACTCTCTCTCCAGCGGCTAGGAGTGGTAAGATGACGGATGAACAGAGACAATGCCCGTATCCTGTGCTCATAGCCGAGGATAATGCCCTACTGAGAGCGGTCCTCGAGGGGAATCTGCGCGAGATCGGGTACGACGTGGTTGTTGCCATTGACGGCAAGGATGCTCTCGCGCGTATTCAAAGTGGCTATTTCCCTCTGGTTATTACCGACTGGGTCATGCCGGTCATGGACGGGCCCGAACTTTGCCGGGCCGTACGGAGCCTTGGTCTTGAGCACTATACCTACCTGATCCTCCTCACCTCCCGCGACTCCAAGGAGAGCATCATTTCAGGGCTCGAAGCCGGCGCCGACGAGTATCTGGTGAAGCCGGTGACTCCCGAAGAGCTCACGGTCCGGCTCATGACCGCCCGTCGTATTATCGACCTGGAAAGCTCGCTCAAGCAAAGCATGGAGGAGGTCCGGCTCCTGACCATGCGCGACCCGCTCACGGGTATCTACAACAGGCGCTACCTGGAAGACCGGCTGCACCAGGAGGTCAAACGCACCTTCCGCTACGAACGCCCCATCTCGGTAGTCATGTTTGACATTGATCACTTCAAGAGGGTGAACGACACCTGGGGACACCTTGTCGGCGACCAGGTCCTGAAGGCCTGTGCCGAATCGGTCCGCTCCGGGGTCCGCGAAAACATCGACTGGCCCGTCCGTTATGGTGGCGAGGAGTTTGTGGTGGTACTTCCTGAAACCGATATGGCAGGTGCGGTTATTGTGGCGGAACGGCTCAGGCAACGCATAGCCCTGATACAGACCTCTGTGGGCGATGGGGCCGTGACGGTTACAGCCAGCTTTGGCGTGGCCAGTTTTACCCCTCCGGATCAGAAGGAGGATCTCTCCATCGGTGAAGTGCTGCTGGAGCGAGCCGACCGCTGCCTCTATCGGGCTAAGGGGGAGGGGAGAAACCGGGTGTGCAGCGAACAACTCTGAGACGGCCAGATTGAGCTCTTCATTTTCCGGGTCCGCCGGTCGTGCCGGCGGTCTTTGTGCGTTCGGCGACTCCGCCGTTGACATGCCACGGGCGCCGGGGTAAAAAGAAAGGTCATTTACTCCTAGGAGGTTGCACGCACGCATGAGCACCGACAGCACGAAAATCATCTACACCATGATGAGGGTGTCCAAGTACTACGACAAGAAGCCCGTCATCAAGGACATCTCCCTTTCCTATTTTTATGGGGCAAAGATCGGTGTCCTGGGTCTCAACGGCTCGGGCAAGTCGACGCTGCTGCGGATCATGGCCGGGGTCGACAAAGACTTCAACGGTCAAGCCGTGCTTTCGCCCGGTTACACCGTCGGCTACCTTGAGCAGGAACCCAAGCTCGACGAGTCGAAAACCGTCCGTGAAATCGTCGAGGAAGGGTGCCAGGAAACCGTCAATCTCCTGAACGAATTCAACGAAATCACCGCCGCCTTTGCCGATCCCGACGCTGATATGGACAAACTGCTCGAGCGCCAGGCGGAAGTACAAGAAAAGCTCGATCATCTGGATGCTTGGGATCTGGACTCGCGCCTCGAAATGGCCATGGATGCCCTGCGCTGCCCTCCCGGCGACACGCCGGTGAGTGTCCTTTCCGGCGGCGAAAAACGCCGGGTGGCCCTGTGCCGCCTGCTCCTCCAAAAGCCCGACATTCTTCTGCTGGACGAACCCACCAACCATCTGGACGCCGAAACCGTCGCCTGGCTGGAACATCACCTGCAGAGCTACCCCGGGACGATTATCGCCGTCACCCACGACCGGTACTTCCTCGACAACGTTGCCGGCTGGATTCTTGAGCTCGATCGAGGCGAGGGAATACCCTGGAAGGGCAATTATTCCTCGTGGCTTGATCAGAAGCAGAACCGACTGGCCCAGGAGGAAAAGGCGGAGAGCGAACGCCAGAAGACCCTGCAGCGCGAGCTCGAGTGGATCAGGATGAGCCCCAAGGGCCGCCACGCAAAAAGCAAGGCGCGCATCAGCTCCTACGAGCAACTCCTGTCCCAGGAGAGCGAGAGGCGGGCCAAGGACCTGGAGATCTATATCCCGCCCGGTCCCCGGCTCGGTGATATCGTTATCGAGGCGGACAATGTCTCCAAGGCCTACGGGGACCGTCTGCTGGTGGAGGGGATGAGCTTCCGTCTGCCGCCCGGCGGCATCGTCGGTGTTATCGGCCCCAACGGAGCGGGCAAAACGACCCTTTTCCGGATGATTACCGGTCAGGAGGAGCCTGATGCCGGCACCATACGCACCGGCGAGACGGTGAAAATCGCCTACGTGGACCAAAGCCGCGACGCCCTTGACCCGAACAAGAGTATCTGGGAAGAAATCTCCGGCGGCCAGGAGACGCTTCAACTCGGCAAGGTGAGTATCAATTCCCGTGCCTATGTCTCCCGCTTCAATTTCTCGGGGAGTGATCAGCAGAAAAAGGTGGGGATGCTCTCCGGCGGCGAGAGGAATAGGGTTCATATCGCAAAGATGCTCAAAGAGGGAGGAAACGTCATCCTGCTGGACGAGCCGACCAACGATCTGGATGTGAACACCATGCGGGCATTGGAAGAAGCTCTGGAAAACTTCGCCGGATGCGCTGTGGTGATCTCCCACGACCGATGGTTCCTCGACCGTATCGCTACCCACATCCTCGCCTTCGAAGGGGACAGCCAGGCAGTCTGGTTCGACGGAAACTATTCGGAATACGAAGAGGATCGCAAGAAGCGCCTCGGTGCTGCCGCTGACATGCCGCACCGGATCAAGTACCGGCAGTTGACGCGGGTATAAGGACTGGGACAGTAGTTACACGCGCAAAAGGGCCGACGGGAAACCGCCGGCCCTTTTGCGTTTCTCTGCAGACCACACTGAGTACGCGGCCCGCTATTGGTAGAGGATGATTTTCGTCACGAGCCACTGGGTGATGCTGTTGTACTGGGCAATGGTCAGGGCTGCTCCGAAGCTGTGCGTACCGCTCGAGGGATTGGCATTGGCCGGGACAGCAGCATCGATGGTTCCGGAATAAATACGCCGGTTCTGAGCATCGGCGCCGGCGATCGTCAGCCCGATGTTTTTCTGCGCGTTGGAGGAATTATTCAAGAAGTATCTGATTGAAAAGCTTACATGGGTAGAGGTTGTGAAATCCTTTGTCGCAACGAGGGGTTGAGCAACCGAGATTACATTGGTCGGATCGGCGTTGACCGGGCTCACCGTCGAATAGTTCACAAAAGGCGCCGCTTTGGTCATGCTCGAGAAGTTGGTCCGCACGCCGCCCAGGGTCAGGCGGGTCGTCTTGATTGTCTGATATGTGGTTGGGGAGGTATGTCGTACGTGCAACGACTGCCCGGCGTTGATGGTGCCGGCCGAACTGGTGAAGTCGGTGCCGTTGGTGGAGTATTCACCGTCGGTGATGCTTATGGGCGCCGGAGATGTATTACCCGTAATCGCCCGGCTGTCCGAGACAATGACGGTGTTCGGTTCCACATCGAGCTTGGGGGCAAACGTGAAGTCTGTGACCGTTGAGCTGTTCACAAAGACTGGCGGCTTGCCCATTGTCACGCTGGTAAAGGGAATGCTCTCATTGGCGATGGTCAGAACCGTAGTCATGCTGGAGCTGTAGGAGTTTGAGGTGATGTGACGCACGGTTACGCTTTGGCCCGTTTGTACATTGCCGCTGGCAGAGGTGTAGGGGGCGCCGTTGATCGAATATTCTCCATTGGCGATGCTGATCGCTGCTGACCCACCCGTAACGGTGAAAGCCTTGGACACCACCGGAGCGTTACGCTCCGCATCGGTGACTGTGCCCAGACTCCCCTGGTTCGTCTCGGTATCCGGGAACCACTCAAAATTCCCGCAACCGGCAAGGGTAAGAACAATCAGCAAAAGCGGCAGTAAGCGCGTGGTCATAGGCCCCTCGTTTCCAACGGAGTAGCGCCGGGCAGTGATTGTGGGCGGCAGTAAATGAGCCGCGTGGTCACGTCAACGTAATTCTGTAAAGAAATAGTAGAAGATTGCTTTCTGTTACACCATAAAAAAATACGGACGACCCCAGGGTCGTCCGTATGGAAACTGTCCGTGTGTGGAGCGCAGGATGTTGCTCAGAATCCTGAGACGAGGGTGACGTAACGTCCTTCGCAGAGAGTGGCGGGGCGCTTCTTTCTTTCCAACGAAGCCACCGCGTCGACCCATTCTCCGGCACGAAGAAACGACTTGATGCTCCCTTCCCGGACAAGCTGCTTCAGGTTTGCTTCCAGTGCAACGGTGATGGTGTCGTCAGTACAGCGTACAAGTACAACCATTTGTTCCTCCTTAGCGTATTGGCTCGGGGGGGTAGGTTGATGCCGCGCGCTCCACGCGGAGCGTCATCCGGCTTGCATCGAGCTGATAGTTACGTCACCTCCATTTCTCAACCTGTTTGAACAACGCAGTTATGTATACACAAAAAGAATTCGGGAGTAAAGAAAAAATTAGCGAAAATTAACCGTGCATCATGAAGGGCGATCGATACCCGCCAAAGCAGATCTGACCGGACCCTGAGCCGTGAAATAGAGTCCGGACGGATATGGGTTTAGTTCCAGGTCTTTTTAAGAAGATGGGAAAAAAGTGCCGCCAGCAGGAGTGCCCCTACCACAATGGCACCGATGAATTTACGCCGTTGCTTTGCCTGGTCATAGAGTGCCAGGGACTGCTCGATGACACTTAGTTCAGATCGGATTCGTCCCGATTCCTGCCCGACGCGGGCGGTGTCAACTTCATGAAAGAGGCGACGGAAGGTATTGCGAAGGGCGAACAGGCTTTTTCCCCTGCTGTCCGTGTCGACTCCTTCCCCTTTGAGCAGGCGGATCTTTGCATCTATGCCTGCAATCATGGCCTCGGTACGGGTCATGGCATCCTTGATTGCCGCGGCCCGTTCATATGAATGACACATGCCGCAGCGGTTTTCATTGATAATGTCGAGGGTAGCAGTCGTTACGCGGTGTGATCCGTGACAGGTGACGCAGGTGGGGCCGCCGGTTCCGAGGGCTTTGCCGTGGGCGCTCTTCAGGTAATCTTCCGAGATTCCCACATGACATCGACCACAGAATGCCGGGATCTGTTGTTCTGCCGGGGCTCCGATGAATCCCCGTGCAGGGCTCATGGCGTTGGCCGCATCGCTGGGATCTCCGCCGTGGCAGTCGTGGCACGATATGCCGTTTTCCTCATGGATGCTGCCCCGCCACTGTCCCACCGGCGCGCCACCTTTGCCCGGCTGGCTACCGTGACACTGAATGCAGACCGTTTCAAGGGCATGAGCGCACGGTGGCCCCAAGAGCACAACCAAGAGAGCAAGGATCGGAAGTATAAAAGGGACTCCGGCCCGTGAACGGAACGCGAATCTCATGAGTAATGCCCCCAGATGGTCATGGCAAGATAAACGCAGATGCCACCGATAAAACAGGCGAGAAAAAGCGGCCGCTTGAGAGGGTGCCGCTCTGCGCCACGGTCGATAAAGGGAAGCAGGGCCAGAAAGCTCATGGCCGCCCCCTGAACCATGAGGCCCAGCAGCTCGTTGGGAAAGACCTTGAGGGTCTGGTAGTTTGCCAGAAAGTACCATTCCGGCTTGATGTGAGGTGGGGTCTTGAATGGATCGGCCGGGATAAACGCTGTGGGAGGGAAGAACAGGTAGGGATTGAAGAATACCACCCCGAAGAATATCGCAAGATAGATAAAAATGGAGGTCGCATCCTGTAGCAGGTAGGTGGGGTAGAACGGGATGCCGTCCGGATGGGATTCATGGCGGAACCGGTCCCCGGCCCAGCGGGTGCGCGTATCGGCGAGGCCGAAGGGCGGCGCGGAAACGCCGATACGCTCAAGCAAAAAGAGATGTGCCCCGATGAGGGCGGCGATAAGAAGCGGTAACAGTGCCACGTGGACGGCGAAGAACCGACCGAGGGTCGGCGGTCCGACGAGCTTGCCGCCCCGCAGGAATTCCACCAGGTAGCCGCCGATGACCGGTATGGCGCCGGCGCTGTTGGTGGCCACGGTGGTTGCCCAGAATGAGAGCTGGCTCCAGGGGAGGAGGTAGCCGGTAAGGGATATTCCCAATACCAGGTTGAAAAGGATGAATCCCGTGAGCCAGTTCAGTTCCCGAGGGCGCTTGTAGCTCCCCATGAACAGGACCGACAGCATGTGGAGCAGCAGCACCGCCACCATCATGTTCGAACCGACCGCATGGCACATCCGGATGAGCCACCCGAAAGGAACGTCGTTCATTATGGCGGTGACGCTGCGAAATGCCTTGTCCGCGTCCGGAACGTAGTAGATGAGAAGCAGGATGCCGGTAACCACCTGGATGCCGAAGATTACCAGCAGGACGCTTCCCAGGGAGTACCAGGCGTTTATGTTGCGGGGCAGCAGATAGCCGGTCAGGCGTTTCTCAACCAGTTCTGCGATACCGAGGCGCACTTCGAACCATTCTCGGAGTTTGTCCGGCAGCGACATGTGGCCTCCTATCCGATTATGACGATGCCGTTTTCCACGGCGAGAGGAAGCCGGGCGAGCGGCTTGGGCGGAGGTCCCGAAAGGACTGATCCATCGGCACTGAAACGGCCGCCATGGCAGGGGCAGAGAAAGTCCTGCTTCTCCTTCTCCCACTGGACGATGCACCCCAGGTGGGTACAGACGGCGGACAGGGCCATCAGACCGCCGGCCCGCGTTTTGACAACGACGCCGGTAGTGCCGTGGAAATCGAAGAATTTTGCCCCATCGGGCGGGATTTCCGTTTCGGGGAAGGTCACCTTGCTGCCACTGTTGCTCTCACCCTGCGGGGCGAGATAGCGAAACACGGGGTAGGTTGCCGCCGCACCACCTGCAAGGGCGATGGCGCCGAGGCAATATCCGAGAAACGTTCGTCTCGTGCTGGCCTGCATGGGACCTCCATCAGATCAGTTTCGCGTTTTAGAGCTTGGTGCAACCAGAGCGGTGAGGGTACGCCTCGCGCCGTCACGGCATGCAGGTCCTCGCACAATCCTTGATGCAGTTCTGCTACGCCTGCGGTTGTGCTTAATCGGCCCGGTCGCATCAGTTGCGCACGCGGGAACGATTCCGTGCAACGTTAGTTGCGAACAAGCTCTTAGTATAGCGGTTGAGCCCCGGTTTGCAATCGCAAGTACGTGTCGACCCAACGGCGGCATGGGCTGCAGAGGTTACATTTCGCTTGATTCTACGCCATGTTTACATGTAATCTTTGAGCGTTTTCACCTATCCGATACTTCAGGAGGATGCGAATGCCGTTCAGCGAGCCGGGCAAGACGAAATTCCAGGTAGACCTACGCCGTCATCTGCGAAATCAGGATATCAGCGATAACCTCGTGCACCTGATCTGCGAGATTGCCGAGGCAAGCAAGTATGTGATCAACGCAGTCCGCACCGGTGATCTCGGCGTGGCCGGTACCTCGAACCTCTACGGTGAGGAGCAGTTGGCCCTGGACGTGCTTTCGGACCGGATCATCAGAAAACGGCTCATCCATTCAGGAGTTGTCTGCAACATTGCATCCGAGGAGATGGATGAGATCTTCCAGGCCCAGGCCGACGCCGACGGTCTCTATTCGGTGGCGTACGATCCCCTCGACGGCTCGTCGCTCGTTGATGTGAATCTTGCCGTGGGAACCATCGTGTCGATTTACGAAGGGTGCAACCTGCTCCAGAAGGGGCGTAATCAGGTGGCAGCCATGTACATACTCTACGGCCCCCGTGTTTCGCTGGTGTATTCCGTGGGCAAAGGCGTTCACGAATTCACCATGAACCATCTCATGGAGTACACCCTGAGCCGGGAGAACGTCACCATGAAGCCGGACGGAGACATCTACTCCCCTGGCGGACTGCGCAAAAAATACCTGCCCGAAACGGAAAAATTCGTGCAGCACCTTGAGAGCAAGGGATCAAAGCTTCGCTATTCGGGCGGTTTCGTGCCCGACATCAACCAGGTGCTGATGAAAGGGAAGGGTATTTTCATGTATCCTGCCCTCAACGGTTCACCCAACGGCAAACTGCGCGTTCTTTTCGAGCTGAACCCCATGGCTTACCTCATCGAAAATGCGGGGGGGGCAGCCACTGACGGCAAAACGCCCATCCTCGACATCGAGCCGCAATCTCTCGACCAGCGGGCTCCCATTTTCATCGGTTGCTCCAATGACGTAGCCACGGCCATGGAGTTCATGGGCGGCTGATTCATGCCGCAGTTTCAACCAAGAGGGGGATGATCATGGAAGAGAACCAAAAACAGCCAAGACTCTGTTCGGAAATCCAGTTGTTCGATCTCTGTGAAGTGGGTGCCGCCGATGTGTGCGGCCATCGCGACGGACGTTACTGCACCAAGGGTGACCTGCTGGCACGGTTCGAGGCCATTGCTGATGATGACCGCTCGCCCGAGCAGTATTTCGCCGAGGAGCTCGACGATGCTGAAGGCGCCGACGACCTCGGCTATGACGAAGCGTTCGGCGTCGACGAATACGGCGAAGAGGATGAAGAGTAGTGTTTTTGCGCAACAAATCGTAAGCATCAAAGGGGCCTGCCGATATCGGAGGCCCCTTTTTTAGTGGTTGCGTGCAACTTCTTGTAATTATTGAATATTGTGATTAAGTGATAAATGCGGATCCAATGCATTGTATGGAGGGAGTATGGGGACCAAGCTTCTGATACTCGATGACGATTCGGTGGTTCTTGAACAACTGAAGCAGGTCTTCGGCGCCGAAGGCTATGAAGTCTTTACCGTCAGCCAGGATCGGGAGGCCTATCGCATCATCGCTGCCGAACATCCGAACGTGGCCATCATCGATCTGAACCTTGAGGGAGCCTCGGGACTCGATGTGCTGCGCGAGGCAAAACGGCTCGATCATGCCCTGGCCGTAATCATCACCACCGGATCCCGGGCAACCCGCAATGCCATCGAAGCCATGAGGCAGGGGGCCTACGATTACATTATCAAGCCGTTCAACCTGCCGGCTCTGACCGAGACGGTCCGCAAGGCAGTCGAATGCAATCTCATGACCCGGACGGTCCGTTTCACCGGAGGTGAAGGCGGTATTGACGATGACGTCGATTATGAAGATGTGATGATCGGGTCTTCGCCGGAGATGCTCGAAGTCTGGAAGATGGTCGGTAGGGTCGCCGATTCGGATGCATCGGTGCTGATCCAGGGAGAGAGCGGTACCGGCAAAGAGCTTCTCGCCCGTGCCATTTATCACTATTCGCGTCGGCGCCACCGTCCGTTCCTTGCCGTAAACTGTGCGGCCCTGCCCGAAACGTTGCTTGAAAGCGAATTGTTCGGCCATGAAAAGGGAGCCTTCACAGATGCCCATTCGCGCCGCATCGGCAAGTTCGAGCAGTGCAACGGCGGAACGATTTTTCTTGATGAAGTGGCGGAGATGAGTCTCGCCAACCAGGGGAAACTTCTGCGTGTTCTTGAAAACCAGCAGTTCGAGAGGGTGGGGGGGAATGAGACGGTTCGGGTCGACGTGCGTGTGCTCACTGCCACTAATCGAAGTCTGGTGCAGGCCGTGAAGGAAAAAGCCTTCCGTCTCGACCTCCTTTATCGTCTGCGCGTGGTCTCGTTCTACCTGCCGCCCCTGCGGGAGCGGGTCGAGGATATTCCTCTTCTGACAGATTTGTTCATCAAGACCTTTTCCCGGAAACACGGCAAGAAGATCAAAGGAATCGCCCCCAGGGCACTGGAGATGCTGAACGGTGGACATTGGGAAGGAAACATCCGCGAACTGAAAAACGTCATCAATTCGGCAACAGTCCTCTGCAAGGGAGATTTTCTCATGCCCGAGGACTTCGCGCCGCTACTGCCCGCTGCCGTGTTGCCGCGAAAGGTCGAGGGAGGTGTTGGTGACGATTACTTCGGTTTTTTCAGAAAGGTTCTAGAACCTGAGTTTGATACCCTGTGCCGGAAGAGCAAGGGGGCTTTGTTCGAAGCCGTCAGCAGTAGTCTGCAGGGGGCATTGATCCGGCTGGCCCTTGAACGATGCGGCAACAATCAAGTAGTGGCGGCCCGGCTTCTCGGTATCAGCAGAAATACCCTACGCGACAGGTTGGCCCGCTCGGAAGGGTAACCGCCGGTATTGTGTCGGTGGTTGGTTACGAATCGTACGGGCGGGGCCGTTACGTTAAGGGGGCTGCGTTGCAGATTACGGGATGATATGGGCGGACTGTGCCGGACTTTCCCTAGTCCAGAAACTGCCGCTTGCCCGCTTTTTCCCATTTTTCCTTTGAAATGGACAGGAACGTCGCGGCAATCGAGGGGTCGAACTGACTGCCGATGCAGCGTTCGACCTCTGCCAGTACTGCGGTAAAGGGCAGAGCCTTGCGGTAGGGTCTGTCCGAGGTCATGGCGTCAAGAGTGTCCACCAGGGAGAATATCCGGGCGCCGAGCGGGATTTCGCTTCCCCGCAACCCTTTAGGGTAGCCGGTTCCGTCGTAACGCTCATGGTGGGCGTAGATCACTTCCGCCGGAGCCTTGAGGAACTTGATCCCTGAGAGGATGTCGTATCCCATCTGCGGGTGCTGTTTCATGTGGCGCCATTCAACCTCGTCGAGCTTGGACGGTTTGAGCAGTATGTTGTCTGAGACGCCAATCTTGCCGATGTCGTGCAGGAGTGCCCCCCTGGCCATGATTGCCACCTCTGCCGCACGAATTCCCATGGTTTCCGCAAGAAGAATCGTGTAGCTCATGACTCGTTCCGAGTGGGAGCCGGTTTCCTTTTCGCGGGCATCCAGCGCACGCACGAGCGTTGTGAGCGTGTGGTCGTAGGTGAGGTTGAGTTCCTCCATGGCCGAGCGGATTTGTCCCGTCTGCTCCAGGACCTTTTTCTCAAGGTTTGCCTGGTACTCCCGGTTCTCGATCAGCAGCCGCTGTTTCTCCAGCGAGTTTTTAACGGTGAGCAGAACCCGCTCGATGTCGAAGGGTTTCAGGATGTAGTCATCGGCGCCCAGGTGGATGCAGCGCATGGCCGTTTCCATGTCGCTGATGGCGGTTACCATCAGCACGACCGTATCAGCGCTTATCTTCTTTATCTCCTTGAGCAAATCTACCCCGGATGTGCCGGGCATCATGATATCCAGCAGGGCGAGTTCCACCCGGTTGTTCAGCAGCACATCCCTCGCCTCTTCGGCACTTCCGGCCTGGAAGCAGTCGTAGCCCTCGCGGGACAGCGCCGTCACAAGCAGGTCCCTGATCATCTCCTCATCGTCGACCGTCAGGATTGTGGCTTTCATCTGGTTTCCCTCCTGTATGCCGGTATAATCACGAAACAGTGCCGAGCAATTCGCGAACTTTTCCGGCCAGCGCATCGGGGGTGAACGGCTTCATGATGAAGGAAGTCCGTTCATCCGACGCCTCGCTTGGTATTGCGGTATCATCAGTATACCCCGACATGAACAATATTTTGAGATCCTCTCGCTGCCCTCTGAGGTTTTCTGCCAGGAGGGGGCCGCTCATCCCCGGCATGATCACGTCGGTCACAAGGAGGCAGATCCGCTCCCGGTTGCGGCTGAATATCTCCATGGCTTCAACGGGGGATGCCGTACTGAACACCCGGTAGCCACGGGCAGAGAGGGTGTGGACCACAAGATTGAGGACACCTTCCTCATCTTCGACCACAAGAACCGATTCAGACCCCAGCATTTCAGGCGCGTCATCCAGCAGGATGTCCCCCTCGCTTTTGCCCTGGACGCGCGGGAGAAAAACCCGGAACGATGATCCCTTACCCGGCTGACTCAACACCTGAATGTAACCGTCGCTTTGCTTCACGATACCATAGACCGTCGCAAGGCCTAATCCGGTTCCCTTGCCCTGAGCCTTGGTCGTGAAAAATGGCTCAAAAACCTTGCGCCGCACTTCCTCCGACATGCCGATGCCGGTATCTGTTACGGTGAGCATGATGTAGCGCCCCGGGACTGCCCCGGGATTGTTCAGGGCGAATGCGCCGTCCAGCTCCACATTCGCTGTTTCTATTGTAAGAATGCCTCCCTCCTCCATGGCGTCGCGGGCATTGACCACAAGGTTCATGATGATCTGCTCGACCTGGCCCGGATCTGCCTTTACGGTCCCAAGCTGTTCGGCAAGGCGGGTCGTGAGGATGATATTCTCTCGTATGAGCCGTTTCAGCATCTTTTCGACGTTTTTCACAAGAAGATTGATGTCGATGTATTTGGGCTCGAGGATTTGGCGCCGGCTGAAGGCGAGGAGCTGATGAGTGAGGTCCGCCGCCCGCTCGCCGGCTTGGAGAATATGCTCGACTTCAACCTTGAACGGTGAGTCGTTGGGCATCTCATGAATCAGGAGGGTGCTGTACCCGTTGATGACCGTCAGCAGGTTGTTGAAGTCATGGGCAATCCCCCCGGCGAGCTGGCCGATCGCCTCCATTTTTTGCGCTTGGCGAAGCTGATCCATGGCCTTTTTATGTTCGATTTCAGCCCTGGCGCTATGGAGTGCAAGCGCTGCAGTCTGGGCGAATGCCTCGATTTCCCGGCGCTCCATGTCAGTAAAGCCATCCGGCCGGTCAGTGAGCCCGATCATGCCGACTACCCGGCTGCCCACCTTGAGCGGGGTGCCGAGAAAGGAGTTGATCTGGCCGAAGTTCCCGCTGTCGCGGCAAATGAGGTGATCCAGGGTTCTGGGGTTGTTGGTGAGAACTGTCGTGCCGGCCTTGACCGGCTCAAACAAGAGTCCGTCACTAGGGGTGACGAGAAAAAAACCTTCCCGTTCGATATGTCCCTTTACCTGGGCACAGAGTCCACCGGCAGGCACGGCCGACGTGGACGACACGGCGAGAATACGTGCGTCGCCGCCGAACACCAGTTCATACAAAAAGCCGAAGGACGCATTGGTGATCTCTACGCAGCGGTCGACCAGTATCTGGGCCATCTTGCTGATGTTTTCGGTCTCCAGAAAGCAGAGGCTCGCAGACGCCATGGCCTCGGAGAGCTTCCAACTGCGGAGTTCCGCTTCCTTGGTCCTGCGTTGCTCCGTTATGTCTTCCTTGATGCCGACGAAATGAGTGATCGTGCCGGTTTCGTCTTTTATGGCGGAAATGGAGGCCCGCTCCCAGAAAAGTTGGCCGTTTTTCTTTTTGTTGAGTAATTCACCGTGCCATTCGTTCCCTGCCTTGATGGTTGCCCAGAGGCATTGGTATTCCTCTGCCGGAGTTTCTCCCGATTTAAGGATGCGAGGATTCTGACCAATGGCCTCGTGGGAATCATACCCGGTCAGTTTGCTGAATTTCGGGTTGACGTATTCGATGGTGCCTTCCCGATCGGTAATTACAATTGAAACAGGGCTCTGTTCAACGGCGTGGTAAAGCTTGCGGAGCTCTTCTTCTGCCCGCTTTTTTTGCCGGCGGACCGACAATTCATTTAGTTCCCGGTGTATGGCCGGCACCAGGCGGGCGAGGTTGTCTTTGAGTATGTAGTCGCTTGCCCCCGCGCGCATGGTCTCTACCGCCGAATCTTCACCCAGCTTGCCGGAGACGATGATGATCGGGATATCATGGTTGAGTTTCTTCAGCAGGGCAATGGCATCAAGTCCGCTGAACTGGGGCATGAAATAGTCGGAGACTATGACGTCCCATGGTTCAGCCTCAAGCACGGCGCTCATGCCGCTGGGGGTGTCCACGCGCACGAATTCGGTCGCAAAGCTGCGATTAAGTTCCCTGAGGATCAGCTCTGCATCCAGGGATGAGTCATCAACGATCACCACGCGCAGAGGTGGCAACTCCATAATTCATGCTCCGTTTCGGTGAACAATCCCGGAATGGACTGCTTCTTAAGGTCTCATCGGCAAAAATCGGGAGACGTTTAGCACTGTTAATTCTTTTGCATGGTCCAGCAGCTGTCTGTTTAAAAGGGACTGTGAAGGGGGGAGACAGCATGAGTGCAATTCATGCAGGCAAAACGCAGCATTTATTGAATTTATTCTCGTACATTCTATGGTCGGCAAGCTTGAGCACCTCTTCGAGGCGGTCGCCCTTGCTGGCCGTTGCGGCACCGAAAGAGATACTGAGGGGAACAGTATGGCCCTCCGTCCGGCTCTGCTCTATTTTGCCAATCACTCTTCGCAGGGCTTCCTGCACTACATCGGCGTCTGCTGAGGGAAGGAGAACGGCAAATTCGTCTCCTCCTATTCTCGCCACCACGTCTTCGGCACGGAAGGCGCCTTTGAGCACCAGGGCGGCTCGAATCAGCAACTCATCCCCCGCAGCGTGTCCCAGGCTGTCATTAACGAATTTCAGCCGGTCCACGTCAAATACGACTACGCTGACCGGGAATTGCCGTCCCTGTTCGAGCCGCTCCATTTCTTCCTGAAAATAGGCTCGGTTGTAAAGCCCCGTCAGTGGGTCGTGGGTGCTCATGTACCGCAGTCTTTCCTCAGTCTGCTTCCTTTCGGTGATGTCGAGGATGGTCCCTACAAGGCCGCCGATGTTTTTTTCGGTTGTGGTGAACGTGGCCTTGTAGAAGATCACGTCATGGAGTGCGCCGTCTGCAAAGGATATGACACTCTCGTAGATCTGGATGCCACCGTGCTCGAACAGTTCCCTGTCCGCACTGTCAGTGTGCTTTGCGAGCGAGGGGGGCATCAGGTCATAGATTGTCTTCCCGACGATTTCATCCTGAGGGTGGCCCGAAAATGCCTCGAACGCCTTGTTGCAGCCAAGGAAAATTCCCGTGGTATCCATGAAGTAGATGGGGGCGGGAATGGCGTCAATCAGCGCCTGTCGGAAGTGGAGTTGTTCGCGGAGTTCGTGGTCGGTCCGACGTTGTTCCTGCCGGATCATGGCTTCGCGGAGTTCCCGGCGGATAGCGGGGATCAGGCGGGTATAATCGCCCTTCATGATATAGTCATGGGCGCCGGCTTTCATCGCTTTAACCGCTTCAAATTCGCCGATTTTGCCCGAAACGATGATGAAGGGGATATCCAGGTTCTTGCTCTGGATGAGGGTCAAGGCTGCCAAGGCATCGAATTGTGGCATGAAATAATCCGACAATACAATATCCCATCTCTTGTCGCAGAGACTGGCGCGGAGCGACTCGTCCGAATCAACCCGCTCGGGGACGATGTCGAACTCACGCTTGAGAGCTCTCACGAGGAGGAAGTAATCGTCTTCCGAGTCTTCAATTATGAGTACACGAAGCGGAGGGGGCAAGAAAGGCTCCACGGTGCCGGACTCCGGCACTGGCGACATGCTGCAAATATCTTCTGATATCCCACGCATTTTCTTTATGTATATAGTAATAACATTCCAATGCCAATTGGCAAATGGAGGAAGCTGTGCTATAAGGTGCCAAAATTACCCAAAACTTTCAAGGGAGTAGCCCGTGTCTTGTGTGATGAACCCTGTTTGTCACAATTATACCGCGAGGACTGCCGCCGCGAGTGATGTGCTCGTAGCGGCACGTGCAGTTCTCAAGCCAGTTTCCCTCCTCATGCACCCATTCGGCACGGTGCGGGGCGGGCGGTAGCGGTAGGTATATCGAGTGCATCAACGGCCTTTCCTCGTGCCGCTGCTCGGCCTGATGGGAGGTTTGTGCGCCTCGCACCATTTTGATCTGATGTTCCCTCCCTGGCTTGCCTGGCTTTGCCTTGCGGGTTCAGCGGCGCTCATTTTCTTCAGGAGCGCAGTTCCTCTGATAGTTGCTGTCGGACTCACCTTTTTCGTCTGGGGGGGCTCGTCCCTTGCCCCTTTTCTCTATCCGGATCTGTCGTCTACCCATGTGGCCAGATACACCGGCTACGGACCAGTAATTATCGAAGGCATTGTCGATTCGCGGCCCGACGTCCGCCCCAGTGAAGGGAAGTTTTGCCTGGCCGCCGAATCTGTCATAGCCGCCGGTTCGACACTGCCCGCCAGCGGACGTCTCATGGTCTATGTGAAGCAAGGGATGGCGCCGTTTCTCACTGGCGATCGGGTGCGGTTTCGGGCTAAGGTTGCAGAGCCCTTCAATTACGGAATTCCGGGCGAATATGACTATCGGCGCTACCTGGCGTATCGGGACATCCACGCCACGGCGTTTGTCGGGGATGCCGACGATATCCTGTTAATGCGACAAGCAGTGGCCTTTCCGGTGCAACGTTTTTTCGATCGATCGGCAGCCATGCTCGGTGATGTCATCGGTCGGTATTCTCCCAACGAAGGAGGCGTTCTCCGGGCGCTCCTGCTGGGGGAGCGGGGATTCGTCTCTAAAGAGCTGGAAGAGGCCTACGCACGTGCCGGTGTAAATCATATCCTCTCAATCTCCGGCTTTCACGTGGGTATTATTGCTCTGGTCATCTACCGGTCTCTGCTCCTGCTGCTCAGTCGCTTCGAGCGCCTTACCCTGCAAATCAACCTGCGGCGGACAGCACTGCTGGCGACACTTCCCCCTGTTGCATTCTACCTGTTTCTTTCCGGTGCCGCCCCGGCCACGGTCCGTTCCGTGCTGATGATAGCCGTAATCACCCTTGCGCTCTGGCTGGAGCGCGAAACAGACCCGATCAATGTATTGACCATGGCGGCCCTTGCAATGCTCGCTGCCAATCCACCGTCGCTGTTCGATATTTCCTTCCAGTTGTCGTTTCTCGCCCTTTGGGGACTTGTGGTCCTGACGCCGGTCTTCTCTCATCCGTTCCGCACTCTGGATAACGGCTTCGTCAAGAACGTTATCCTGCTGCTGGCCGCGTCGGCTGCAGCGACCCTCGTCACGTTTCTTCCCGTGGGGTATGCCTTTCATCGGGCCACTGTGGCAGGAATTATCAGCAACGTTTTCATCGTGCCGCTGATGGGGTACGGAGCGGTGGTGGCCGGATTCGCCGCGTTGCCGCTTATTGCGGTTACTCCGGTTGCGGCCGGACCGCTCATTACTATTGCTTCCTGGCTCGTTGCAATATCCAACCGGATCATCGAGTGGCTGGCACGGATTCCCCCGGTTCCCCTTCACAGCGTCACCAGGATTGATCTGCTCGTGTCGTTTCTGCTGCTGCTGGGATTAACGTTGCTGCCCGGTCGCCGTGCGCGGATTCTGGTCGCAGGAATCGGCGCCTTAGCACTTTCGGCTCTTCACTTGCCTGCCATGGCGGGAGGCGATGCCAAACTCGTGATCAACTTTCTGAGTGTGGGGCAGGGGGAGTCAACGCTCGTTTCACTTCCCGACGGCAAGATCATGCTGGTGGACGGGGGCGGAGCCGTTCATGGAGGCGGCACCGATGTGGGAGAACGGCTTCTTGTGCCTGCTCTCTGGAGCATGGGAGTGAAATCCATCGACTATCTAGTGTTGACCCACCCTCATCCTGACCACCTGGAAGGCCTTCTCTATCTGGCAGCGGCTATGCCCGTTGGTGAGTTCTGGGAAACGGGGCAGCCCGCGGAAAACGCGTCCCTGGCAGAGTTGAGGGCTCGATTGGTCGAGCAGGGAGTGCCCGTCAGGCACTTGTCCGCCGCAACAGCGCCGTTCACTGTCGGCGGTGCTCGGATAGAACCGCTCTGGCCGTGCGACAAGAGTCCGGGGAAGGGGGCAGATAATGACGATTCACTGGTTTTCAGGCTTGTCCTTGGCGGCACGTGCATCCTGTTCACCGGCGATATCGGTGCACCGGCCGAGGGTGTCCTTGCAAACGACCCGGCTCGTCTGCGCTGCACGGTACTGAAGGTGGCGCACCATGGCAGCCGCTATTCATCATCCCCTTCCTTTCTCGACGCAGCATCGCCTCAAGTGGCCCTGATTTCCGCCGGGCGCAGGAACAGCTTCGGACTTCCAGCGCCTGAGACACTCGCCCGCCTGGAAGCCCGCGGGATCGATGTCTATCGCACTGACCGGGATGGGACCGTGCAGGTTACCTGCACCGGGGATTCGTGGGAGGTGGGTACCTTCGCGAAAGGGCATTTTCGTTGACAAGTGGACCGCATTATCTGATAGTCTTGGGAAGGCTTGCCACTACTCCGGGAGTTGTGCATGGAACGGATTCTCGTTGTCGAAGATGACCGTTTTTTTCGTCAGATGTACGTTGATCTCCTGAAAGAGGAGGGATACGAGGTCGATACCGTGGCATCGGGCACCGAGGGGTTGAAGCGGCTAGAGAAGCAAGAATACCACCTCGTCATAACCGACCTGGTCATGCCGGGGATGAGCGGTATCGAGGTGTTGTCCCGCGTCAAGCAGAAAGCTCCGAACGTCGATGTCATCCTCGTCACCGGACACGCCAACCTCGAATCGGCCGTCTATGCCCTCAAGAATGGTGCCCGCGATTATATCCTCAAACCGTTCAACCATGATGAATTCAAGCATACCGTGGCACTTTGCTTCGAGCAGCGGCGGCTTATCAACGAAAACTACGAACTCAAGGAGTTGCTGAATCTCTTTCAGGTTGGGCAAAACATAGCCAACTGTATCGACTTGGAACGGCTCTCCGCTGTTGTGGTCGATGCTTTCTGCAAGGAGGTCGGAGTTTCACGCGCCATCGGCCTCTTTCCCGAAAAGAGCGAACCCCACGCCCTTAAGGAGTTGAGGGGCCTTGAGCCTGAAGTTGCAGCAGCTCTTGCCGAAAAAGCCCTTACCCTTTGCAGTGATGCCGCGGAGACGGCAGGGGGCTTTCGACGGCTCGATGGTTCCCATTTTGCCGACGCTCTCCTGCGCACTGCGGGAATTAATGGCGCCCTTGTGGTTAGCATCCGCCAGCGTACGCTCCTGCAGGGGGTGCTTCTGCTGGTCAATGACCAGGGCAAGCCATTCCCTGCCGTGTTCAAGCATAAAAGCATCCAGTTTTTGCTGGAGCAGGCATCGCTTGCCTTTGACAATGCCCTGCGTTACTCCAGCGCCCGCGACATGCTCTATGTCGACGAACTCACGGGGCTCTTCAACTACCGTTATCTCGATATCTCGCTGGACCGTGAACTCAAGCGGGCGGACCGGTTCGGCTCGGTAGTTTCCATGATCTTCATCGACATGGATCACTTCAAGGGGGTCAACGACACCCACGGCCACCTTTTCGGGAGCCAGGTCCTCCATGAAGTGGGTCAATTGCTCAAGAAGTCGGTCCGTGAGGTCGATGTCATCATCCGCTACGGCGGCGACGAGTTCACCATAATTCTGGTGGAAACCGGCGAAAAGGGCGCTGCAACCGTGGCTGAAAGGATTCGCCGCTCCATCGAGGACCACCACTTTCTGGCCTCTGAAGGGCTTGATGTCCAGCTCACCGCAAGCCTCGGCTATGCCTGCTATCCCATCGATACCCAGTCCAAAATGGAGCTTCTCGAACTGGCGGACAAGGCCATGTACCGCGGCAAGGAAGAGGGTAAAAATTGTGTATTCCGGGCAACGGCAATCCGTTGACCTAGAGTGTGTTCCAATGCAATTAAAGGAGTAGGTACGTACATGATTACAGGTATCAAGGGATTTAACGATATTCTTCCCGGGGAAGTGGAGCGGTGGCAGCACATCGAAGCCACGGCACGCCGGGTTTTCAGTCTCTACGGTTTTTCGGAGATCCGCATCCCGATTCTTGAAAAAACCGAACTGTTCCGGCGATCCATCGGCGATACCACTGATATCGTGGAAAAAGAAATGTACTCCTTTGTGGACAAGGGAGAGAACGCCGTAACCATGCGTCCTGAAGGGACCGCAAGCGTAATGAGGTCATACATCGAGCACAAGCTCTATGCCCAGGATCCGGTGGCAAAGCTCTACTACATGGGCCCCATGTTCCGCTACGAGCGGCCCCAGAAAGGGCGCTACCGCCAGTTCCACCAGATCGGCGCCGAGGTGACCGGAGTTACCGACCCCAAGGTCGATGCCCAGGTCCTCACCATGCTCTGCCACTATTTCGCAGAACTGGGACTGACGGAACCGACACTCCAGATCAACTCCCTCGGCTGCCCCGAATGCCGCCCCGCCTACCGCCAGGCCCTGATCGACTTTCTCCGGGAACGGCTCGACAACCTCTGCGACGACTGCAAGCGCCGCTATCAAACCAATCCCCTGCGGGCGCTGGACTGCAAGTCGGCCCACTGCAAGGAGGCGACCGCGACCGCCCCGGCCATGCTCGACAGCCTCTGTGCAGGCTGCGACGATCACTTCGCCGTCACCCGGCGCCATCTGGAGCGGGCGGGCACTGCCTACAGCATCAACAACCGGATGGTCCGGGGGCTTGATTACTATACCCGCACTACCTTCGAATTGGTGACCGGCCTGCTCGGCGCCCAGAGCGCCGTTGCCGCAGGCGGCCGGTACGACGGCCTTATCTCCGACCTCGGCGGACCCGCCATTCCCGGTATCGGATTTGCCATGGGGGTGGAACGGATTGCCCTCCTGCTGGGGGACCAGCACTTCACCCGTAGCCCAGATCTCTTTATAGCCGCCCTTGGCGAGGAGGCCCAGGATGAGGCGTTTCGGCTCATGTGCGGCCTTCAGCGCAGCGGGGTGGCCGTGGAGATGGACTACGAAGGCAAGAGCCTCAAGAGTCAGATGCGCCGTTCGGACAAGTTCAATGCGCGTTTTACCCTGATCATCGGCGGCGACGAGCTGGCAAAAGGGGCGGCCGTGCTCAAGGCAATGGACACCGGTGTCCAGGCGGAAGTCCCGTTGACGCCGGAAGAGATTGCCGCACGCATAACAATTACGGCGTAAGAACGAAAACCTGCATCGGGCGGAAAGGGAGCCGGGCGACGATACGCGTTGTCCCGGCTCTTTTTTCTCATCCGGTAGCCCGGGATGATTACTCCTTAAACCCACTTAAGCAATTGACAACCCAGCGTAAAAATTGTATACAGTATCCATTTCCCCCTTGGGGCAAGAGCGTATCAACATCCCGAAATAACGACTTATTCAAGAAGTAAAACCACAGGAGGAATGGACTATGATCGAAGCTTATCTCGCCCACGAAGCCGAACGCAAGGCCCAGGGAATTCCCGCCCTGCCGCTGAACCCCGAGCAGACCGCTGATCTGTGCAAGCTGCTGGAGAGCCCTCCGGCCGGTAAAGAAGAATTCCTGCTCCACCTCCTGAAGGAGCGCGTTTCTCCGGGCGTCGACCCCGCTGCCAAAGTCAAGGCCGCCTTCCTGGCCGAGATCCTTGCCGGAACCAAGACATCCCCCCTCGTCTCCAAGGTTGACGCGGTCCGCATCCTGGGCACGATGATCGGTGGTTACAATGTTTCTCCCCTGGTAGATGCCTTGAAGAGCTCCGACCTGGCCGATGAGGCCGCCTGCGCCCTTTCCGGCATGACACTTGTCTATGACGGTTTCGATCAGGTAGTTGAGCTCAGCAAGAGCAACGCAGCCGCCAAGAAGGTGCTGGAATCCTGGGCCAATGCCGAGTGGTTCACCAACCGTCCCGGCGTACCCGAAACCATCTCGGTCAAGGTCTTCAAGGTTGAAGGCGAAATCAATACCGACGACTTCTCTCCGGCAGGCGACGCGTGGAGCCGCCCCGACATCCCGCTGCACGCGCTGGCCATGGGCAAGACCCGTTTCCCCGGCCGTCTGAAGGATATTGCCGACTGGCGTGCCGCCGGTCACCAGGTTGCCTTTGTCGGCGACGTGGTCGGTACCGGTTCCTCCCGCAAGTCGGCCTGCAACTCGGTCCTCTGGCACATGGGCCAGGATATCCCCTGCGTGCCCAATAAAAAGACCGCAGGCGTCATCATCGGCGGCGTCATCGCCCCGATCTTCTTCAATACCGCCCAGGACTCCGGCGCACTGCCCATCAAGGCAGACGTCACCAAGGTGAATGACGGCGACGTGATCACCATCAACACCAAGAAGGGCGAAATTGCCAACGCTGCCGGCGAGGTCATCTCCACCTTCAAGCTGAACCCCAACACCCTGGCCGACGAGTTCCGAGCCGGCGGCCGCATCCCGCTCATCATCGGCCGCGCCATTACCGAGAAAGCCCGCAAGGCCCTCGGCCTTGGCGACACCGATGTCTTCACCAAGCCGGTGAACCCCGAGCCGAAGTCTGGTCAGGGCTACTCCCTCGCCCAGAAGATGGTCGGCAAGGCCTGCGGCGTGACCGGCGTGCTGCCGGGCACCGCCTGCGAGCCCAAGATGACCACGGTCGGATCCCAGGATACCACCGGCCCCATGACGGCCGACGAGCTCAAGGAACTGGCCTGCCTCAAGTTCCTCTCGCCGATGTTCATGCAGTCCTTCTGTCACACCGCCGCCTATCCGAAACCGGCAGACGTGAAGATGCACAAGACGTTGCCGGAGTTCATCATTGAGCGTGGCGGCGTACCCCTCAAGCCCGGGGACGGCGTCATCCACTCCTGGCTGAACCGTCTGCTGCTCCCGGACACCGTCGGGACCGGCGGTGACTCCCACACCCGCTTCCCCATCGGCATCAGCTTCCCGGCCGGATCCGGCCTCGTGGCCTTTGCCGGCGCCATGGGCTTCATGCCGCTGGATATGCCCGAATCGGTCCTGGTCCGGTTCAAAGGCAAACTGAACCCGGGCATCACCCTGCGCGACGTGGTCAACGCCATTCCTTACTGGGCCATCAAGCAGGGTAAGTTGACCGTGCCCAAGAAGAACAAGATCAACATCTTCAACGGCCGCATCCTTGAGATGGAAGGTCTGCCCGATCTTTCCGTGGAGCAGGCATTCGAGCTGACCGATGCCGCTGCCGAGCGTTCAGCCGCTGCCGGTTGCATCCAGCTCTCCAAGGAGTCGGTTGCCACCTATCTGCGCTCCAACGTTGCCCTCATGAAGAAGATGATTGCTGACGGCTACCAGGATGCCCAGACCCTCCAAAACCGTATCGATGCGGTCAACGAGTGGCTGAAGAACCCGCAGCTTCTCGAAGCCGACAAGAACGCCGCGGAGACCGGCGCCTATGCCGATGTGATCGAGATCGATCTGGCAGAAATAACCGAGCCGATTCTGGCATGCCCCAACGACCCGGATGACGTGAAGCTCCTCTCCGATGTGGCCGGCACCCCGATCAACGACGTGTTCCTCGGCTCCTGCATGACCAATATCGGCCACTTCCGCGCCGCTGCCGAGATCTGGCGCGGCCAGAAGTTCAACCCGAGCGTCCGTACCTGGATCTGCCCGCCGACCCGCATGGATCAGCAGCAACTCAAGGATGAGGCACTTTTCTCCATCTACAGCGCCGTTGGCTGCCGGATCGAGATCGCAGGCTGCTCCCTCTGCATGGGGAACCAGGCCCGCGTGCCCGACAAGTCCAACGTGTTCTCCACTTCCACCCGTAACTTCGACGATCGGATGGGCGACGGAGCGCAGGTATTCCTCGGCTCCGCCGAACTCGGCGCCATTTGCACCAACCTCGGCCGCATCCCGACCAAGGAGGAGTATCTCGCCGCCATCAAGGAGAAGGTGGAGCCGAAGAAGGATGCGATTTACAAATACCTGCAGTTTGACGAAATGCCTGAGTACCGGTAGATCACCAGATAGAAGCGCCTCCGCCGAAAGGCTGAGGACGTAACACGAGAGACCCCCGTTCGGGCATGCCCGGGCGGGGGTCTCTTCATATACCATGCTCAGGGTATCATGAGGCGAAGTTGGGTTTCAGGGAAGGTGGTGCATTCACCTCGCGGTACAGCTGAATGATCACGCCGGGCTGGATGGGAGTGCCTTCAAACAGATCGGCCGGAGGCGTCGGCGTTGCCTCCGTGTCGCCGAAACTGTACTCGACGACGGTATGTCTTCCATTGTCGTCGAGCCAGATGAGACGGTTGTGTTCGGTGCCGGTAACCTCATCAACAAGGTAGGACTTGGTGGCATGAGTGCGGCACTCCAGCGGGTCATTGACAGCTTTGATCGAATCGAGGCACTTGCCGAGGCGCGCGGCCCGACTGACTATCTCGCGATTGGCCCTGGCGAGTATTTTTTTGTCGGCCACCTCGGCAAAACCGGCTGCTGATGATAAGGCGGTCCGCACCCAACCGCCGGCAGTGGCCTCGATGGTCCATGCGGCAACGAAGATGCCGTCCGCCCGTTTTTCAACGGCAACTGTGGCCGCGCAGCCGGCGGGAGCCTTTCCGGACCACTGGCGAGTCCGGTTGATTTCGTTGAAGACCTTTGTGGTGCATGTGGCCAAGTCTCTTACGTCTGCGCCGGCGGCAGGCAGCGCAGCGAGCAGGGACACCATCGCAATTGCTAAGATACGGTATCGCATGAAGCCTCCACAATCGGTGACGAGGTCTGACCTAGGTCGTATCGCCTCAGGTTGACCTTCAATATAATTCAACAATGCCGTAGCATGACAGTGTTATCGTTCGTCTTTCCTCTCTCTGGCCCCACCGCTGACTTTCTCAAGTTGGGTAATAAAGAAGCGTTCGCTGAACCCTGCAACAAAAGCCAACACCAAATACGCCGGATGAAACACCCGGGAGTCGGCTCCCGTTGCCATTGCCGGTAGGAGAGAAATTAGGCCGGTTGCCTGCATGAGGCAGACGATGAGGCCCGCTGTTGCGCCGATGAAAGGGCGCAGGAAAAGGAGCGTACGCTGGATGTAGTAGGCGGATGTCTGGCTCTCCAGGGATTCTCGTGAGTTGAGGGCGCTGACCAGTCCCCCCATTGTGCCGAAGCAGATGATCAGGAAGATTTCTATCCAAGATGGGGCTCCTGCTGGCAGCACGAACGGCAGGAGCACAAGACTCATCAGCAGGAGCACCATCAGGGACAGGGAGGTGAGGAACAACCGTTTGCGAAAGAGGTTGACCTTGCGCCAGTGGCTCTCCCGAGCATCGGCTGCGATTCTCGATAATCGTTCGAGAGCTCTTCTAAGCTCACGTTCATTCTGGAGAGTGGGGCTGTGATGCGCTGAAAGACCCAGAGATTTCTCGATTTCATTCAGATCCTTGTCGTATTCGTCACGACATTTTCTTGCAGCCACGTAGGAAAGCCCGGCCCTGATTTCCACGACGAGGGCCTGGAGCTCCTCCCGTGGCACAATTCTACAGAACATATGGCGTATCTGGTTGAGCGTTGCCCATATCTTGTCATAACTGTCATAAGGAAGGATGCCGCACACGGCGTCCCTGAAGACTTCCTTGCCCTCCTGCAGCCAGAAATGGCAGGAGTCCAGCTCTTCTCCGATAAATTCCCGTTTCTGGAGGGAGTGGATCGTCTCTTCCGCACTCAGCAGGCGAACCGAAATGTTGGGATCTTCAAGGGCAGATGGAAATCTCACAGCCACCTCCCGCCGGCGCGACATGCGCCGGACTGCCTCCGGCAAGGATATCACGGGTACGTATCCAGATTGCGAAAACACACCGTGGAGCGGCACGTCACACGCGCTGGATCTGGCTTGGCATTGTGGCAGATTCTCAGGCCGTTCCGGAATTCCATCGGGTCAATCATTGGAAACGTATCGCTGTTTATGAACAAGTCAAGGAGTAAGGGGGTGATTCGCCTCCAATGGGCCTGAAATCTGACGGGGCGAGGCTTGCCTTTGTGCAATTCACCGATACAGTAACCTCAAGATTTATGCGAAGAAGGGGGCGTATATGGGCAAACTGCTCACCCCGGATGACCTGCCGATTGTACGGGGCAGAGTGTACCATCTCGATTTGGCGCCTGAAGAGTTGGCGCGGCGCGTGATCATGGTGGGGGATCCCGATCGGATCCCTGTGCTGGCTGAGGAGTTACTGGCACTAAGAGAGGTTGACCGTTTCCACCGTGGTTTTCGCACCATAACCGGTGTGACCGCTGAAACCGGTCAACGGGTTTCCTTTGTCACCTCGGGAATCGGCGCTCCATCAACGGAAATTGTCCTCAATGAACTGGCGGCACTCAACGAGGTTGATTTTGCCACAATGACCCGGCGCGAGCAGTGGCAACCGTTGACCCTTGTGCGCCTCGGCACCTCCGGCGGGCTCAATCCGGTCACCCCTGTCGGCACGCTAATCCTGACCGACTATGTGGTGGGCCTGGACAACACCGCCCTTTACTATGACATCCCGTTACCCGATGAGGCCTGCGCCCTGTTGGAGGAGAAGGTTGGCTCTGTCCTTACCGGCACAGAACTGCCAGGCGCGCGCTTTGCCGGTAAAATTGCCCCGTATGCCGCCAGGTCCGACCGAGGCTTGCTGGCTTCGCTCACTGCTGCGGCGGGCACCCTGGAGTTAAACTGGACCCGGGGCCTCACCATCTCCAGTGCGGGTTTCTTTGCGGAACAGGGGAGAGGTGTGGCACGTGTCGGCACCACCCAGGTGAATCTGCTCGACGCTTTCGAGCGCCTTGCCAGTCCGTGGCCGGGGCTCGAGCTCCAGAACATGGAGATGGAGGCAGGGTTTTTCCTTCATTTCCTCGGAGGGATGAGGTACCGTGCCGCCGTGGTGTGTGTGGTGATCAATCAACGTGCGACTGGTGTTTTCATGGCTGATTACCGCCGTCAGGTGCTGGACGGTGCCCGGCTCATTCTGCGGGCATTCAAGGACTACGGAGACGCGTGAGCCAAGTCGGGTGCATCGGCTTGACCTTTGTACGAAGGTTGTTTCACTTGTCAGTGAGAATAGATTGAGTAGGCAGAGGCGATCATAGGAACCATGGATCTGTGCGAGCAATCGATTTCAGGCAAGCTGCTCCAGGCACTCGGTGAGTTCAACCGGGGCGACTGGTTCGAATGTCACGAAACTCTGGAAGATCTCTGGATCGGCAGCGAAGGAGAGATACGGGACTTTTACCAGGGTGCGCTGCAACTGGCTGTTGCTCTCCATCACTGGCGCAACGGTAATTTTGGCGGGGCAATGAGTCTCTTGAAAGGGGGGGCAGGCTACCTGCGACAGGTACGACCGGTCTGTCAACGGGTGGATGTGGCCGGACTGATATCCGCCGCGGACCGTCTGCGCGAGGAGTTGAGCCGGCTGGGCCCGGAACGGATGGCCGAGGCGGATCGCAGCCTCTTCCCCCGAATGGTGCTCGTGGCCGTCCCGTGCGGGGAAGGACATCGAGTGAAATAACTCAGCTTCCCGCGGTGAATGCCATCCACCACGCAACTATCACGATGAGAGCGCTGGCCAGTGCCAACAACGCGTTGACCATCCGTCCCGGCCGGCCGCTGGTTGCCAGCCGGAATTCCGCCGCAATGCCGAATCCGATTCCCCAGAGAAATCCGAAAAGATGGGCGCCCAGGTCGGTGTGCTCGCCTTCCGTGCCTAACGCGGCCAGCAGGGCCAGTCCTGCGGCGGCGGGAATCACCCCCCGCCGGTTCGGGTGATGGACGCAGCGCATAGCACTGACAGCGGCGAAGATTCCGACTGCGCCGAAAACCGCAGTCGAGGCCCCCACTGAGCGATGGGCAGGGAGTTGAAAGTAAGCATTGGTGAGGTTGCCGAGGATACCGGAGCTTAGCAGGAGCGCCCACGACAAGCCGGACCCGAGCTCGCGGCAGAGGAGGACGGCGATGAAGCCGCCGATGGCGAGGTTGCCCGCCAGGTGCGAAACATCGGCATGGAGTGTCAGTGCGGTCACGGCCCGCCACCACTGCCCGTCGAGAATGGATGCTGCATTGGCATTGCCGAGGTCGAACCAGTCGGAGGAAGCGTGACCGGGCAAGGTCACGCCGAACCGGGTGAGATTGTGGAAAATCGCCAGCAGAAGCAGTACTGAAAGGGTGGAGAGGGTGTTCTCTTCCAATGGGCGGGCCGGCGGTGGGGGAGGGGGCCAATTGCTGTTCTCTTGCTCAAAGAGGCGCACCTCCCTGAGAGCTCGTGCAAAAGCCGATGCCGGAACGAGCACTCGCCAGCCGGTGCTGTTCTGCTCCACCCGGACGGGCACGTACCGCGCCTCCAGCACCAGCGCCCAGAGCCGCGCATTCTGTGGAGTCAGAATGTCGGAGGCGATTCCCGAGTCGGCGGGCAAAGGTAACCACAGATCGGGCAAGGGCATCAGTTGTTCAGAGGTGGTGTACATACGTACATGGTAATCAGTGTCGATCGTTATTGCGATAACTGGTGTGAAAAAAACTTTGATCAGTTAAAAATATGTCGCAATATCAGTGCGTGGTGCGGAAAGCAAGGTGGCGCGGAGGAGATAGTAACACACCATGATCGAGATTGATGCGGGGCGGTGCAAAGGGTGTGGTAGATGTGTGGCAGCCTGTTCGAGCCGGCTTCTGAGCCTTGAAGTAAAAGATGGGAAAAAAACAGTGGTGCTCGACTACTCCGAGCGATGCAGCGCCTGTGGCCGATGCGTGACGGAGTGCCCCTTCGAGGCAATCCGCGGCGGTACTGTCGGCATGCCCGGTGAGCAGAATAAGCGAGCGGAAGGAGGATAGGCTATGTATCTCTTCCAGATACTGCTGCCGCTCTACGACAATGACGGCACTAATTTCCCCCAGGAGGAATTCGTCCGGGTCCGGGACGAGTTGACAGAGCGCTACGGCGGAATAACCACCTATGTGAGATCGCCGGCAAAGGGGTTGTGGAAGGATTCAGCCACCACTACCGTGCACGATGACATCGTGATCTACGAGGTGATGGCTGAGCATTTGGACCGGCCCTGGTGGCACCGGTTTCGCGAGGAGCTCGCCGAGCGTTTCCGGCAGGATGTGCTGATCGTACGGGTGAGTGAAGTTCAGCTTCTGTAGAGTGTAACACCGCAATCAGAGCAGACAATCCTTCACAAACTCCGCCATCGGACCGCTTTCCCGCGTCACCGCCTCCTGCCGTTCCGCAGGGGGCATCATTTCGTGCAGGAACTTCCTGGCACGCTTGCGACTGCCGGCAATGGCCTCCGTCATTCGGCAGAGAATGAACGCCGGCAGCCCTGACCGATATCCCTGGACAAGCTTGGCTATTTCGTCCCGCCGCTTGGTATTGCTCCACGTCTTGTAAACATCGTTTCCCACGTCCTCCAGCAACATGATATCCCGCTCCTTTTAGGCGCCGTCGGCCTTGGCGTTTCACGATATCTGCCGTATACGACGTCGCCAGCATACTGCATGAATAGCTGAGCGTCCATTATTTTTCACCGTTCCGGCCAATGATGAAAGGCACAATCCTTCTTGCGGTTTCATGCTACTATTTAATTAGATGAAGGTGCGCCTCCAAAAAGGAGGCCGATGTATCCGGCCTTCGGGCATACAAGAAGGGAGGTCCTGATCATGGCACGTTTTTATGACCCTAAAGATGAAACGGATCGTTCCAGTGTGGAAACCGTCCTGAGAAAAGGCGGCATCGAGTATTTTCTCCGTCGAGAAAGAGGTGACACGGGTATGCTGGAAATCCATGTGGCCGAAGAGGATCTACCTCGAGCGGAAGAGCTTCTCATTCGAGGCAAGGGAGGTAACGAATAGTGCGAACAAATAACGGTTCACCGCGAGGCAAGAGAATTCGGGCCGTGCTTTCAGTAGTCGTGGTTGCTGTTGCTTTACTGCTGGGATGCGCGGCCGGTGCCGATGAAGGAATAAAGGAAGGGGGTAAGAAGGTCGGTGAAGGCTTCAAGACCATCGGCAAGGAGACGGGCCAGGCGTTCAAGGAAGGGGGCAAAGAGATCGGTCAGGGCGTAAAACAGATGGGCAAGGAGGCCGGTCATGAGGCCAAAAAGACCGGCAGGAGCGTTGGGGAGTGGTTCCGGGAAACCGGCAGGAAAACCGGTGAGGCTTTCCGCGAAATGGGCAGGAGCATTAAGCGGTTCTTTACGGGTGAGTAGGTATGTTTTTGCTCATCAATGAAGCTGGACTCCCTTGATCATTTCACCCCCTTCTTCCTGGGCTTCCCGTAATGAGCGGTCCGCTTTGTCGAGCAGAATGTGGGGCGTCATTCCTTCTTTTTGCTGGGTTGCGGTAAAACCGGCCACCCCGAAGGCTGCATTGACCTTGATCTCTTTGTCGTACAGTTTCAGCGCCATCGACGCAATCCGAATCCGGAGCCTCTTGGCGAGAATCATGGCTCCCGAGGCGTCTGTTTCCGGAAGAACAACCACGAATCTGTCGTCATCGTAACGTGCCAGCCAGTCGATGTCCCTGCGGATCGACTCTGTGAGAACGTCGGCGCACCCCTTGAGAGCCAGTTCCCCCGCGTAATGCCCGTGGGCAGAGGTGATCCCGCTGAAGTCGTTAATCCCGACAAGAATCAGGGACAATGCCCGTTCATAGCGGTAAGCCCGCTTGATTTCGGGAGAAAGGCGCTCATCCAGGTAGCGGCGGTTGTAGACACCGGTCAGCGTGTCGACACGGGAGAGGTTGCCGATCTCTTCCAGGCTTTTTTTCAGTGAGCTTTCCAGGTCGAGAATTCGCTTGGCGGTTTTAAGCCGGGTCAGCAACTCAACCTGGTGGGCCGGCTTGACGAGATATTCGTCTGCACCCGCTTCAAGTCCTGCGATGACATCGTTTTTCGAGTCCTGGGAGGTGAGGAGGATAATGTAGGTATAACGGCCGGAACAGTCGGCGCGAATGGCCCTGCAGAGTTCGAGCCCATCCATTTCCGGCATTACCCAGTCCGTCATGACGATTGGGTAGTACCCCTTGTTGAAGATTTCCAGGGCCTCTTTGCCGTTTTCCGCCATTACCACATCGTAACCGGCAGATTTCAAGCTGGTTTCCAGCATGGTGCGCAGCAGGCGGTTGTCGTCAACGATGAGAATGGGAAAAGGGAAGCGCGGCGCGCGTGTTTCATCCGTCATGGCGTCTGTCATTGCTGGCTCCTCTCCAACCGTTTCGGCAGAATGCGTGATTTCTTTAGTGCAATCAGGATACTCCGGATAGTTTTGAGACCATTGACAGCATCGTCGCCTGCTGCTACTTTCCACACGTATCGTATCTAAAGATACCCATATCAGGAGTCGGAGCGCGACATATATGATACAAAAAACCAACATCGTCATCCTGGACGGCTATACCATCAATCCGGGCGACAACCCCTGGACTCCGCTGGAGAAGTTGGGCGACTGCACTATTTATGACCGGACCCCGCCCGAGTTGCGGGTGGAGCGGGCCAAGGATGCGGATATCGTCCTGACCAGCAAGGTCAAGCTCGACGAGGCCACCTTGGCGGCGCTGCCCAGGTTGCGCTATATTTCGATGCTGGCCACGGGATACAACAACGTAGACGTGGAGGCTGCCGGCAAGCGCGGCATTCCCGTGGCCAATATCCCGGCCTATTCCACCGAATCGGTTGTGCAGACTACTTTTGCCCTTCTTCTTGAACTGGCCGTACACGTGGGGATCCATGATTCAGCCGTAAAGGCAGGCGAGTGGGTCCGTTCGTCGGACCACTCTTTCTGGAAAACGCCCATCGTCGAGCTTGACGGCCTCACGCTGGGCATTGTCGGGTATGGCACCATCGGCCGGGCCGTGGCGCGGGTAGGGGCTGCCTTCGGCATGAAGATCATCGCGTATGCTCCCCGCGTCCCTGCAGACCCTGGGCCGGTGCCGGTCCGGTTCGTTTCTCTTGATGAACTGTTCGCCGGTTCCGACGTGGTATCCCTCAACTGCCCCCAAACGGCCGAGAATACCGGCTTTGTGAACAGCCGACTCCTCTCGCTCATGAAGCCAAGCGCTTTCTTTCTCAATGTGGCACGCGGAGGCCTGGTAAATGAAGTCGATTTGGCCGCTGCCCTGCATAGCGGAAAACTTGCCGGCGCGGGGTTGGATGTGGTCGCCCACGAGCCGATGAGTCCCGACAACCCACTCCTCGGGGCGCCGAACTGTATTTTCACGCCGCATCTGGCATGGGCTTCCCTGGCAGCCCGCCGTCGACTCATGGGAATCCTGGCGGCCAACGTGGCAACGTTCCTGGCGGGAGAGCCCCAGAACGTGGTTAACAGCCGGTTCCTGAAATGAAAAAAGCCGTCATCAAAAAATGACGGCCCGAGCCGGCAAGAACGAGTCTTGGATCAGCCTTTGGAGTTTTCGTAGAACAGAAATACCAAGAGAACCACGAGAGCCGAGGCAACGATCATGAGAAAAAAAGCGATTATTGTGTTGACCGTGT
This sequence comes from Geobacter sp. 60473, assembly GCF_036323535.1. Classification (GTDB taxonomy): domain Bacteria; phylum Desulfobacterota; class Desulfuromonadia; order Geobacterales; family Geobacteraceae; genus Geobacter; species Geobacter sulfurreducens. The sequence continues at coordinate 1,237,692 of NZ_AP028967.1, forward strand.
CTTGGATTTTCTCTTTGGCTGTTCGCTCTTCCCGTATGTATCTGCCCATGAAACCTCCCGACACCGCCACTGGCGGCTGAATCCGCCAGCTTGGTAAACTGTATCCAAAATCTCGCAGAATATCAAGTTGATCGCTGTTCACGGAGCTATCAATGATCGTCAAGAAACTGATCCTGAAAAAACATCTCAGTTCCGGCGGTCTCGCCGAGTTCCTGCTGGTAAGGAAGGAGGGGGCTTATGAGGCTGCTCTCTTCATCAACGGGAAACTGATTTCGGGACCGCCAAAACCGCAGGCCCTCAATCCCCCGACTGATGACTTGACTCATTGGATGGGCAACAGACCAAGCGTCGGTCTCACTCGGGGAGAAGCTGAGCGTATTCTGGAGGAGATCGATTTCGAGAATGCCGTTCTCGCCCACCGCACCCGCAGAGAGTGGGAACGATGACGTTTCGGTAGATAAAATTGTGATTGCGCATGGTGAAAAGGCTGGTATACACTAAACAGGCCTGTTTATCAGTGGGTTTTGTTGTGTAACGACGCCTGCGTTACCGAGACGGCTTATGACCTGTGCCACGCTCAAAGCATTCATTGCGGCCGATGAACAGTTGACCGGCATCCATTTCCTCGTGCAAACCAAGGCCCGACGGGGCGATCAACCTGCCGTCCACTACAATGCTGCCCGTTTTTTCGACCACCACGAGGCACGCTTCGTTTCCCACCTGATTGAATTGCGGGGCGATGTCTTCGAAAATGCCCTGTCCCGCAGTCTCATGCGACTCGGTTGCCTGATCATTGTGGGCGGAACGGCCATGCTGGTCAGGAATGCTGCCGCTTTCATAGCCGTGCCTGTTTTTGCTCTTCTGCTCTACAGTGAGATCATGCTCGTCCGCCGCACGTACCTGATGGATTCCTCCCTCAAGGGGTATATCTCATATCTGGGGAGAACACGCCGCCAGCGTCGGGACGACTTCGTCCGCGACGTGGTCGAGCATTCCGCCCGCATTGCCGAGTGTATCTCCCGCTGACCAGCGGACTCCTGCCGGTTCACTCCGGCATTTCCCCCAGACATTGATTGCCTTGTTCGCATATCGTCCCGCCAGGTGCGCCTGAATCACGTATACAGTTGCATGACAGGGTTTCGTCCCTATACTGTATTCGTTCTTCAGCTCACTGACGGTATCGGACACGACATGAAAACCCTGGCAGACCTTTTCTCTTCATTCAGCGGCAGAAGCCTTGACACGGCGTTCGTGTTTCGGACCGGCGTCCGGCGGTACCGTTATACCTATGCATTCCTCCATGATTACTCGCTCAGGATGAACGCCTGGCTTGCCGACCGGGGGGTGGGCCACGGGGATCGTGTCGTGCTCTGGGGGCCCAATTCACCCTGGTGGGGCATTGCCTTCTGGGGCATCATTGCCCGCGGCGCCATAGTGGTGCCGGTCGACTTCATGTCCGGTGCCGAGCGGGCGGATACCATAGCCGGCCTCACCGATGCCCGGCTCGTTATCCAAAGCAGGGACAAGCTTGAGCGACTAGCCGGCCGGCCGGCGATACTTCTCGAGGAATTGCCCTTCCTTCTGGAGTTGTGCCCGCAGCTCACTACCCGCCACGTGCCCGATCCGAACGATATCGCCGAGTTGATCTATACCTCCGGCACCACCGGAGCCCCGAAAGGGGTCATCCTCACCCACCGTAACCTGGTTGCCAACCTGCTCCAGGTGAACCGTCACATCCCCATCGTCACCAGCGACTACGTGTTTCTTTCGCTCTTACCCCTGTCGCACATGTTTGAACAGATGGGCGGGTTTCTGACCCCCCTGTACCAGGGCGCATCAGTGGCCTATATCCGTACCCTAAAGCCGTCGGCCATCATGGAAGCCCTGGGGGAGGAGAATGTGCATGCGTTGATCGCCGTGCCGCGCCTGCTTCAATTGCTCAAGGACTCCATCGAGCGGGAGCTTGATGCCCGGGGGCTTGGATCTGTGCTGGCCCGACTGCTGGCTGTTGCCGGGCGCTTGCCGGTTGAGCGGCGCAAGCTGCTGTTTGCCCCGATTCACCGGAAATTCGGACGTCACTTTTCCCTGTTCGTTTCAGGGGGAGCGCCTCTGGACCCGGAGGTATTCCGCTTCTGGGCCGGCCTCGGATTCACCGTGTTGGAGGGATATGGTCTCACCGAGTGTGCACCGGTCCTCACGGCCAATACGCTTGAGCGGCAGGTGGCCGGCTCCGTGGGACCGGCACTGCCGGGGGTCGAGTTGAAACTCGTTAACGGTGAAGTGCTGACCCGGGGAGACAACGTTTTCCCCGGCTACTACCGCAACGAAGCGGCCACCCGGGACGCCTTTGACGACGGCTGGTTCCGTACGGGCGATCTGGGAGAATTCGACGGCTCGGGGTGGCTCCGGATTCTGGGTAGAGGAAAGGAGCTGATCGTAACCGGGGCAGGTGTCAATGTGTTCCCCGACGAGATCGAGTCCATGCTCAACCGGGCTGCCGGCGTGCGCGAATCCTGCGTGATCGGCCTGGACCGCGGGAAGGGGGAAGAGGTTCACGCCGTGTTGATCCCCGATGAGAGCGGTCGTCCGGTGGAGGAGATCATCAACGAGGTCAACGGGCGGCTTGACGATCTTCATCGGATCACCGGCTGGTCCATCTGGTCTGACGCTGAGTTTCCCAAGACAACCACCCTCAAGATCAGGAAATTTCTTGTCAAGGAACGGGTTGCCCAGGGAGATGGTACTGGCGGGGCAGGGGGCTCCAGTGACAGACTGTCGCTGATGATAGCCCGGATCACTGGGAACCCGGCTGAAAAGGTAACGGACGACACGGTGCTGACAACCGATCTGGGGCTCACCTCCATCGGCAGGCTCGAACTGGTCAACGCGATAGAGATGGAATTTCGTCTCGATCTGGAGGATACGGTCATTGGCCCCCACACGCGGGTGGCCGAACTTCGGGAGGTCATCCGTCTCCGGTCAAAGGTCCACAGCCGCGAGCGGTTTAGGTTCTGGACCGCCCGCCCCGTGGCACTGTTTGTACGGCGGGTGTTGGACATGATCCTTCATGGTCCTTTGATCAGGCACTACGCCAGTCTGAAGGTAGAAGGGGGGGAACATCTGGGAGGGCTGGACGGTCCGGTCCTGTTCGTTTCCAATCACCTCAGTTACTTCGATCACCCTGTTATCATGTCCGCTCTTCCCTCGGAATGGCGCTATACAACCGCCACGGCTGCCTGGGAGGAGTTTTTCTTCCGGAATTATAAGAACTTAGCGCAAAAGATCTGGAAACGCCTTGCCTACGAGTACGCATCGGTAGCCTTTACCGTGTTTCCGCTTCCCCAGAGTCGCGGTTTCCGGGGAGCGCTTCGTTTCATGGGGGGACTGGCGGACCGGGGAATGAGCATACTGGTGTTCCCCGAGGGTGAACGTTCGCGGGACGGTACCTTGCTGCCCTTTCGACCGGGTCTCGGGGTGATGGTCCGGGAACTGGCCATTCCCGTGGTTCCGGTGCGGATACGCGGACTTGAACAGGTATTTCCCCGCGATGCCTCCTGGCCCATCAGGGGCGAAGTGCGGGTGACCTTCGGCAAGGCCATCCGCTTTACCCTGGAGTCACCTGCTGAAATAGTCGCTGCGGCGCGTACGGCCGTGGAGGATCTCTAATTGACGGAATGGCACCGCATATCCATTGAAGAGGCTCTGACCAGACTCGAAACCTCCCTCACCGGGCTTGATAGTGATGAGGTCCGCCGGCGCCTGGTGGCATACGGTCCGAATGAACTGGAGGAAAAGGCCCGGCGGACGCCCCTTGCCATGTTCTTTGGCCAGTTCACCGATTTCATGATCATTGTGCTGATCGGCGCGGCAGTGGTGGCCGGAATCATCGGCGAGCCAGGGGACGCAGCTCCCATCATCACCATCGTCGTGCTTAACGCCGTTATCGGCTTTGCTCAGGAATATCGCGCCGAGCGCGCCATGGCCGCCCTTCGGGAGATGTCCGGCAACTATGCCGTGGTGCTGCGTAGCGGCGAGCATGTAAGCGTGCCCGCCCGAGAGATCGTCCCTGGCGATCTGGTCATTCTGGAGGCGGGAAACGTGGTGCCGGCCGACGTACGCCTTGTGGAAGCCGTGCATCTGAAGACCGTGGAAGCGGCCCTTACCGGGGAATCGCTTCCCGTTGAGAAACTCTCCGAACAGCTTTTTGATTCGGATTTGCCGCTGGGCGATCGGCGCAACATGGCCTACAAAGGGACGGTGGTCGCCTACGGCCGGGGCATCGGCGTCGCAGTCGCCACGGGGATGGGAACCGAGCTTGGCCGGATTGCCGCGATGCTGCAACAGGAAGCCGAAACAAAAACCCCGCTCCAACGGCGTCTCGCCGATTTCGGCAAGCGCCTTGCTCTGGCGGTGCTCGCCATTTGCGCGGCGGTTTTCACACTGGGACTGCTGCGGGGAGAGCCTCTCCTCCTCATGCTGCTAACCTCCATATCCCTGGCAGTTGCCGCCATTCCGGAGGCGCTGCCGGCAGTGGTGACCATCACCCTTGCCCTGGGCGCGCGCAAGATGGTCCGCCAGAATGCCCTTATCCGCAGGCTTCCCGCCGTGGAGACCCTCGGTTCGGTCACCTATGTCTGCTCCGACAAGACCGGCACCCTCACTCTTAACAGGATGACCGTGGAGAACGTCTGGCCGGGCGATCTGGAGCAATGTAATGGGGGTACCGACGCCAGCTCACCCGGCATATCAGTCGCAGCACTTTTCACGACGGCTCTGGTCCTGTGTAACGATGCGCGTGAAGACTCGGAAGGAGGGCTGGTCGGCGACCCCACCGAAACGGCCCTTCTGGTCTACGGGCGTGCCTGCGGCGTGACCCGCGCCGAAGTCGAGGCCCTTCACCCGCGGGTGGCCGAACTCCCCTTTGATTCGGAACGCAAATGTATGACCACTTTTCACCGGGATGGCGATAGCGTCCTGGCCTTTACCAAGGGCGCGGTCGAAGTGCTCGCGGCCCGGTCGGTGGCGATGCTTACCCACAACGGGGAGGCCCCCCTGGACCGGCAAGAGATCGAGCGCGTAACGGGTGATATGGCAGCCCGTGGCCTTCGGGTGCTTGCCCTGGCCATGCGCCGCTGGTCGTATCTGCCTGACCGGCTGGAAAGTGATGAGGTTGAGAGCAATCTTATTTTTCTCGGTCTTGCCGGCATGATGGATCCCCCGCGCGAGGAGGCTGCCGAGGCGGTTGCCCAGTGCCGGAACGCGGGCATCACCCCAGTGATGATAACCGGCGACCACCCGCTCACGGCCCGTATCATTGCCCGGCGGCTGGCAATCCTTGAAGATGACGGCGATGCGGTGCTGACTGGACGGGATCTGGCGGAACTGAGCCCGGAAGAGTTTGAGGCGCGGGTGGAGCAGATCCGGGTCTATGCGCGGGTGGCACCAGAGCAGAAGCTCACGATCGTCAAGGCGCTCCAGAACCGGGGGCATTACGTGGCCATGACCGGCGACGGGGTCAACGATGCGCCGGCGCTCAAGCGCGCGGATATCGGTATTGCCATGGGAATCACCGGCACGGATGTCTCCAAGGAAGCAGCGGCCATGGTGCTGCTGGACGATAATTTCGCCACCATTGTCAGGGCCGTGCGGGAGGGGCGCCGGATCTACGCCAATATCCTCAAATTCATTACCTACTCGATTACCTCGAACATCGGGACACTCGTGGCCATAACGCTAGCCCCGTTTTTCGGGTTGCCCCTGCCGTTGCTCCCCATTCAGATACTCTGGTTGAACCTTCTGTGTGACAGCCTGCCGGGACTTGCCCTGGCAGGAGAACCCGCTGAGCGGGATGTGATGAGTCGACCGCCTGTCGACCCGAAGGAAGGGGTTTTTGCTGGGGGGAGAGGATATTACGCGGCCGGCTACGGCCTGGTGATCGGATCCGCGGCATTGGCGTTCCAGGCCGCGGCCCTGCGGTTGGGGCTGCCGTGGCAGACCATGGTCTTCACGTTTCTGGTTCTGAACCGCATGGCAGTCGTGCTCGCGGTCCGCTCCGACAGGACTTCGCTGCTGCGCATCGGCATCATGTCCAACCGGCCCCTTGTCGGTGCCATCGTGATTACGTTCTGTCTTCAACTCGCCGTCGTTTTTGCGCCGGCGCTCAATCCCCTGTTCCACACGGAGCCGTTATCGGCCCCAGCCCTTGCCGCTACGGTTGTGCTGGCGATGGGGATGGTTCTTTTGACTGAGATCCAGAAGGGGGTGCTGAGGTGGCGGCGAGGTAGTTCGCGGTAAAGATGTAGTCGTCCTGGTAATCGCGCCTGCCGTCACCGTTCAGATCGCCTGCCTGCCCCTGCTCTCCGCCCCGTTGAGCGAGGAACGCCGTAAAGTCGGCTTCGGTCAGAGGTCCCTTCTCCTTCGGTTTGATAATAATACCGGGGACCACCGTCAAGGGATAGACCACACTGTCCTCTCCTGACACCAGGGTCAGGATTGCCTCGCTGACGCCTCTGTCGGGCAGGGCCTTGACAACCCAAAATCCGCCCGGTTCCCGTGTCAGGGTCAGGAGGCGCGCACCTTTCAGAATGAAAAGAGGCGTTGCACCGTCGTCCCCGGTAGCCTTGAGGGTGAGAGTCACAATGGATTCGCCGTCACTGAACCCGATAGGTGGTGTCTGGGTAATCCCCTGTGCGACGGGTTCGCTGAAAAGAGCCATGAGCGCGGACGGATTTCTTTCAGCCGCTTCTGCCTGGAAACGGCTCAGGATGCTCCGGTACTCGACATGCTCAGGAGACCTGCTGGGTGAAGGGGAGGGCGTAGCGTCGGGCTGCGACGGTAGCTCTGGCTGAGCCGTCGGCGTGACCTCCTCATCGTTCTGCAGTTCATCCTCGGGTTTTTCCTGTTCCTCGTTGGGGGGGGGCGGAGTTTCGCCTCCATCGTGAACGTCTGGACGAACTGTCATCGAGGTTGCGCCAATTTGAGAGGTCTCCAGACCATTAGAGGATGCGCCCTGATCATTCTGGATCGTAGCATTATCACCGCGTTTCAATGTTTCGTCAGCAACTGTGGTGCTAGAATTGCCAGAGGAACCGGGAGTAGTCGAGTTGTTCGACGTGTCCTGATTCTTTTCCGATTTGACATAGTCCGCGGTGATGGTGCATGCAAGGGTAGGGGGTGTCGTTACGCGAGCAAAGCGGATGCGCGTCACTGCACCGGAAAGAAGGAAGGGCTGTTGTGCCGAAGCGTAAATCAGAAGCCCGTCCGTGCGGGGCGTGGCATTGAAAAAAGTCCACTGGGCGGTTCCCTCTTGCACAACCGGTTGCTTGCTTGCAAGCTTATTTTCGTCGCCGTAACCGACCTTTAGGATGATCGACTGGACATTGGAGATTGAACCGTTGGTCCTGATGACATAGTCGTTTCCGCCGGCGTAGGTCAGGCTCATGAGGTTACATGTGCCGCCAAAGGCCGCTGAAATGGTCAGACAACAGAGAAGAAGGCATACCGAAACTGCCGTGATCGCGCTAATCTTCATTAAAAACATCCTCCGCGGATGGCTTGGGTTTGTTCTCCCTTATATATCAAGCACCACCCGGGCCCACCAACCATTTTCTTGCCGCCGGACCGAAAAAAGATGCAGAGTTACCGCCTTCACATCAACCATCATGGGATGGCGCTCATTATCGATCCGCTCGCCGCAGGCAACGGCATCGAGGTGCAGGCCTCCATCAGCCTCGGTGATCATAACCCGGGGAACCCTGAGCAGGAGACACCGGGCGTCTTTCAGAAAGATCAGTTCCTGGAGAAACGAGAACAGAAGAAGGTCCAATTCTTCGTGTGCAAGGGAAATGACGATTTCATCAGCCGGGGCGACCGATGCGAGGTCGTCGACCATGACATTGGTGAGGGCATCGGCAGCGGCGCAGAACATCTCCTCGCGCGTCTCTCCCCACGCTTCAAAGGCGACGTCGGCCGTGGCGATATCTGGCAGATAGCGATAGGGCATGGCTAAGGCAATCAGAGCAGGGCGTCTATTGCCTCGAAATCGATCTCGTTCTCGGCATTTGCCCTGATCCAGTTGAGCTTTTCCCGGTCCTCGGCAGTGATCTTGGAGACATCCTCCATAAGCGTCGTGAACACTCGCGCCGTGGAGTCATGAACCCGGATGTAGGGAATCATGCTGTCGTCCAGAATCTGCTGGGTTATTTCCGAAACCGGCATGTGGCCCGCGATGACGAAACCGGCAATCTTGTCCCGGTAGGATGGGATATGATACAGGGAGGACAGGGTGACGATCAGCTCATCCCGTGAACTGGTGAGAACCAGCAGAGTGGCATCTTCCAGGGCGTCCACCACCCGTTGGGACGATGCCGCTCCCAGGTGAATGTGGTGGATGATCCGGCTGTGCCCGTCCGCATCGCCGTGCACGGGGAGATTGAGAAGCTTTCCGATGTGTGAAAGGGTCGGGTTTGCCAGGACGGGAGAATAGTTGAAGCCACCGGTAACCTGGAGTGAACGCCCCGGGAATCCTCGCCTGAGGAAGCCGAGGATCGAGTCGCGCTTGTCTGAGCGGAGTTTGTTGACGATGACCATCCGGACGTCGGCCTCCTCCTTTTCGTAGAGGGCTAGGTTGAGGTGAACGGCATCGATGGCGCTGCCGATGCCGCTGTCGGTCACCACGATGACCGGTGCTCCGAGCATATGGGCTACACAGGCATTGCTGAGACCGATGACGGAGCCGACTCCGCAGTGGCCGGCACCTTCGATAATCAGGAAGTCATAGCTCTGGTCGAGTATTTCGAATGCTTCGACAATCTTTTTTTTGAGAGTATGGCAGTCAAACTTGCCGTTCAGGTAGTCGCGGGTGAAGTTCTTGGGGAGGGGCACGGGATTCATGAGGGCCAGGTCTTCTTCCAGACCGAAGGTCCGCGCCATGAGGATGGCGTCCATGTCGACGGTGAGGCCGTTGTACATCTCGATCTTGGGGCCGATGGGCTTAATGAAGCCGACCCTCCGGTATTTCTGTCGCGCCAAGTGCATGAGTGAGACGCTCATAGTTGTTTTTCCACAGTTTTGTCCTGTAGCGCCGATAAAGACTTTTTTGGCCATGGTCCCCCCGATTGCGTAGGTAATTCACTCGGAAGCATGAAGGCTGCCGGTTGCGCGGAATACGGTGCCGACAGCTTTGTCTCACATTTTTTTGCATGCAGTATACACAATTGCACGCCCAACGGGGCGAAAAAAGAGCCTTATCCACCCATGTCCGGTGTAATTATACCGAAGTCAATGCCGTGCCGCCTTCTAAGGCACTGTTCCTGCATTGGCAATGGGAACGTCTCTCTGGTGTGGGTGGAACGTGAAATATTTCCTGATCATTTTGACATCACTCGCGGTTCTTTGGGGGTGCTCCCCGGTGGGCACCCAGATGCGGGCCTGGAAGGGCGCCCCTTTGAACGAATTGATAATCCGAGTGGGGGCTCCCTCGTCGGTGTCTGCCGACATGGGGGGATACCGGCTGTACCACTGGTACGAAGACCGCGGTGCGGTCTACACCTATGGCGGCATGGTGAACCTGAGCTGCGACCGGACCATCGGCGTGGATGACGACGACTTCATCATCTCGGTCGACTGGCGCGGCAACTGCATCGCGCCTGTTGATTCGCCCTGGGCGCGCAGCAACGATACGCAGAGCACGGGAGTCAGCCAATGAAGATCAGTGACCGCCTTTCTTCACGCGACGTGGATAAAAAGGGGAAACAGGAATCTCTCAGCAGGTCGGACGTTTCCGGATCGCCGTTTGTCCGGACTCTCACCCGAAACCGGTCTGAGTTCGAAAACCATGAGCAGGAATTGCAGATCCTCAAGGATGAACTGGATAAGGTTGGCAACGAGCTGGAACGGGAACCGACCATTGCCAATTTCCGCACCTTTCGCGATCTCATCGGCCGTATCACGAAAAACGTCACATCCCATGCCTACCGGCTCCAGCGGGTGGGAGGGACGACCCTCAACCCCCGCTGCTTCGAAATCATCACCGTCATCGACCGGGAGGCCGACAATCTCTATCGCCTCATCATGACCGAGAACAAGGATCGTCTCGCCATCACCAACAAGATTCTTGAGCTCAAGGGGCTGGTTGTAGATCTGAAAATCTGAACACGCACTCCTTTGTCTCGCGTCAAAATTTCAGCATCACGTGCTCAACCTTTGACATTCCCGATGGGCACGAGCCGTGCAACCCGCCGGCTCAGATGCGACAACTCTGTGGCCTCGGCCACGTCGTCAATGTTTTTGTAGGCCTGCCCCGCCTCTTCGGCCAGTCCTCCCCAGGACGCGGTCCGCACGTAGATGCCGCGCTCCTCCATATCCCGCTGCAGTTTCTGCCCCTTGACCAGCTTTTTCGCCTGATGGCGGCTCATGGTCCGGCCGCTGCCGTGCGCGGTGGTGAAAAAGGTGTCACCGCCTCCCGGGTCGCCTGCCAGCAGATAGGAGCCGGTTTCCATGCTGCCGCCGATAATGACCGGCTGGCCCGTTTCCCGGTAGCGGGCGGGAATCCCCTCCATGCCGGGGCCAAAGGCCCGGGTGGCCCCCTTGCGATGAACCAGCAGTTCGCGTTGTTTCCCGTCCACCAAGTGGGTCTCCAGCTTGGCGGTGTTGTGGGCCACGTCATAGACCATATCCATGCCCAGATCGCGCGGGTCGCGACCGAATACGTCCGAGAAGACCTCGCGGATGCGATGGAGGATGACCTGGCGATTGGCAAAGGCCATGTTCACCGCGCACTTCATGGCGGCAAAGTAGTCCTGCCCCTCGCGGGAGCGGAAGGGGGCGCAGGCAAGTTCGCGGTCATTGGTGCGGATGCCGTACTTTTTCTCCATGACCGACAGGAAAAGCTGGAGATAGTCGGTGGCCACCTGGTGGCCGAAGCCGCGGCTGCCGCAGTGGAACATGATCACCACCTGGTTCGGTACGGTAATGCCGAATGCCCGGGCGGTATCCTCGTCGAAAATGTTCTCGGGGCGGGCCACCTGGATTTCCAGGTAGTGGTTGCCCGAGCCGAGGGTCCCGATCTGGTTGTATCCCCGGTCAACGGCTCTCTGGCTGACCTTCGTGGCATCGGCTCCGGTGAAGCAGCCATGCTCTTCGGTCATCTCCAGGTCTTCGGGCCAGGCATAGCCATGTTTCAGGCACCAGGAGGAGCCCTGCTCGGCCACGCGGCAGAATTCGTCGTGGGAGAGTCGCACAAAACCGTGGCTCCCGACCCCGGCCGGCACCCGGTAGAAGAGGGCATCCACCAGTTCGCGCAGGCGCGGCTTTACCTCTTCGTAGGTAAGAGTGGTCAGAACCAGCCGCATGCCGCAGTTGATATCGAAGCCAATGCCGCCGGGGGAAATGACCCCTGTTTCCGGGTCCATGGCCGCCAGCCCGCCGATGGGAAAGCCGTATCCCCAATGGCCGTCAGGCAGGCAGAAGGCATATTTCTGGATGCCAGGCAGGCAGGCCACGTTGGATACCTGCTCGAAAACGCCCGCATCCATGGCGTTGATGAGTTTCTCCGTGGCAATGATGCGGGCGGGAACGAGCATTCCCTGTTTGTAGGATACGGGAAGCTCCCAAACCGTTGCAGATATTCTCTTCAGCGCTGCCGGTGCCGCCATGGCTCGTTCACCTCTCCTGTGCGTGAATCCTTCACTGTTCACTGTTTCAACTATACCGCAAATTCAGCCAGCCACTCCTCGAAGATGGCAACCTTGTGGTCGCCGTAACGCCGCAGATTCGCTCTCACTTCGTCGGGGTGCTTTTCGTGGTCGAGGGAACGGGGCTTTTTGGAAAAGAACAGGTCGGCAAAGCAGACGATTCGCTCTTCCCGGGTAAGGGGGACCATGTCGCGCCGGGGCAGGGGCAGGCTCTGACGTTCGATGTCCTCCACGGTGAGGCCCACACCGATGTGACGCTCACAGACGAGAGCATGCCTGGGGAGTCCTTCGGTCTCCAGAATCTCCCGGCCGATGATGCCGTGGAGGATATAGGGGGCCTCGCCGGTGCAGCCGATGCCCGTGGAATTGGTCCGGCAGACGCCGATGTCATGGAGCAGGGCCGCTTCTTCTATGAACCGAAGATCGAGCAACGGGTCCCGGAGCCGACGCGCCACTGCCAGGGCCTTGGCCGCCACGTGGCGGCTATGGGCGAGCACGATGCCGCAGGCTGTAGTTGCCGGGCCGAAATGCCGTGCGAGCAGATTTTCAGGGGTCATGGGCAAACCTCTTTCGCGCTGGAAGTAATGTCTCATTATCCGAACCTTGGCGTTCCTCTGTCAATCATGCATTTGCCCGGTGCAACCCCGCGTCAAAGGGCTAATTTCTTGACCTTTCAGGGATCATCGGTGTATTCTGGCGCGTATTTCCCGCACTGGAGACCTCATGACCCGACCCACCTGGGACGAATATTTTATGGAGATCACACACCTGGTGGCTAAACGCTCGACCTGTTTGCGACGCCAGGTGGGAGCGGTCATCGTCAAGGACAAGAACATCCTTGCCACCGGTTACAACGGCGCACCTTCCGGCGTGGCCCACTGTCTCGACGTGGGATGCCTGAGAGAGAGACTCGGCATCCCGTCCGGCGAGCGCCATGAACTCTGCCGCGGCCTCCACGCCGAGCAGAACGCCATCATCCAGGCGGCCAAGCACGGCACCAATATCGACGGGGGCACCCTTTACTGCACTACCATGCCGTGCATCATCTGTTCGAAGATGCTCATCAATGCCGGCATCCGGCGCATCGTGTACGAAGAGGGATACTCGGATGACCTTGCCCGCGAGATGATTGGCGAATCAGGCGTAGCAGTGGAGCGTTTCTCGGACTTGAAAGGAAGAGTGTCATGAAATGTCCGTTCTGCGGTCAACTCGACAGCAAGGTGGTGGACTCGCGCCCCGATAAGGGTGGGGCGGCTATCCGCCGCCGGCGCGAATGCGAGTCGTGCGGCAAGCGGTTCACAACCCACGAACGGATCGAGGAAGTCTTGCCCCTGGTACTCAAGAAAGACGGGCGCCGCGAGCCATTCGACCGGCTCAAGCTCATCGCGGGCATTCAGAAGGCCTGTGAAAAGCGACAGGTTTCCCGGGAAACCATCGAACGGCTCGTGGACCGGCTGGAGGCCCGCCTGCCGGAACTCGGAGAAAAGGAAGTGCCGAGTACCACCATCGGTGAATGGGTCATGACCGAGCTCCATGACATAGATGAGGTGGCGTACGTCCGCTTTGCTTCGGTCTATCGTTCCTTCAAGGATGTCAACGAGTTCATGTCCGAGCTCCAGGATCTTCTCAAGAAATAGCAGTCTCACTTCCAGTCCCATGACATCTGTCCATGAAAACATGATGCGGCGTGCCCTTTCTCTTGCCCGGAAAGGCATTGGCAAGACATCCCCCAACCCTGCGGTGGGTTGCGTGATCGTGCGTGAGGGTGCCGTGGTCGGAGAGGGGTGGCACCGCAAGGCCGGCACCCCCCATGCGGAGGTCCACGCGTTGCGCGAAGCCGGTCCGCTGGCCCGCGGGGCTGACGTTTATGTAACGCTCGAGCCGTGCTCCCACTTCGGCCGCACCCCCCCGTGCGCAGATGCCCTGGTTGCTGCGGGGGTAGCACGTGTCTTCGTGGGAATGGTTGACCCGAACCCCAAGGTCTGCGGCACGGGGGTCGCCCGCCTTGAGGCGGCAGGTATCCAGGTAATTACCGGTATACTGGAGAGGGGGTGCCGGATGATCAATGAACCCTTTGTGAAGCACGTGTCCACAGGGCTTCCCTTTCTCACTCTCAAGAGCGCTCTTACCCTTGATGGGAAGACAGCCACTGCACCTGGTGATTCTCGCTGGATAACTAACGAAAAATCAAGACGATATGTACATCAACTTCGAGCAGAGGTAGATGCCGTTATGGTGGGAGTCGGAACCCTGCTGGCCGATGACCCCGAACTCACCGTGCGCCACGTGAAGGGGAAAAATCCTCTCAGAATCGTTGTGGACAGCAGCCTCAGGATACCACATCAGGCACGGGTGCTGGGAGATGACCTGGCCCGCGGCACCATCATCGCGACCACGTCGGATGATCAGGATCGAATAGCTTTTCTTGAGACGCGGGGAGCGCAGGTCATCCGTTGCGCATCCGACAAAGGTCGCGTGGACCTGCGCGATCTCATGGAGCGTCTCGGTGCCAGGGGAATCCAGTCGATCCTGCTGGAGGGGGGAAGCGAGCTTGCCGGTGCGGCTCTCCGTCAAAAACTCATCGACAAGTTCATTCTCTTTTATGCCCCCCTATTTCTGGGGGGTGCCGACGGCATCGGGTTGTTCGGCGGAAAATCGGTTGAGCGCATGGAGCGGGCATTTCGCCTGGAAACGGCGCGGGTGCGGCGCTTCGGCGGCGACGTCATGATCGAGGCCTATCCGGAGGAAGCATGTTCACGGGATTGATTGAAGACGTGGGTACCGCGCGGCGGTTGGAGCGCCGGGGAGAGGCGGCACGCCTTGCCGTGGCCACGGCGCTGCCGCTTGAGTCCGTGAATCTGGGCGACTCGGTCGCGGTCAATGGTGCCTGTCTCACGGTGGTGGCAAAGGGGGGGGGCGAGCTCACCTTCGATGTTTCCCCCGAGTCATTGGAACGTACCACGATCGGCAGTCTGGCAACGGGAGCTCCGGTCAACCTGGAGCGGGCTCTCCGTCTCGGAGACCGTCTCGGCGGCCACCTGGTGACGGGTCATGTGGATTTGGTGGCAACAGTCGAGGGGCGTCGTGAGGTGTCCGGCAACATCCTGTTCACCTTTCGGATGGCTTCCGGATTCAGCCGTTACCTGGTGGCCAAGGGCTCGGTGGCCGTGGACGGTATCAGTCTGACGGTAAACACGGTTGACGCCGACTCGTTTTCGGTCAACGTCATTCCCCATACCGCTGCGAAAACGACCCTGGAGCACCGTCGGCCGGGCGACCGGGTCAATATTGAGACTGACATTCTCGGCAAATACATCGAACGACTCCTGGGAGGCGGTACGGAACCCTCAAAGGGGGACGGCGGGGTAACCCTTGAGCTTCTTGCAAAGAACGGATTTTTGTGAGATATGAAATGATTACCTATGTAAGGGACGGAGAGACCAATGCCGGTTGCACGTATTGAGGAAGCAATTGAAGATATCCGCCAGGGCAAGATGGTGATCCTGGTGGACGATGAGGACCGTGAGAACGAAGGCGACCTGACCATGGCCGCGGAAATGGTGACCCCCGAGGCGATCAACTTCATGGCCCGGTTCGGGCGGGGGCTCATCTGCCTCACCATGACGACCGAACGGTGCGATCATCTCCAACTGCCACTCATGGTTTCGGCAAACACTTCCTCGTTCGGCACGGCCTTCACCGTATCCATCGAGGCAAAACGGGGAGTGACAACCGGCATCTCAGCGGCGGACCGGGCCCACACCATTCTGACCGCTGTTGCCGATGACGCAAAGGCAGATGACCTCGCCCGTCCGGGTCACGTGTTCCCGCTGCGGGCCAAGCCGGGCGGGGTGCTCGTTCGTGCCGGCCAGACCGAAGGCTCGGTCGATCTGGCTCGTCTTGCCGGCCTCAAGCCCGCCGGCGTCATTTGTGAGATCATGAACGACGACGGCACCATGGCGCGGATGCCGCAACTCAAGGTTTTCGCCAAGGAGCACGGGATCAAGATCTGCACCATCGCGGACCTGGTGGCCTATAGGCTCAAGCACGAGTCCCTGGTGAGGCGTGCGGCAGACGTGCTTCTGCCCACGGATTTCGGGGAATTCAGGGCCATTGCCTTTGAGAACGACGTTGACCGACTGGAACACTTGGCGCTGGTCAAGGGAGAGATCAGGGGGGATGAGCCGGTGCTCGTCCGGGTGCATTCCGAGTGCATGACCGGCGACGTTTTCGGCAGCCTGCGCTGCGACTGCGGCAGCCAGCTCCATCGTGCAATGGAAATGATCGAGGCCGAAGGGCGCGGGGTAATCCTCTACATGCGTCAGGAAGGACGCGGTATCGGTCTGTTCAACAAGTTAAAAGCCTACGCCCTGCAGGACGAGGGGAAAGACACGGTGGAGGCGAACCTGGCCCTGGGCTTCAAGCCAGACCTGCGTGACTATGGCATCGGCGCCCAGATTCTCGTGAACCTGGGGGTGCGGAACATCAGGCTTCTGACCAATAACCCCCGCAAACTTATCGGCCTTCAGGGTTACGGCATCAATATCGTGGAGCGGGTTCCCATCGAAATCCCGCCCACCACTACGAATCTCGACTATCTCAAGGCCAAGCGCGAAAAACTCGGCCATTTGCTGGAAAATATCTGAGGAGGATACCATGCCCCGATTCATCGAAGGCAAGCTCGACGCCACCGGACTTCGATTCGGCATTATTGTGAGCCGCTTCAACAGCTTCATCGGAGAGCGGCTTCTTGAGGGTGCCCTGGACGCTCTGGTCCGCCACGGTGGCGATGATGGCGACATCGACGTCGTCAGGGTCCCCGGGGCCTTTGAAATTCCGCTTACGGCCCAGAAACTGGTCCAGAAGGGGAGCTACGATGCCGTTATCTGCCTCGGTGCCGTGATTCGCGGTTCCACGCCCCACTTCGATTACGTGGCCGCCGAGGTTTCCAAGGGGGTCGCGCATGTTTCCCTGGCCACCGGCGTGCCGGTCGTCTTCGGCGTGCTTACCACTGATACCATCGAGCAGGCAATCGAAAGGGCCGGAACCAAGGCGGGGAACAAGGGCTTCGATGCGGCCGTGACCGCCATCGAAACGGCGCGCCTCTACCGGGAGCTCCGCTAGTGGGCGCCCGCCGCCTCGGCAGGGAACTGGCCCTGCAGATGCTGTACTCAAGGGACTACGCTGCCGGCGAAGCTGCGCCGCTCCTTGAGCTCGTGCTGGACGAATCAGAGCCCGGAGCGGCGGCGGGACGAAGCTTTGCCGACGACCTGGTCCGCGGAGTTCTGGAGCACCGCCAGGAGATCGATACTGCCATCACCGGCGCATCGAAAAACTGGTCCATCAGCCGTATGGCCCGGGTCGACCTGAGCATCCTGCGAATGGCCATGTATGAGTTGCTGTTCCGGTCCGATATTCCCAAGAACGTCACCATAAACGAGGCCATCGAGGTGGCAAAGAAATTCGGCACCGAGGATTCACCGGCATTCATCAACGGCATTCTGGACGAAATCGCTTCAACGCTCCCTGATAAGGGGTAGCGGCCTCACTAATCCCGACAGGCACCAGGACGAGGAATCATGAAAGATATCAAGATCGGACTCATCGGTTTCGGCACCATCGGCACGGGTGTCGCCAAACTCCTCCAGGCCAACGCCGGCCTCATTGCCGACAAGGTCGGCGCTGCGGTTACTCTTAAAAAGATTGCCGATCTGGACATATCAACCGACAGGGGCATCGAACTCCCTCCGGGAACGCTCACCAACAATGTGGCCGAAGTGCTCGATGATCCGGAGATCAGCGTGGTGATCGAGCTGATCGGCGGGTATGAGCCGGCCAAGAGTTTCGTGCTGCGTGCCATCAACAACGGCAAGCACGTTGTTACCGCCAACAAGGCCCTGCTCGCCCTGCACGGGGAGGAGATCTACCCGGCGGCCGCGGCCAAGGGGGTGCAGGTCCTCTTCGAAGCGGCGGTCGGCGGCGGCATACCGGTTATCTCGGCCATCCTGGGTAACATGGCGGCAAACAACTTCACCACGGTGCTCGGCATCCTCAACGGCACCTGCAACTACATCCTCACCCGCATGACTCAGGAAGGGGCCGATTTCGGCGATGTCCTCAAGACCGCCCAGGAACTGGGCTATGCCGAGGCCGACCCGACCTTCGACATCGAGGGGGTTGATACTGCCCACAAACTGGCGCTGCTGGTTTCCCTCTGTTTCGGGACAAAGGTTGATTTCAACGCCATCCATACCGAAGGGATCAGTTCCATCTCGTCAGCTGATATTGGTTTTGCCCGGGATTTCGGGTACAAGATCAAGCTGCTCGCCATTGGCAAGCGTACCGGCGATACCGTGGAAGCCCGTGTTCATCCGACCATGATCCCGGTCAACTACCCGCTTGCCGATGTGGACGGGGTTTTCAATGCCATTCGCTTCACCGGCGATTTTATCGGTCCAGTGATGTTCTATGGCCGCGGCGCCGGCATGGATCCCACCGCCAGTGCCGTGGTGGGCGACGTCATCGAAATCGCCCGGAATATCATTGCCGGCGTGAGCCGCCGGTGTGCGCCCCTCGGCTACCGGGACGAGGCAGTTACGACGCTTGCCCTCAAGCCCATGGGCGAGATCGAGGGTAAGTACTATCTTCGCTTCAGCGCCGTCGACAAGCCCGGAGTGCTGGCAAAAATCTCGGGCGCCCTCGGCAAGTACGATATCAGCATTGAATCAATGATTCAGAAGGGGAGAAGCGCCGGAGAGTCGGTGCCCATCGTGATCATGACCCATGAGGCCCGTGAAAAGGACATTCGCGCAGCTCTTGAGGAAATCGACACCTTCGAGCTCATCAGCGAGAAGAGCAGGTTCATCAGGATCGAGGACAACTTGGAATAAAAACGTAATGCCGGAAATTTTTGACAGAGAAAGGCAGCCGTTGCAGGCTGCCTTTTTTCATGTCTCGTCGGTATGGGCGGCTGGGATGAGTTGCGTAAAATAGTGAATCGAGGCGTAGCGATCCGATGCTGTGGGTGTGACTGTTGAGCTGTAGCGACTCACATAGATGAGGTGGGCGATGCCGTACTCCTCGGCGGTGCCGAGGTTGGTTTCGCTGTCTTCCCCCAGCAGGGTTCGGGAAGGCTCATAGGGGACACGCTCCTGTAGTTTTTCCCAAAAACGCACGTCTTCCTTGGGAAGGCCCAGATCATGAGCGGAAATGATGCCGGTGAAATAGGGCCCGAGCCGGGTTTTGCGCATCTTCAGTGAGAGGGTCTTGCCGTGAGCATTGGTCACGAGCCAGGCCTGTTTGCCGTGCCGGCGAAGAAAGACCAGGAACTCCACCACGCCGGGGTGGACCGCGATTAGGTGATCGATCTCCTGCTTCAGAACGGGGATGTCGAGCCCGAGTCGCTCCGACCAGTAATCCAGGTCGGTCCAGTTCAAGGTCCTCTCCTGGGAACGGAACAGAGCGTAGAGAAGTTTTTTCGCTTCGTCCAGGGGGATGCCGTTCTGGGCGGCATAGCGTTTGGGTACGTGTTCGAGCCAGAAGTGGTCGTCGAAATGGCGGTCGAGGAGCGTGCCGTCCATATCCAGGAGCACGGTATCGATGCCGTTCCAGTCAAGTTTCATGGCGGTTCGTAACGAAAAAGGCCCTTAGCGGGCCTTCTCCTCGATGAAGGTCCTGATCTGCTCGATACGTGCGTCAAGCACCTCGCACCGGCTCGGCAGGTCTTCAATTCCCATGAGCGATGGAGGACGCGGCGGTTCGAACCCTACTGCGCGCACCACGGCATCGGCGAACTTCGCCGGGTGAGCAGTGGCAAGGCAGATGACCGGCGTGCCGTCGGTCACCAGTTGCCGGGCAGCCCGTACGCCAACTGCCGTGTGGGGATCAAGGAGGTAGCCGGTTTCACGGTGGAAGGAGGCGATGGTGTCGACGGTCTCCTCCTGGTTGACCGAACAGGCGAGGAATTCGGTGCGCACGTGCGCCATTTCGGCATCGGAGAAGACGATCCGGCCCCGGGCGGGAAGCGTGGCGAATGCCTCGCGGACCCTGGCAGGGTCTTCTCCGAAGAGATAGTAGGCATAGCGTTCGAAATTGGATGCCAGCTGGATGTCCATGGACGGCGACACAGTGGGCACCACGGCGCTCAGCGAATAGTCTCCGTCATTGATGAAGCGGGCGAGAATGTTGTTTTCGTTGGTGGCCAGG
This sequence comes from Geobacter sp. 60473, assembly GCF_036323535.1. Classification (GTDB taxonomy): domain Bacteria; phylum Desulfobacterota; class Desulfuromonadia; order Geobacterales; family Geobacteraceae; genus Geobacter; species Geobacter sulfurreducens. Next base: position 1,257,590 of record NZ_AP028967.1, read on the forward strand.
AGCAGTCTGGCAATGGGCAGCCCCATCCGCTTGGCCACGTAGCCGGCAAAAATGTCGCCGAAGTTGCCGGTGGGAACCGAGAAGACAACTTCGTCGCCAATGGTCTTTGCCACGCGGAAGTAAGAGTGAAAATAATAGACCACCTGGGCCAGTACCCGGGCCCAGTTAATGGAGTTGACAGCACCGAGAGCGTAGCGTTCCTTGAAGGGGAGGTCGTTGAACAGGCTCTTGACGATGTTCTGGCAATCGTCAAAGGTGCCGCGCACGGCAATGTTGTGCACGTTGGGATCGAGCACCGTGGTCATCTGTAGCGCCTGGACCGGCGAGGTTTTGCCGTGGGGATGGAGGATGAAGATGTTGATGTTCTCCTTCCCCCGCACGCCGTAAATGGCGGCACTTCCCGTGTCGCCGGACGTGGCGCCGACGATGTTCATCCGTTCGTTCCGCTCCTGCAGCAGATATTCGAAGAGGTTGCCCAGGAACTGAAGAGCCACGTCCTTGAATGCAAGCGTGGGTCCGTGGAAGAGTTCGAGGATGTGGAGGCCGCCCCGCTCCACGACCGGCGTCACGTCGGGATGATCGAAGGTGGCATAGGAGCGCTCAATGAGACTCCGCAGGTCATCGGCCGGGATGTCGTCGGCGTAGCGGGAGATGATCCGGAAGGCGAGTTCCTGGAACGGCAGCGTCTTCCATGCCGCGAGCGTGTCCCGGTCGATGGCCGGTATTGTTTCCGGCAGGAGAAGCCCCCCATCGGTGGCGAGCCCCATCATGACCGCGTCCTTGAAGCGAATGGGCTGAATGGTTCCTCTGGTGCTGATGTAGCGCATGACTGGTCCGTTCTTGAAGGGATTGCCGCACTCCATGTACCTGTTGCCACGGCGATGGCATCTTAGCAGCAAATGCGTGAAAAGTGAAGCGGTCGCTCCCGCTGTTCCTGTGGTACTATTGAAGGCGATACTCGACCCACGTCTCCTGAAAGGCTTTTTCATGCACCTCTTGAAACGCGCTGAAATGCTCAATGTCATCGACACGCTGGCCACCAATTACCTCAAGGGCAAGGTCCGCGCGGTCCGCCTGTCGATGATTTCGCTCCTTTCCGGCGGCCACATTCTGCTGGAAGACATACCGGGCCTGGGCAAGACGACCCTGGCCCTCGCCCTGGCCCGGGCTCTGGGGCTCTCCTTCGGACGGGTCCAGTGCACGAGCGATCTTCTCCCCTCGGATATCACGGGTCTCTCAATCCTCAACCGGGACGAAAACCGCTTTACCTTCATGCCCGGTCCCATCTTCAACAACGTGGTGCTGGTGGACGAGATCAATCGCGCCATGCCCAAGACCCAGAGCGCGCTTCTGGAGGCAATGGAGGAGCGGCGGGTCACGGTGGAAGGTACCACCCATCCGTTGCCTGAGCCTTTTCTGGTCATTGCCACCCAGAACCCGGTGGAGCAGGTGGGGACCTATCCGCTCCCCGAATCGCAGCTGGACCGCTTCATGGTCCGCAGCGGCATCGGCTACCCGCCCGAGGCCATCGAAAAGGCCATCATCAAGGGAGGGAGCATCCGCGACGGCATCCGCAACCTGGAGCCGCTCGTAACGGTTGACGATATCATCGAGGCCCAGCGGACGGTCCGCGAATCCATCTACCTGTCCGATAAGGTAGTTGACTACATCCATGCCATTGTTGCGGCCACCCGCAGCCACCTTGCCGTGACGTCGGGCGTTTCCACCAGGGGGGCGATTGCCATGGCCGAAACCGCCAAGGCTCTCGCTTATCTGGAGGGGCGCGACTACGTCATTCCCGAGGATGTGAAGGCGATTGCGTCGCCGGTTGGTGCGCACCGACTGATCCTCGGCTTTGACAACGAGAACCTGGACAAGGGGGAGCTATTACACGCCATTCTCGCCTCCATACCCGTTCCGCTGGCTTGAGGCTGACACGGCCCGGCATTGCCTATATCGCCATAACGCTCCTGATCGGGTTCGCTGCAGTCAACACCGGCAACAACCTTCTATATCTGATCGTTTCGGCGCTGCTCGGTTTCATGACTGTTTCCGGGGTTGCCGGGTGGATCAATATCCGCGGCCTCGAGCTCCAGGTGCGCCTGCCCGACGAGATCTATGCCGGCCAGGAGACCTTTGCCTACCTGGTCATTGCCAACCGGAAGCGTTTCGTGCCCTCGTTCCTGTTGCGTGTGACAGTGGAGGGGGGAGGCTGGGCCGATTTCAACCTGGTGGAACGGCAGGCCGACGAGGCCGGTTCTGCCGCGATCAGGTTTCCCCGCAGGGGGATCGTCACCCTGGAGCGGGCCGTGGTGAGCTCTCCTTTTCCCATAAATTTTTTTATCCGATCAACGGTTCTTCCCCTGGATGCTCGAGGCGTTGTTTTTCCCTCGCCACTTCCTTGCGCCGGTTTTTCCGTTCTGCCGGAGCAGGCGGGAAGAGGGGGGCGCGAGAGTCTTTCACCCGGTTACGAAGGGGAAGTGGACCGGATTTCCGACTATACGGGTACGGAGCCGTTTAGGCTGATCCACTGGCGTCTTTCGGCACGCCACGGTTCTCTGAAGGTGAAAGGGATGACTGCTGTTGCGGACGAGCCGATCATCCTCGACCCGGACCGCTTGCCGGGCAGCGACCGTGAGGAGCGCATCCGGTGCGGAGCCTGGCTCGTAAACCGGGCTATCCGGGCAAACCGTCCCGTGGGTCTCTCGGTCGGCGGACGGACCATACCCCCTGATACTTCGCGCGCCCATCGGCTCAGACTACTTATGGAACTGGCACTCCATGGTATCCGTTAAGACCGTTATCACCATTCTCGCCTACCTCGTGGCGGCTCTCGGGTATCTCCCCGTCGTACTGTATGCGGACTGGCCAGCGCGACTCGCGGCCCCGCTGGCCCTGGCGCTGGGCATCGCATTTGATCGCCGGGGACGACATCCTCTGGCCGGCATTCCGGCAACACTCTTCACGGTCGTCGCCTTTGCGGCGTACTTACTCCAGTGGAGCCGCTCCAATCCGGCAGCGCCGGTCGTGAACTTCCTCGTCATGCTGCTGGCGGTTCGACTGGTCAACGAAAAGAGTCCGCGGAACCTTCTCCAGATATTCGCGCTTGCCCTTTTTCTCCTGGCAGGGTCATCGCTCTTCAGCCTGAGCGCCCTGTTTCTGCTCTATCTGGCGCTCCTGCTGGCCCTTATCGCTATTGCGCTCGTCCTTCTGGCCTTTCACAGCGTCGACGAAGGTATCAGTCTCACCTCCCGCGCACTCAGGCGCGTGGTCACGGCGGCCCTTACCATGCCCGCCGCGTCACTGCCGCTTCTGCTCGTTTTTTTCGCTATCCTTCCGCGGCCCCAGTTCCCGCTTCTCAGTTTTCTGAATGCCCCGGGCGATAAAACAACTGGGCTCAGTGAGCGCGTGGAACCGGGCACGTCCTCCAGCGTCTCCGACGACCGCACCGTCGCTTTCAGGGCCGAATGCGAACGGTTGGAGCGGAATGCACTGTATTGGCGGGGACTGGTCCTGGACACAGCGACCCCGGCTGGATGGGTGCGCGGGACGACCCAGACCGCGGATTCACCTGCCCAGCCACAGGGAAGAGCCGTGCGTCAGGTGATCTATCCCGAACCCTCGCGCACCACGTACCTTGTGGGACTCAACGTGCCGATTCGCATGGACGGAATCCGAAACAGACAAGCCAATGATTTTACCTTTGTCAATCGGGGACGTCCGGGCGGGCGTATCAGGTATGAGGTGCAGTCGGTGGTGTCCGACACTATCGCCGTCAGGGGGACGGTGGACCGAAACCGCTATTTGAAACTGCCCGAGCGGATCTCCGGCAGAACAGTTGACTTGGCACGCCGGTTGACTGCCGGCGCAGCAGACGATGCGGCCAGGCTCGAAAGGATCGAGGCGTGGTTCCGTGACGCCGGATTCTCTTACGCCACCACAGGGCTTCCGGTATCGGACGATCCGGTCGATGCCTTTCTCTTTGGCAGCAAAAGAGGACACTGCGAATTTTTTGCATCATCGTTCGCACGGCTCTTACGGGTGGCTGGCGTGCCGGCGAGACTGGTGGGAGGCTACTACGGCGGTGAATACAACGAGCTGGCCGGCTATTACCTGGTTACCGAAGACCGTGCCCATGTCTGGGTGGAAGCATTCATAGACGGTCGCGGCTGGGTCATGGTCGACCCGAGTGCCTTTGCCGTCAACTTCGGTCGGGTGGGTCAAGCATCCAGCCCCGGGATGCTCGGCAAAATGACCCGCGTGGTCGACTCGCTCTCCTATCTCTGGATCCAGGCGGTTATCACCTATGACCTCCAGAAGCAGGTCGAACTGGTCCGCACGGCGAACAGCCGGTTCAAAGACCTCCGCATGCCGGGGGATGTGCGGCTGGTCGCGTCGGCGATAATCGCCGCACTGGCGGCGTTGGGAGGCGTCTTGGCTATTCGCCGTCACAGGTCTGGCGGCAGGGAGAAGCGGTTGCTGAAACGTCTCCGGGCAAAGCTCACCCGTTACTACGGCCTTCCCCGGGATCCGGATCCCTCGCAGGGACTGTCTGAAACTGTCGCCGGACTGAACGATCCGGCGGCAACGGAGTTCGTTGCCGTTTACAGTGGAGCGGTCTACCACGACCGGCGTCTCACCCCGGATGAGGTCCGCCGCCTTGATCGACTGATCAAAGACATCGGCGGAAAGCATAAAGGCAGCCCATAGTGCATGAAGTTACGCCATTTCGCGGGGCGTCCGGGCTTGACAAGGTACACTCTTTCCATTAGGTTACAAGTACATGTGTTTTGACCTTCACAGACAACGGATGGACGGTGAGCTCCAAAAAAGATAAACATCTCGACAGTGCCCAGAAGTTCCTTATCAAGGGACAGGTCGACCGGGCGATCCGTGAATACGAGCAAGCAGTAACACTAGACCCCAAGGATGTGCGGGTCAGGCAGAAGTACGCCGAGTTGTTGGTACGCGCCAGCAGAAAGAACGAGGCGTTACGGGAGTTCGAAGTCATCGGCAAGTTCTACGCCGACAACGGCTTTTTCCTCAAGGCAATCGCGGTCTACAAGCAGATCCAGAAGATTGATCCCACCAATTCGGGCACGTCTCTTACCCTTGCCACCCTCAATGAAAAGCAGGGACTTGTCGGCAATGCCCTGGCTGAATACAAGGCTGTCTACGACTTCTACGAAAAGAGCGGGCAGCTCCGTGAAGGGGTAAAGGTCCTGGAGCGCATGCACTCCCTGGACCGGGAGAACATCACTATTCGCCTGAAGCTGGCCGACACCCGGAACAAGATCGGCCAGACAGATGAAGCGTATCAAGAGTTCACCGTCCTGGCCCGCGAAGTCAGAGCGAAGGGCGATGCTGCTGCCTACGGTCGCATCTGCGAACGAATCGGGCAACTCTTCCCGGAACGGAGGGAGTTTCTCCTCATGGTGGCCGAAGATGAGCTGGCCGCCGGTAACCATGCCGCCGCTCTCCCCCTTTTGAAGCAGTTCGCGGGCGACGAGCGCTTCAATCCGCGCGCACTCTACCTCCTGGCCGACGCTTCCCGGGCAGCGGGCGACCTGAAAACCGCTTCGGATACATACAACCGCATCGTGCTCAACTACCCCGGAGAGCTGGCCGCCTGTAAAGGGCTCCTGTTCTGCCTGCGTCATAGGGGTGATGTGGAGGAGGCGCTTGAACTCCTGAAGCGCTTTGAGCCCGAATTCCTCAGCCACGAGCCCGAGACCCTTGAACAGTTCTACCTGTCGCTCCAGGAGATCGCTCCCCATAATGAGGCTATTGCCGAAGGGTTGCGCACGGTTCGCGGGACAGCCGACAAGGATGTTGACGTCTCAGGTGAACAGGAGCAGGAACTCGCATCGTTTTATGAAGACTCGGTTTCCTTGCCGGATGGCTCGCCCGCTGTCACTGAATCTCCCGCTGCCGGGGCGGCAGAAGTTGACTTCGATTCCGATGAGTCCCTCTGGGAAGAAGAGGTTGAGATCGGGCTTGAAGGCGATGGCGATGCCGACCTTGAAGAAATCGAGCTCGAAGTCTCCGTGACGGATGAATCGATCGATTGGCTTGCCGGCCCCGAAAGCGAGGCAACTTCATTAACGGACGACTTGTCCCTTGATTTCACAGAGGATGAACTGAACGATCTTGTGCCGCCCCCCTCATCCGTATCGCCCTCCCCCGGCCTGAATGGGGGCAAGTATGGGCTTGACGGCCTTTTTTCAGCGTTCAAAAAAGGGGTGGGGGAACAACTCGATCAGGGCGACACGGAGACCCATTACAACCTCGGCATCGCTTACAAGGAAATGGGACTGTACGATGATGCCGTCACCGAGTTCAAGGCAGCGGCGCAGGACCCCCGTCGCCTTGTGGATTGCATCACGCTTCAGGGGATATGTTACCGGGACAAGGGAGAACCGGCACGGGCGGAGGAGTTGTTCAATTCGGGGCTGATGCTGTCGGAGCTTTCGCCGGAGGAGTTTCTCTGCCTGACCTATGAATTGGCACTTACCCTCGAGCAAAAGGGAGACGTGGAAAAGGCCCTGGCCGAGTATCGCAAGATTGCCGACGTCGACCCAGCTTTCCGTGACACGGCCGGCAAGCTTGAGCATCTGGGCCACGACGACCTTGCCGATGCTGATCTTGTGGATCTTGAGGAAACGCCGTAACGTTTTTTACGAAAAGAGCAGTCCCCGGGGCGCCACAAGCCGGACCGGGGCCAAAAACAACTCGCTGGTATAGCTGTCAGGCAGGGGCGGCAAGGGGTTAGCCGCTTGAATCGCCTGGAGAATCAACCGGTCATAGGCCGGACTTCCCGTACTCTTCACCAACTGCACGTCAACCATCTCGCCGCTTTTCTTCATCACAATGGTGAACATCGCCTCCGAACGACCCAGATCCATTCCAGACGCGTTCGCAACCGTCCACCACCGCTCGTTTATGGTTTCCAGCAGCGTAAAGTAATATTCGCGGACATCGCTTCTCAGTGATTCGCCTTCGGCTATGCCGCGGAAAAAGCCGCGGGACATGCCCAGCGAAAGAGGCGAGGGGGGCGCCGACACCACCGGTGGGGGAGGCGGCTCAACCGCTTGGGGGGGGGGAGCAACTTCTTCGGCGGGTGGTTGCTCGTTTTCAACCGGCAAACTCATGTCGCTCGCAACAGCAGGTTCAGGTACGGGTGCAGGCTTGTTGTCGGGCGGTGATGGCGCAATGGGGCGAATTTCACTGCCGGACAGATCCACGGAAACGACCTGTATCCCTTCCACGCCGGCCACATGGCGCGGCAGGAGTGAGGTTATGGAATAGAGTGCTCCGTGCAATGCAAGAGAAAGGGCGATGGTCCAGAGCATCGGCGCATCGCTTCGTCTTGTCTGTATCAACTGGTCCATGGACTGACTCCCAGGCGGAGTAGGTGCGTTACGTGGTCATTCTACCTTTTTCCCCAAGGCCGTGACAACCCGATTTCTTGTTTACCTGCCGGATTTTGCGACAAAAAAAGGGGGCCATCGGCCCCCTTTGTCATTTCCGTATGTTGGCGCTTCAGTTGCTTTGTGCGTCAACAACGGCAATGGCTGCCATGTTGACGATATCCATTACGTCGTCGCCGCGCTGCAGTACGTGCACCGGTTTCTTCATCCCCATGAGAATCGGGCCGATGGCGTCGGCTCCGCCAAGGCGGGTAAGGAGCTTGTAGCTGATGTTGCCCGAGTTCAGGTCGGGGAAAATGAGGATGTTTGCTCCGCCCTTGAGTGTGGCAAAAGGATAATGGGACTCCAGAATATCGGGCATCACGGCGGTGTCGGCCTGCATCTCGCCGTCGATCATTAGTTCCGGCGCCCGCTGCTTGACGATCTCCGCAGCCCGCTTGACCTTGAGGGCCTGGGGATGGTTGACGGAACCAAAGTTGGAAAATGAAAGCATGGCGATACGGGGGTCGAGATCCAGAAGCCGTGCCTTCTCTGCGGCCAGTATGGCGGTTTCGGCCAGTTCCTCGGCAGTAGGCTCGATGCAGACCGTGGTGTCGGCCAGCAGGAAAATGCCCCGCTTGAAAACCATAAGGTAAAGGCCGTGGACGCTGGATAGGCCCTCCTGCTTGCCGATTACTTCGAGGGCAGGGCGGATGATGTCGGGATAATGGGCGTCAATGCCAGAAAGCAGTGCATCGGCATCGCCGCAACGGACCATCTCGCAGCCGAAATAGGTGCGGCCCCGGCGCCGGATCATGCGACGGGCCTCGGACAGGGTGATCCCTTTCCGCTGCCGCTGCTCGAACAGGGCCTGGGAGTAGCGCTCGGTGTCGGGGCTGTCGTCCGGATCAATGATGGTGACGCCGCCATTAAGTTCAAGGTTGAGTTCTTCGATTTTTTTGCGGATTTCCTGCCGGTTACCCAGGAGGATCGGGTAGGCGATCCCCTCCTCGATCATCACCTGTGCGGCCCGGAGGATCTTTTCATTCTCGCCCTCGGGAAGAACGACCCGCTTGGGATCGGTCTTCGCCTTATTGATAATGAGGCGAAGAGTCTCCTTGGCCTTGCCCTGGAGCGTCTCCAGATGCTCCATGTACTTTTCCATGTCGGCGATTGGCTGGCGGGCAACCCCCGATTCCATGGCAGCCTTGGCAACGGCAGGAGCCACCCTCAGGAGCGCGCGGGGATCAAAGGGTTTCGGAATGATGTACTCGCGTCCGTAGGCGAATTTCTTGTTGCCGTACGCCCGACAGACCGAGTCCGGGCAGTCTTCCTTGGCAAGTTCGGCCAGGGCGAGCACGCACGCCTTCTTCATGGTCTCGTTGATGGTGGTGGCCCTCACATCGAGTGCTCCACGGAAGATGAAGGGGAAACCCAGAACGTTATTCACCTGGTTGGGATAGTCGGAGCGGCCGGTGGCCATGATGGCGTCGGCCCGGACCGCCGCCACCTCCTCGGGGGTGATTTCGGGATCGGGGTTTGCCATGGCGAAGATAATCGGGTTGGGCGCCATGTCCCGGATCATTTCGGGGGTGAATGCCCCTTTGCTGGAGAGGCCATAGGCCACGTCGGCATTTTTGAAGGCATCTTCCAGGGTGCGGTCTTCGGTTTCGACGGCGAAGCGCTCCTTGTACTCGTTCATGCCGGCGCTACGCCCCTTGAAGATGACCCCCTTGGTGTCACAGAGAATAATGTTCTCTTTTTTTGCACCAAGTTCAACCGCCATCTGGGCGCAGGCTATGCCGGAGGCTCCGGCGCCGTTGACCACGATTTTGATGTCTTCGATCTTCTTGCCGACCAGTTCAAGAGCATTGATGAGGGCTGCGCCTGAGATGATGGCGGTGCCGTGCTGATCATCGTGGAAGACCGGAATGTTCATGGTCTCCTTGAGCTTTTCCTCGATGTAAAAGCATTCCGGGGCCTTGATGTCCTCAAGGTTGATGCCGCCGAAGGTCGGTTCCAGCAACTGGCAGACTCTGATTATTTCGTCAGCGTCTTTGGTGTCTACCTCGATGTCGAAGACATCGATATCGGCAAAACGCTTGAAGAGAACCCCTTTGCCCTCCATGACCGGTTTGCCGGCCAGGGCACCGATGTCACCAAGACCGAGCACGGCCGTACCGTTGGACAATACCGCCACCAGGTTTCCTTTGGCAGTATATTTATATGCGTCTTCAGGGTTCTTTTCGATTTCAAGGCAAGGTTCGGCTACACCGGGTGAGTAGGCAAGGGAGAGATCGCGCTGGGTAAGACATGGTTTTGACGGAATTACCTCTATCTTCCCCTTTCTTCCTGTGGAGTGATAATCAAGGGCGTCCTGCTTTTTGCTCATATGGTGTTCGCTCCTTTCGCGGCCCGCACGTTTTAGTGAAGCTAAAATTTGATTTGATATGCCGTGACGAGCCCAACACGGTTTTATCGCCAGCGTTTTTATTGAAATTAAACAACCTTATTCTCAGGTTCAATGCTTTGTCAAGGGATAATTACAGCTATACTAAAAAATCATTCTATTTCTGTGTGGACATTGAAGGATCGTGGCATGCTTGTAATTTAGAGCATTTTCACGGATAATCCCGGGGAAAATCGACCCGGAGCTATGGCTCTTGAAGGGAGGATTCGCCGTGGAACGTGTCTGGGCGCCCTGGCGCATGGAATACCTCGTGGATGAAAAACCCGCCGGATGTATCTTTTGTCCCGGCGCCGGACAGGCCGGCGACCGGGAGCGGCTCATTCTCCACAGAACGCCGTTATCTCTCGTGATGCTGAATCGCTACCCCTATACCAACGGTCACCTAATGGTAGCCCCTCTGCGCCATACCGCCGACATGGATTCCCTGTCCGATGCGGAAATGCTTGATCTTTTCCGCACGGTCAGGCTTTGCCGCTCCATCCTGCGGGATGCGGCCAGCCCCAATGGCTACAATATCGGTATCAACCTGGGGAAAGCGGCCGGTGCCGGTGTTGACGACCATCTTCACGTCCACGTGGTGCCCCGCTGGAACGGCGACACGAATTTCATGGGGGTCGTGGCGGATCTGCGGGTAGTGCCGGAAGGGCTTCAGGCTGCCTGGGACCGCCTGGCTCCGCTGTTCTCCCGGGAGACCCCATGATCCGCCCGGCGTTCATCGGCATGGATATCGGCGGGACCAATCTGCGGATGGGGCTCGTGGACGAGGCGGGAACGATCCATTGCCGCTTCAGACAGAAAACCGATATTCATGAGGGGAGAGCCGCCTTTTACGAAAAGCTCGCCGAGGGATTGGGCATTCTCAGGGAGCATGCGGCGCAGACGGGATTCCACATCGTGGCCGTTGGAGCCGGTGTTCCGGGGCTAGTAGCGAATGACGGGCATATCCACGTCTCGGTGAATCTTCCGGCCATTGACAGCATCAACCTCCGCAATGACCTGGAACGCATCAGCGGTCTGCCGGCAACGGTGGCCAACGATGTCAACGCAACCGCGTACGGCGAGAAATCCTTCGGTGCCGGCCGCGAGTTCGACTCGTTCCTGATGGTTACACTCGGCACCGGCGTCGGAGGAGGGCTCATCCTGAACGGGCGGCTGTGGACCGGTATCGACGGCGTAGCCGGTGAGTTCGGCCATGTTACGGTCGAGCCCCAGGGGACGCCCTGTCCCTGCGGCAACCGGGGTTGTCTTGAGCAATATGCCTCGGCCACGGCCATAGCCTCAGCCGCGCAAGATGCCATGATGGGGGGACGATACGTACCGGTTGACGGGGCTGGGACGCTGCTCACCACCCAGGATCTGGCCCGTCTCGCCCGGGAAGGGGATGGTATTGCGGCGGCATTTTTCGCCGAGGCGGGACGTTATCTGGGCATGGCAACGGCATCAATAGCCAACGTACTCAATCTGGAGGCACTGATCGTTGGTGGGGGCGTCGCTGCAAGTTTTGATCTGATAAGGGGCTCCATCGAGCGGGAGGTCCGTGCCCGGGCTTTCCCGATTCCGGCCCAGCGGCTGGTGGTGATCCGGTGTGCATTGGGCGACGACGGAGGACTCCTGGGAAGCGCTGCGCTGGCGCGTGATGAGTTCCACATCTAAGAGAGTATTTTCATAGTTATCAATGACGGGGAGGTATTATGGCGCGTAAAGTAGGCATACTGACCGGGGGGGGAGACTGCCCGGGACTCAATGCAGTGATCAGGGGTGTTGTCAAAAGCTCCATCATCCGGCGCGGCTGGGAAGTGGTCGGCATCAGGGACGGGTTCGACGGCTTGCTCTACAACACCAGAATCGTACCGCTCGGCCTCAATGAAGTACGTGGAATACTCCCCCGCGGCGGAACCATCCTCGGCACGTCCAATCGCGGCAATCCCTTCTCATACCCTGTTGAAGTGGATGGCAAAACCGTTTTAACCGATGTGTCCGACGAGGTAGTCGCGAATATTAAAAAACAGGGAATCGACGCGCTCGTGGCAGTGGGAGGGGACGGCTCGCTCAAGATCGCCCTTGAGCTCATGAACAAGGGGATTCCCGTTGTGGGCGTACCGAAAACCATTGACAACGATCTGATGGAGACCGATGTCACCTTTGGCTACAACACCGCCCTGGAAACCGCAACCGATGCCCTGGACAAGCTTCACTCCACGGCCGAGAGCCACCACCGGGTGATGATCATGGAGGTCATGGGGCGCTATGCCGGTTGGATCGCTCTCGAATCGGGCATCAGCGGCGGTGCGGACGTCATTCTCATCCCCGAGATACCCTATGATATCGGCGCCGTCTGCCGCGCGGTCGACGAGCGGCGAAGACGGGGAAGCTCCTTCAGTGTCATCGTGGTGGCGGAGGGGGCGTTCCCGCGAGGCGGCAATCGGGTCGTGCAGAAGCGGGCCGATGAAACAAACACCATCGAACGGCTCGGGGGGGTCGGTCAATACGTGGCCCGGCAGCTGGGAGACTGCCTCGACATGGATGTTCGCGTCACGGTCCTGGGCCACCTTCAGCGGGGCGGTTCACCATCGACCTTTGACCGCTGCCTCGGCAGCCGCTTCGGCGTTGCCGCCATGGACCTCATTGAAAAGGAACAGTATGGACGCATGGTCTGCCTTCGCGGGCGCGACATCAAATCGGTCTCCATCGAGCGGGCGGTGCGGAAGCTGAAACTGGTGAACCCCGGCGGTCAGATGGTGACTGCTGCGGAAGAGCTCGGCATCGTGGTGGGGCGGCGGTGAGAGTTGACATCGAATGGCCCACGAGCTAGAGTGCTCTCGTTTTTTCTTAAGAAATTCTTTCCGCCGCCGATGTTATACATAGTGCATACGAGCCGAACCGCCGGTGTGGCCGGGTCATTGCCGCCCGTTGCCGGGTAATGCACACAATGGAGGGATATCCGCATGGAATCCGGTGCTGTATTCAAAAGCAGGAGCAGTCTGTACGGGGTTCTCGGCTGTGCGTTGGGAATCGGCGCTCCAATCGCCTGGACTGTTATCCGTCTCATTTTCTTTTCCGACCCCGGTCAGCCCCTTCTTGGGCAGGTATTCACCGATATAACCCGGTCAACCTACCAGATAGCCCTCTATACGTACATGGGCATGGGAACTGCCCTTGTCCTGGCCGTGGTGGGGCACCACATCGGCAAGACGAGCGACGAGCTCCACAAGCGCGCTGCCGAGTTGAACCTGTTGCATCAGGAAGTTGCATCTCAAAAGGAGATATTTGAAAACCGCTATCGGATCCTCGACAACAATATCAAGAATTTCCACCAGATCAGCAGCAGGATTCAGAAATCGATTGACGTGGACGAGGTCCTCCGGCTGTGCGCCGAGGGGCTTCACGATGTTCTCGGCTATGAGCGGGTAAATATACTCATGGCAGATGCCGCGCGGACCTCTCTTTCTTTTGTGGCCGCCGTGGGCACCGCCGATTTCAACCCCGCCGGCGTGGTGCTCCCCCTTGATCAGCGAGGGGGCGTAATCAGCAAGTGCTTTACCGACCGCCAGGTTTACATGATCGATGATGTCAGTGCCTATCCGACCGATTTCCGGCTTCAATCCCCCTATGATGCCATCCGGGCCCTGAGATCCAAAAGCTTCGTCATTTGTCCCATCGTCGTCAAGGGAGAGGCCATCGGTGTGTTTGCCGTGGATAACCGCTCGAGCCGCCGGTCGCTCAACGATACGGACGTGGACACCATCAAGCTCTTTGCCGACCAAGCTTCGTCGGCGATCGTCCGCATCAATCTGCTCAAGGCCATCGGAACCCTTACCTCGGAACTGGAGACCACCTTTGCCGATCTGCTCAAGAACCGCGATCATTATTCCCGCTACGTGGTCAATCTGAAGGATGCGGTCAACTCCGTCGCCGACGGCACCGCCCACATCGCGTCAGCATCGGAAAGTGTTCTCTCGGCGGTGGATGAGACGAGTTCCGCCGTAAGCAACATCTATGTGGCCATTGAGCAGGTGACGCGGAACATCGACTACCTGTCGGAGTCCATCGACAAGTCGGTGTCGGCCATGGAGGAGCTGAACTCTTCCATCAAGAACGTGGAGCAGAGCGCCGCCATCTCGCACCAGGTATCGAGCACGGTTAAGGAAAAGGCCGACAGCGGCCGGGCCGTGGTGGATGAGACCATCCAGGCCCTGGACGAGATCCAGCGTTCGGTTGACCAGTCCTTCGAGGCCATGAAGCGCCTTTCCGAGAACAGCGGCAAGATCGAAAGCATTGTCGGCGTGATCAACGACATCACCAAGCGAACCAACCTCCTGGCACTGAACGCGTCCATCATTGCGGCCCAGGCGGGAGAGTACGGCAAGAGCTTCGGCGTCGTGGCCGACGAGATCCGCAACCTGTCGCTCCAGACCGGCCAGTCCACCGGCGAGATTACCGGAATTATCGAGGAAATCATGCGGGAATCCCGCTCAGCAGCCCAGAACATAACCGCCTCCAAGGACCTGGTCCAGCGAGGGGTTGAACTGGGCGGCATCATGGGGCAGTCGCTCCAGGTCATTCACGAGAGCTCCACCCGCTCCATGGACATGACCCACGAGATCAAGACCGCGACCGAGGAGCAGGCGCGCAGCGTTCAGCTGGTCACCAACTCCATCGAGAACGTGAGCAGCATGAGCACGCAGATCTACAAGGCCTCAAAGGAGCAATCCGACGCCGCCATGAGCATTGTCCGCTCCGTTGACACCATCAAGGAGATGGCCCAGGAGATGGTAAGGGCAACGGTCAAGCAGGTCGAGGACGGATCGGAAATCAAGAAGTCGGTGGAGGCAGTGGGCGAGATGGTAACGCGGATCTTCGAGGATATGGAAGTTCGGCGCAAGGAGAGCGGCGAGGTGGTAAAAGAGCTTGAACTGATGAAGAAGATCGCCAGCTGATTTAAATAGTTCTGGACAAAACCACGTTATTTGTAGTATTCGTGCAGTATTCTGATGACGGCCCGCAACCCAGGTGGAGCCGTCATCCTTTTTTACGGATATACTGCCTGGATTCACGACTGAACCGGGACGGAAGGCGATAGCCGCACCGACGAGGATGGGATGGACATTCCCTTCCATGGTCGTTTTCGTGCGCCTCCGGACCCCGGTGGCGCATTTGTTATTTGACAGGGGACAACCACGGTGAACCACGCGAAAACCATCCTCGATATCCAGAAAATGAAGGCGACGGGCGAGAAGATAACCGTCCTCACCAGCTACGACTATCCCTTTACCCGCATCATGGATGAATGCGGCATCGACATGATTCTGGTCGGAGACTCGGTCGGTGTCGTCTTTGCCGGCCACGACAACACCCTGCCGGTTACCGTGGACGACATGCTCTATCACACCCGTGCCGTTACCCGGGCCAGACCCAAGGCTCTGGTGGTTACGGACATGCCGTTTCTCTCCTACCAGACCGATCTGCGCGATGCCCGCATCAACGCCGGACGCCTGGTCAAGGAGGGCGGAGCCGAAGCGGTGAAGCTGGAGGGGGGAGCCCACGTGACGGACACCATTAGGGCCCTCGTCGATATGGACATCCCGGTCATGGCCCACATCGGACTTACCCCCCAATCGATTCACCGGATGGGGGGCTACAAGGTGCAGGGCAAAAAGGAGGAGCAGGCCCAGCGATTGCTGGAAGATGCCCTCGCGGTCCAGGAGGCGGGAGCCTTTGCCGTGGTCCTGGAAGGGATTCCGCTCAAACTTGCCGGTCGCATCACCACAGAACTTTCCATTCCCACCATCGGCATCGGCGCCGGTCCCCACTGCGACGGCCAGGTCCTCGTCATTCACGACATCCTCGGCCTGTGCGAAAAATACTCTCCCAAATTCGTCAAGCGCTACGGCGACGCTCGTACGCTCATTTCCGACGCGGTCGCGTCCTACATCTCAGAAGTCAAGAAAGGAGAATTCCCCACCGAGGGGCATTCGTTCAGCTGACATGCGCATCATAGATTCTGTTGCCGATATGCAGGCGTTTTCCCGCAACGCCCGGCGGGAGGGGAAAACCATTGCCCTGGTCCCGACCATGGGCTTTCTCCATGACGGACATGCCTCGCTCATGCGCGAGGGGCGCACCCGCGCGGACATCCTGGTGGTGAGCATCTTTGTCAACCCGACCCAGTTCGGTCCCAACGAGGATTTCACCACGTACCCCCGCGACCTGGAGCGGGACCGGCAGGTTGCCGCAGCGGCCGGGGCGGACGTGATCTTCGCACCGCGGGCCGATGACATGTATCCTGCCGGATTCCAGACCTATGTCGATGTGGAGAAGGTGACGCTTCCTCTCTGCGGAGCGAGCCGGCCGGGACATTTCCGCGGGGTGACCACCGTTGTGGCCAAGCTCTTCAATATCGTCATGCCCCACACAGCGTTTTTCGGCAAGAAGGACTTCCAGCAACTGGCCGTAATCCGCAGGATGGTTGCGGATCTGAACATGGATCTGAACATCGTGGGGATGCCCATTATCCGTGAGTCTGACGGATTGGCAATGAGCTCCCGCAACGCCTACCTGGGGCCGCAGGAGCGCACCAACGCCCTCTGCCTCAGTCGATCCCTTGCCGCCGCACGAACCCTGTTCACCGACGGCGAGCGAAGCGTCGCGCGCCTGCGCGAAAAGGTGCTGCGGATAATTACCGAAGTACCTGGCGCCGCCATCGACTATGCTGATTTCCGTGACAGCGAAACACTCGAGTCGGTGGAAACGGCCAATGAAAAGACTCTCCTCGCCCTGGCCGTCAAGATAGGAACAACGAGGCTGATCGACAACTGCGTCCTGGGTGAGGAGCAGTAGTTGTCTGTGTCTGCGGGCAGCCTGACCACTGCCTGCCCAGAGGATGAAGCGAACCATGCCGAAAAATCGTGACGCAGCTCGTGCCAGCCTTGAGAACCTCTACCGGATCTTCACCGTGCCCGAAGCACCCGATTCGACCCTCGGTGCCATCGATCAGGCCATATCCGGCGATGTCACCGGCTTCCTGCAGACCCATATCGTTGCCATCGAACGCGATCTGGAAGATATCGAAGCGAATTTTTCCTCCTTCGCCATTCCGGAAGAGCCTACCTACGTTTCCGAATACACCGAATTCGTCAAAGAGAACCTCGTCGCCCACTCGGTTCATACCGCCTCGCCGGCGTTCGTCGGGCACATGACCTCGGCGCTCCCGTACTTCATGCTGCCGCTGGCGCGTCTCATGACCGCCCTCAACCAGAACGTGGTCAAGGTGGAGACATCCAAGGCCTTTACACCGATGGAACGGCAGGTCCTTGCCATGCTCCATCATCTGGTCTATCGCCGCGACGAAGACTTCTACCCATCATGGATTCATAACAGCCGGCATGCCCTGGGTGCCTTCTGCTCCGGCGGTACCATCGCCAATATCACGGCCCTGTGGGTGGCACGCAACCGCCTGTTTGCCCCGAACGGAGCATTTCGCGGTATTGCCCAGGAGGGGCTGGCCCGTGCGCTTAAGCATCGCGGCGCGGACGGCATTGCCGTGCTCGTCTCCGAACGGGGGCACTATTCCCTGGGAAAGGCGGCCGACCTGCTCGGCATCGGCCGGGACGATCTGGTCAAGGTGAAAACCGAAGCGAACAACCGCATCGACCTCAAGGCACTGAGAGAAGAATGCCGGCGCCTCCAGGACCGCAACACGCTCCCGCTGGCGCTGGTCGGCATCGCCGGAACCACCGAAACCGGCAACGTGGACCCTCTGGAGGCGATGGCCGATCTTGCTCAGGAACTTGGCTGCCATTTCCATGTAGATGCCGCCTGGGGTGGACCGACCCTCTTTTCCGATCGCCACCGCTCTCTGCTCAAGGGTATCGAGCGGGCCGACTCGGTCACCATTGACGGACACAAGCAGCTCTATGTGCCGATGGGGGCGGGAATGGTCGTCTTCAAGGATCCCACCGCCCTGTCGGCCATCGAGCATCACGCCAACTATATCCTGCGCCACGGTTCCAAGGACCTGGGCAGCCATACCCTGGAGGGATCACGGCCGGGGAAGGCGATGCTGGTTCATGCCGGTTTCTCGATCATTGGACGCAAGGGGTACGAACTGCTGATAGACATGGGGATCGAACGTGCTCGCACCTTTGCCGACATGATCAGGCAGCATCCCGATTTCGAACTGATCAGCGAGCCGGAACTGAATATCCTCACGTACCGCTACTGCCCGGCCGCCGTTCAGCAGGCCTTGCACGACGTGACTGCCCGGGAACGCGCCGATATCAATGCGCTCCTCGATCAGGTCTGCCAGTTGCTGCAGAAATTCCAGCGCGAAGCCGGGAAAACCTTTGTCTCCCGGACACGGCTGCATGTGGCGCGCCATGATCGGGAACTCACCGTGTTGCGCGTCGTCCTGGCCAACCCGCTGACAACCAACGAGATTCTGGAGTCCGTACTGGCGGAGCAGTGTGAACTCGTGCAACTGCCGGAGATTCAGGCAGTGCTGCAGCAGGTGGAAGAGCGCTGTACCGGTCTGGCAAAGGCCGCTTCATGGTAGACGCATGACGTTCTGTTTGTGCTAACGAGCGGGATGATTGACTAAGCGAGGATCAGTCCGATGGAGCTCTACGCCGCCTCATACCTTGTGCCCATTTCATCGCCCCCCGTCGCCGGCGGCGCGCTAGTCGTGGACAACGGCCGGATAGTCGATACGGGTACGTTTGCCGAGCTTCGTGCCCGGTACGGCTGTCCTGTTCACGACTTTCCGGGCTGCGCCATTCTTCCCGGCCTCGTCAACGCCCACACGCACCTGGAGCTTACCCATTTCCCGTCATGGAAAATCCGCAAGGGTATCGATTACTCACCCCGGACGTACGTTGACTGGATCATCCAGGTAATAAAGATCCGCCGGGCCCTGACGCGGCAGGAACTGGAACTTTCCGTACGGGAAGGGCTGCGTATCTGTCTTGAAGCAGGGACCACGTCCATCGGCGAAATTCTCACCGACCGGTCGCTCCTCCCTCTGTATGCCGATTCCGGCCTGGGGGGGCGACTTTTTCTCGAGGCCATCGGCCACGACCCGGTCCGCAGCGCCGAGCTCATCTCGGAGCTTGGCACTGCCGTGGCTTCTTTTCCCGCCGGAGACTTACTGCCGGGCCTCTCGCCCCATGCCCCCCACACCGTTTCTGAGCAGCTCCATCAGGATGTTCGCTGTCTTGCGGAAAAGTACAACGTGCCGCGAATGATCCATCTGGCCGAATCCCGGGAAGAGAGTGATTTCTTCTTCGATTCGACCGGAAACATCGCTGAGCTGCTCTATCCCCACGTCAGGTGGGAGTCGTACCTTCCCGCCCCGAGACGTGCTACCGCGACCGCCTGGCTCGACGGCCTCGGCGTGCTCGGTGGCGACATTTCTGCGGTCCATTGCGTTCATCTTACGCCGTCGGATGCCGAAATCCTTGCCAAGCGCGGCATCGGCATTGTGCTTTGCCCACGGAGCAACGAAAAGCTTGCCGTGGGGCGCGCACCTGTCGCTTTTTTGAAAAAGCTCGGCATTCCCCTTTCCTTGAGCACCGACTCGCTGGCCAGCAACGATTCCCTCTCTCTGTGGGACGAAATGCGCTATCTCCTGGATCTTTTCCCGGACGTCTTCACCCCGTCGGAGGTCCTTGCCATGGCGACCCTCGGTTCGGCTCGACAGATCGCTCTTGCCGACCGGGCAGGGTCCCTTGAGAAGGGGAAACGGGCTGACCTGCTCGTCATGAAACTCCCGGATCCACAGAACACCGGCGAGGGGCTCCACGAAGCCGTCATCGGCAACGGAGAACTTCTCCATGTGATTCTGTCCGGCAGGTTCACCGACCGGACAGAGCCCCGCTAGCACCCATCAAGTAGCGGACAATCATAGTCTTTTTTACTCCTTGCAATGATTTCACCATATCTGCTAGTATCATTTGCATGGGAGAAAAGCTGATCTGCAACAACAAGAAAGCGTTTCACGATTTCTTCATAGAAGAGCGTTTTGAAGCGGGAATGGTGCTGAAGGGGACCGAGGTGAAATCCCTTCGCGATGGCAAGGCAAACCTCAATGACTCTTTCGCCTTGATCCGTAACGGTGAAATCTTTCTGCACAATCTCCACATCAATCCCTACGCGTTCGGCAACCGGGAGAACCACGATCCTGACAGGCTGCGCAAGCTCCTGATGCATAAGAAAGAGATCGAAAAGCTTTTCGGCAAAATCCGCGAAAAGGGATACTCGGTTGTACCGTTGCGCCTCTACTTCAAGAACGGTCTCGCCAAGGTCGAGTTGGGACTTGCCAAGGGCAAGAAGCTCTACGACAAGCGGGAAGACATGAAGAAGAAAGACCAGTCGAGGGAGATGGCCCAGGCCCTCAGAGAAAAGAGCAAGAGTCACTGAACAGAGTTTACAAGGGGGTGTACAGGTTTCGACGGGGATAGGAAGCTGATGGTTGCATGCCGAGGTCCGGGCTGGCCTCGTTAAAAAGCCCGGGGCGAATTACACGCCGATAATTACGACTACGCTGTAGCAGCTTAATAACCTGCTACCGATCCGCTGAGCCTCTCCCACGGGTGAAGATGGATCGTCATTTTAGTGGGATAGTTGAGGGGAGGGTCCACGGTCCCAAGGCGAAACCTTAGTGGAATCGCTTCCCGGAAATCCCTGCCAGGGGAGAGTCGGGCGGCTAAATTAAATCCTGGCATAAGCATGTAGACGCCTTCAGTGTATGATCTTCGGACGCGGGTTCGACTCCCGCCACCTCCACCATTTAAAAGTCCAGTAAGGACTGGAGCAGTACAAGAAGCCCTGAGAAATCAGGGCTTTTTTGTTTGTGTTTGTCTGATAGTGTGCTATATGGTTTAACTATATCCGGAAATTTTGGGGGCCGAATCTGGGAGCAAAGGCCCCCAATCAATATCAGAGGCCCCCAAAAAGGAGGAAAGCCCCATGCCGAAACGGATCGTGCCGTTAACAGACGTCAAGGTCAGGAATGTGAAGCCGGCCGGCAAGGATGTGAAGCTGTTTGACGGTGGGGGGCTGTATCTTCTGGTTACTCGTTCGGGTGGTAAGCTCTGGCAGTTCAAGTACCGGTATGATGGGAAGGAGAAGAAGCTGGCTTTCGGGTCGTATCCTGAAGTTTCTTTGGCTGATGCCAGGGATAAAAGGGAATCGGCCCGAAAGTTGGTGGCGTCGGGTGTTGACCCCGGGGTGGTAAGGAAGGCGCAGAAGGCAGCGCGGGCCAGTGAGGTTGAAAACAGCTTTGAGGTTGTGGCTAGGGAATGGCACTCCCGGTTCTTATCGACTTGGACGCCAGGCCATGCGATGACGATCATGTCCCGATTGGAGCGTGACGTGTTCCCTTGGCTGGGTAGCCGCCCAATCGTAGAAATCAAGGCCACTGAATTGCTGATGGCGCTGCGGAAGGTGGAGATCCGGGGGGCTCTTGAGACGGCGCACAGGATAAGAACGGTATGCGGTCAGGTGTTCCGGTATGCCGTGGCGACGGGGAGGGCGGAGAGGGATATTTCGGCAGACCTTCGGGGAGCATTGCCGCCGGTATCGGAAAAGCATCATGCCTCCATAACCGAGCCGGCAAAGATTGCCGAGCTTCTCCGGGCAATAGAGGGCTATCAAGGCGGCTTTGTTGTCAGGTGTGCCCTGCAGCTCGCCCCGATGCTTTTTGTTCGCCCTGGAGAGTTGAGGGCGGCAGAGTGGAGCGAATTCGATCTTGATGCGGGTGAGTGGCACATACCGGCGGATCGGATGAAGATGAAGCAGGCACACCTTGTGCCGTTATCTTCTCAGGCAGTAGAGATACTGCGAGAGCTGCAGAAGCTCACAGGTAGCAGTCGTTACGTGTTCCCTTCTGGTCGATCCTTCCACCGTTGCATGAGTAATAACGCAGTCAACGCGGCTTTGCGGCGCATGGGGTATGAGAAAGACGAGATGACCGGTCACGGTTTTCGGGCAATGGCTCGAACGATTCTTGATGAGGTGTTGCATTTTCGGCCTGATTACATAGAGCACCAGTTAGCACATGCAGTGAAGGACCCGAACGGCAGGGCCTACAATCGGACGGCACACCTTGCAGAACGGAAGAAAATGATGCAGACGTGGGCCGATTATCTGGATGGCCTGAAACGTGGGGCAAAGATTTTGTCGTTTCCGGGTCATGCACAGGGTGAGTAATTCAAAGAGGATTTTTTCTTATAGGTGTGGAAAATTGCTGTCCAACCGTCCAAATTGTCCAAAACGCAGTTAACGAATTGATAATGTTATGGAAAATCGTGGACAGAATTGGAAAAACTAGGGGTGCTTATTTGTCCCGTGTCCCTCACTCGGGACAGAAAAGGGAAGCGATACCTTGAGGCGGATCGAGTAGCAATTTCACTTTCAGGGGATAGGGCGGCCACCCGACAAGCTGGTAACTCCTGCCAGCTTCCCCTGAATTTTTCAGGAGCCGCAAAGGAGAGCGGAGAATGTTAATCACGCAGCACGGACGATTTACGAGTGATTTGCGTCCCCATGCGTTTCCAGACTGGAAGGACCTGGCGGTATACAGAGTACCCGACTTTGTGCGGCAAGATGAGGTATATCGCTTTTTCGCGTGGCAGTTTCTACGCCGAAATTCAAACTATCAGCGCTCGTACCATGAGATCCGAACTGTAACAGACCAGGTTGATATTCTCCTACAAAACCGCCACCCAGACATTAGAAGCGACTGTACTATAGGTAATTACGGATATTGTCAGCGTTATGGCATAACTCTTTATCCACGTGAAAGAAGAGAACCTTTGACCGACAATAGCCTGAGGAAGATGGCAGAATCATTTTTTTTGAACGGTTTCATTCCTTCACCTGCCTACAATGAATTTATCATGCCGCCAACGATCGGCGGCAATGTTAGGCATCCGGCATTTTATGCATGGGATGATGACACCGCACCATATTGCGCTTTGTTTAAGCAGCATCATCGTCTGATTGACATTGACTTACGTTTCCCCTTACAAAAGCAATTCATGGATGCGCAAGTGGCTCTGGAAAACGATCTGGAAGACGAAGACCGCAGCTTAATGATTAACGGGGGGAAAAATATACCAAATAACGTCATTATCGGGTGTCTCCTTGACAGCGATCCGCCACTAGACTGGACTCCGGCAACTATCGGACCGTACTACCGTTTGAAGTTGATTGACCTTCATTTCAATCTAAAGATCCAGTTTGAATATCACAGTAAAATTCTGAAAGCTGAACAACAAACAATTCCCGAAGCGGTCAAGAGGTTAACACAAAAGAAACGCCGTACGGATGTGCTTGTACGGTATCTTCGGGTCATAGATGCTCTTGCTTGCGGAGCAGAGACTGGCGAGCTTGTAGGGCAGCTCTATCCTGGCAAGTCTCGATATGAAAAGGCTGTTGGCGACAGCACAAAAGGCAAAGGAAGTTATTCGCCCGCACACGCGGCATTTTATGCCGACCGCAAAGAAGCGCATTATCTGTGTCAATCTGGATGGCGAACCCTTCTAGATTAACTTCCCCAGTTTTTTCATTTTTTCATTTTTGTGGAATCTAATTTCCCTCTAACCCGCCGATATTGCCCAACTCGCCTCAATAGCTGATACTGGCCTTCATCGAACATTATTCACCTGGAATCAACTAGGTTGAGTGGTGGAGGTCGCAAATGAACAAGTATTTCCGTGTCAATCAGATCATCCCTCACATTTTCCCCGTGGCTAAAGGTACGTGGTGGGCCTGGGTAAAGGCTCACCCTGAAGATCTTACACCGACCAAACTCGGGCCACGTACAACGGTATGGTCAGAGCAACAGCTCAAAGCCTTCGCAGAAAAGCAGCAGGGTAGCGACCGGTAATGCCCGGCGATGTCTACGCATACCTCTGTGAGCTCATGGAGGCCGAGGGCCTGACTCCACCGACCACTCTGGAGCTTGACGGCCGGGCGCGCCGGTGGTGCGGAAAAGACGAGAAAAACCCGAATACCTGGGCTATGGGGTTTGACAACGGCGACGGGACGGCCGGCGGCCGGTTCGGCAACTGGCGACTCGGGATAGATGAGCCGTGGTTCTTTCGTCCGGCAAGTCTCACCCGTCCCTCACGCGAAGAAATGGAAGAGATGCGCCGGCGGAATGAGGAAAAGCGGAAACGGGCAGAAGAAGCCCGAATTGCTGAATTCATTCGTGTGTCGGCCACCGCTTCCAAAATCTTACGGAAGGCGGCCCCCGCCCGCCCGGATCACCCCTACCTCGTGGGGAAGGGGGTACTCCCTTTCAACCTTCGCCAGTCCGGCGAATCCCTTCTGATACCGGTTCGGGATACGGCGGGGGTGCTTTGGTCCTTGCAGTTTATCGACCCTTCAGGCTCAAAGCGTTTCCTTTCCGGTGGCCGCATTTCCGGGTGCTATCACTCTATCGGCCCGAAGCCGGTTGATGTAATTCTGGTAGCAGAGGGCTTTGCCACTGCGGCCACTCTCTGTATGGCAACCGGTTATCCGGTCGCCATTGCCTTCAACGCCGGGAATTTGCTTCCCGTCTCACAAGCACTCCGCACCAAGCACCCCTCAGCAACTTTTCTGATTTGTGCCGATGACGACCGACAGACTCCCGGAAACCCCGGCATGACCGCCGCCCGCAGGGCTGCCGACATGGTGGGCGGTGTCGTGGTGTCTCCTGATTTTACCCTGATAGATTCCACCGCCGAGGAGACACCGTGAGCAAGCAACCGACAGATTTCAACGACGTTGTGCAAGTTGCCGGAAAGAAGACGTTGCCGGCTATCAAAAAGCAGTTTGAGAGCGCGGTTGATGCCAACAAGGGTGTCAAATTCGGTCCGTTTCTGTTTGGTCCTCGTGGTGTTTTCCGTGACAAGGACGAAGACACCGTTCAGGTTTGCTCGCCACTGCGCCCAATCGCCTTGACTCACCCGGCCCCGGGTGAATCGGGATCGTGGGGGGTATTGGTCGAAGCAAAGGACCCGAACGGGATATGGCGCCCTCTTCATCTCCAGACAACCGCATTGGTGGAGCGAGGCGGGGAAGCAGCACGGGCGGCATTTGTTGCACAGGGTGGGGTAATTGCGGCCGGGGCTCGAAAGACCGGGTTTAGTGATGCCCTCTTTGCAATTGTTGAACACGGTCGCAATCTCCCGCGCCATGTGAATGTGTCTCTTCCCGGATGGATCGAGACAGACAAGGGTCCGGCCTATGCCATGCCCAATGGCACCGTCATACCGAAATCCGCCGACGTGTTTCTGTCCGGTCATGTCGTGCATGGCTACCGCACGGCGGGCACTCTTGCGGGGTGGCGGTCGAGCATTGGTGAGTTGTGCCGTGGGAACTCATGTCTAATGTTCGCCGTATCGCTTCCTTTGACTGCACCCTTTTTGAAATTGATGAACCGTCAGGGCCTGATTGTCGACCTCTACGCTATGAGTTCAAAGGGGAAAACCACTTTATTGGTGGCAGCGTCGTCAGTCATAGGCTCACGAGAATTGGTGGGGTCGTTCAATGCGACGATGACCGCCGTGGAAATAACTGCTTCAACTCGAAATGATGGTCTCGTGATTTTTGACGAAATCGGTCAGGGCGATGCCGAAAAACTGCCGAGCATAGCCTATGGAGTCGGCAACGGTACAACCCGCAGCCGGGCTAATGACCAAGGAAAACTTGCCGCCCCGCCGCGGCACTATAAGACCATTATGGTTTGCGCCGGTGAAGCCCCGTTTCGAGATATAGCGAAGGGCCGCGATGGCAAAGGTGAGTTGTACCAGGGGCAGCTCGTCAGATTCGTGGATACTCCGGTTAGCAGGGCTTACGGCGTTTTCGATTACCTGCACGGCAGGCCGGACGGCGGGGCCTTCGCTGATGAATTGCGGCGCATGTGCGATGAAAATCACGGCCATGTATTCCCGGCGTTCATGGAGAAATTGGTCGCTGAACTCCGTAGGGATAGGGCAGGGGTGGTTGCTCGAATCGAAAAGATTGAGGCCGAATTTCTGACCACATACGTTCCGACAAATGCCGGCGGACAGGTGAGAAGGGTCGCAAGGTCTTTTTCATTGATTGCTGCGGCTGGAGAGCTGGGGGTTGAATACGGTTTGCTGCCCTGGGGTAAGGGAGAGGCTTCTGCCGGAGTTGCCGAGCTCTTCCTGGCGTGGTTGCGAGAGCGGGGCACCCATGGCGATGGTGAAGAGGCTGAACTGCTGAAAAAGGTAGAAACGGCCCTCACGAGGGACGGCGCTTCCCGATTTGAGGAGATAGACAGCGGGCAGAGAGCGGCAGGCAGGCCGATTATTGACCGTAGGGGCTGGAAGAGGAGCATCGCCTCCATTACCGGATCGTCAATCACTGAGTACTTTCTACCATCGGAGCAGTTCAAGGAGTTGGTTCGACCCGCGCCGGTCCGGTGGGCTGCCGACGTACTTAGACAACATGGATGGTTGCAACCAGGAGAGGGCGAGGGGCATACACGCCGGGAGATTCTGCCGGGCCTTGGCCGGCAAAGGGTATATGTGCTTAGTGCCCCAGAGGAAGAGCAGGGCGAGGATTCCCCGCAATTTGACCCTGATGACCGGCCACCTTTCTGAATTTAACCGGCCACGAGGATGCCGCCCGGATCATGGCCCGGTATGAACCGCACTTCTGAAAGAAAGGGGTTATAGATTCCGGTTCTCTGTAAATAAACCGTCAAATCAAATTTATATTGATGAAAGGAGAAAGCGTCATGTTTGGATCGAAACCCAAGGAAGATAGTATTCTCAATTTAATGGAAAGAGAGAAGCAGATTTTACAACAAATATCTGCTGTTGAAGCTTTGATTGCCAGTGTTGATTCGGTAGGTGTTGCTATCAAAGCAAAAATTGAAAAGTCGGTTGCAGATCTTGTTGTTTCAGAGTGTAGGTTTAAAGAAACAGTCAAAGATTTTGCAACAGGTAGCGTCGATGACGACGTATTGTTATCCGGTAAAGAGGATGTTAAAAACTCTAAGGCTATAGTTGACACTTACCAGGAAGCTTTTGACTCCAATAAAGGAAGGTTTTTTCAGCTCCAAAACCAGAAAAAAGAGCTTCTTGCTAACCTTGGTTCAGTGAGATCAGTGTTGTGGCAAGATATATTAACCCGTGAAACTGAAAAACTCAGGCACCAACTCCGCCGGACGTATGTTGCATTTGTTCTCCATGCGGAAAACCGTGACGGCAACACTATTAATGCCTCGGTTCGTGGTTTTTTTACTCAATTCTATGATGAGTTGATGTGTCTAGCTCAGGATAAACCAGCTTTCAATCAACTTGCAGATGTAGTGTTATCGGACCGGCTTAAGGGGTAATAAATGCTGACAAAAACTGTTTTTGTAAAGCAATCACCTGAAGACCCGGCGTGCTTCGGAGCTGTGGCGGCAATGGCTGTGGGCAGTTCTCTTGAAGATTTTAAGCTTTTTATCGGTCGAGATTCAAATGAGGACCAGAAACCTTATTCACTCAAAGAGGTGGCACGGTGGTTGTTTTATCACGACATGACCTTTATTCCTGGAGGCTACCTTTACAACCACGTTGTTTATGAAGAATGTCCGGGGGTCGAACTCAAGGTCACTATCGACGCAGATATTATGCAGATTCTCAACGATTATGCGGAACAACTTGAAATGAGCTTGGAAACAGCTGTGAATGGTTTGCTGTGTCGTGTGTTGCAGGATTGCGGCGCAAAAACTCGGCAAGGTTTCAGGTATTTAGCCCCAAGTGGTTATGGAGCAAGCTTTTTTCAAAAACAGATAGGATACCTCAAGTATGTGGTTCCTATCAATCAACCCTTATTAGGCCCCCGTCCGTCAAGGGCAAAAAAGAGCCCTGACGATTTTGAATCGCTTTTTAAATGAATCGGATCAGCAGTTTCTCTGTTCTGACTTCATTTCGGAATCATCAGAGTCAGGAACCTTTGCCAGAAGGAAAGGTCCTGCACCAAACACCTATCGAGGTTCACACCGCTGCGGATACTACAATTGGCAGCGGCTGCGAAGGCATCACCTTCGCGACCTGGAAACTGTACCGTACCCTCATGCCGTCCCATTCAAAGCGTCGGGATTAATCCTGACGGAGAATCGCAGTTAGTGCCGGGCTCAGGCGAGGGGCAGAACACACCGAAACAGCAAGAAATCGACTCATGTATGTAAGGAGCGGGACGGAGCTCTAATCCAAGCGACAGGTATCCGGGCATCGGCCAATCGACCGGTTCGCGTTCAAAGACGCACTGTTACTCATCTTTCACGGTCGTGATCATGCTCGCCCCATGTGGCTCCAGTTGAACGTTGTAGCTGCTTCCATCCCCTCCAGCTCTATGCTGTTGCCATGAACTTCTCCAAGTTGAACGGCACGTTATTTTTCAGCATGTAATAGATCGCCCGCGCCAGCTTGTGCGCTATGATTCCGATAGCCTTTCCCTTGCCATGTACCTTGGCCAGATTCTCCACCAGCTTCTTGGCCGGCGGGTTGTAACGGATGAACAGCATGGCTGCTTCGGAAAAGGCCCACTTCAGATGCGCATTGCCGATCTTGGCGCCGCCGCTGCCTTTCTTCTTCCCGGCTGATTCGTGACTGCATTTGACTAAGCGGCAGTAAGAGGCGAAATCCTGAACCGACTCAAAACGATTGATGTCGTGGATCTCGTAGAGCATCACCAGGGCCAGGATTTGCCCGACACCGTGGATAGAGCGCAGCAGCAGGAGTGTATGCCAGTCATGACGGCGGGCTGTTTTCTCGATGTCCCATTCCAGGGCTTTGAGAACGTCGTCATAGGCATCGATCATTGCCAAATCGACCTGCACGATCTTTCGAACCTGCGGGTCGGGAAAGTGTTTGTCTACCCCTTGCCGGTTGCTCTCAACAGCAAGATGGACGCCGATTTCCGGCAGATTGTACTGGGTAGCTGTATTGTGGATGTGAGCGTACAGTTGTGCCCTCTTTCGTACCATATGGGTCCGACGGCGCAGCAGATCGCGGGTAGCGCGCATCTCCGGAGGGTAGACGTAAGCAACAGGGAACGAGCCGCCGCGTAACAGCACCGCGATCTTGTGGGAATCGATCTTGTCGTTTTTCGCTTTCCCGCCGTGGACGGCTTTCATGTAAAGGGCATGACCCAAGACAAATTCGATTCCTTCCTTACGGCAGAGATCGGCAAGCCAGTACCAGGCAAACATGCATTCCACGCCGACCACCAAGCCATCACGGAAAGGCGCGACTGCTTTGAGAAAGGCCTCCGGCGAACTTGAGATGTTGCGGTGCAGGAGCACCTCGCCCTGTGCATCCAGGATACAGAGGAACATTTTCTTCGCATGAAGATCGATTCCGCAGTAGTGTTTGTGAGTTTTTGTGTAAAATCTCATGGGTAAGGCCTCCTTTGGAGAATGGGTTCTCGCAAAGTCCAGCATACGGCAAAAATCCGTATGCCCAAGGGGGGCCTTACATAGTATCCGGCGATTGTGGCGGTCAAAAGCTCGGCTGATTTCGATCACGCGCTTTACTGGGACGGCGCTCTTTTGTGGGATTCGGCGAGGCCTGAAGAGGATAATCCGGTTAGCTTGGATGAATACACGGTCTATGCCTGGCATCCAATAGGCAAATTCAAGGAGAATGGCGGCGCTAACATTCCGCAAGGTTTTATTCCGGATGATGAACCCGGCCCGGTCGGTGAGGTTAAGGAGAAGGGTTATTAAGGGTATGCGGGGCCGCTCCCGTGGTTATGGGCTGAGTTTCTGTATCCAGGAGTGTACCCCTGCATAAAGGGCCGGAGGTGCCCCCTCCGGCCCGCTTAAACCAGTAAGGGGAAGGTGGTGTTATGGGACCAGGGATACCACCAGGCTTTGAATGACACCGTGCTTGAGCTTATGGCAAAGAGCCAGCGAATTGAGCAGGTCATCAAGAGGCGTACCGGCGAGGGCGAGCCGGGGAAGAGATAGGCAAAGCAATGGCATGGAACGTACTGAGAGAGGGTGAAGCACGAATGAAGATTTGTCCCTTGACTAGGCAAGGGACAGGGGCCAAGGGCAAACGGTGCATTGCAAACGATTGTGTCCATTGGAGCCGTGAGTGGAGAACTATTCATAACAATCGGTGGGTGTTTGCGGGGCATTGTACCCATGGCCGGCGATAGGACCGAACCGTCCATGAATTTGTGAAACTCAATGGTTATGCCACATCGTTACATTATTTTTTGCTGCGGGGCGACCGGCGAGGATAGCGTATCGGGGGCGCTGGAAACGGTACTTCCCTTGGAACCGGGCCACCGCCACATGATAAAGGGGCGAGAGTGGTACTGCGATTGGGTAGGCAAAAACATGGAAGGCGAGCCATTGGCAAACTTTCGGCCAGTGGCATAACGGGTCAAGGGTGTGGGGCTTGCCCCTCACCACCCGTTGGTTAGCGATTTCATGAGGTGACAGGATGGGCGAGGCCAGTAAACGCGGGACATTTGAGCAACGGAAAGAACAAGCTATTCAGCGGAAACAAGCGGAACAAGACACCATTCGTGCAAAGTTGGAACTCCGCAAGCAGCAAGAAGAACAGGCTTGGAAAATCATGGTCTGGTGGCAGATCGAACTGAGTGAGCGGCGGTACTATCAGATTAGGAAGCGAAGAACAGACACACAAATGGCGCTCGCCTCACTCCTTGGCATGGCTTACGGCGGGAGATGGGGCGGTATTGGTGCAATACATCGCTAACAATGAATATCTGATTTTGACCGGGGGGACCAACTTCGCCGGAGCGTACACCGAAAGGAGTGAATGGTTATGGCTGAATTTTCTCTCAGTCTTGAAGGGATGGATGCCGTTCGGGAGGCATTGAACCCGGCTATCTATCAGGCGGCCTTTGTTTCCGCTCTCAACAAAACGACGGATCGGGGGGTTACTGCTGCGACAAAGACGGTGATCGAAACCTACAACATCAAACGCCGGGATCTCTGGTCAACTTCGACCGGCAGAAGCAGGATAAAGGTCATCCGTGCGCGCCGGGGCAGTCTTGTGGTGACGGTTCAGCTTGCCGGCCGGTCGATCTCGCTGTCTTATTTTGGCGCGGTGCAAAGGATCGGCAACAAGGTTATCACCAGGCAGGGAACGAAGACCCTCAAGAGGACGCCGCGCGGCGCTCCAGCGGGGGTGACGGTGGAGGTCCATCGGGGCAAGCGTACCATCCTGCCGAAGGCGTTCCTCTCTACCGTCCAGGCAGGCCGCACCGGTACCCATGTTGGTGTCTGGATGAGAAGGACAAGCGCCCGGGGATCCCTCCTCGACAAGCGCATTCCCACCGCGGCGACCCTCTTCACCGGAGTGCGGGCCTCCGACTCATTTCGCAAGGCCGTTGACGAGCATTTCTTCAAGATATTTAACCACGAACTCAACTTTAGGACGCAGAGGCGTTGAGTCATCAACCATCCCGGCAGAAGCCCTGTCAGATAAGAAAGGAGTTAACCCCATGCTGTTCAAGAACATCAACGACATCTTCGAGATCGTCCCGCCCGTTTCCTGTGATGGGATCAACAATCGCCAACTTCCCCCCGCCGAGCAGATGTACTTCAAAGTCTACGGGGTGAACATCGTCGACAAGGACAACCTCGACATACAGAGCACCCTCGACCGCAACCGCTTAACCCCGGAGAAGGCCATGGAGGAGTACCACAAGCGGCTCTGTGGCCTGGTCAGGGAAAAGTTTGTCTCGCTTCACAACTACTTTATTGAGACCCCGGACGGCCTGCGAGCTGTGACCGACTTCGACGAGTTCCGCCAGATAGCACCCCCCGAACTCGTTCAGTGGCTTTTCAGCGTCATCATGAGTGGTGAGGCACTCAGCGCGGCGGAGAGAAAAAACTTTTCACTGGAGTCCGCTTCAGCCTAGCGACCTCAGGCAAGAATGTTGAGAAGTACAGTTGCGCCACCTGTGGGGTCGGGAATGAATAGAAAATTTCGGAACAAGTGAGGTCCACACATGTCAGATAATGAACGTCAGACACGAATCGTACTCAAGGGGGACTCCTCCCAACTGAACCGGGCTCTTGCCGACGGGGAGAGCGCAGCGAACAGGTTTGAAGGGGGTATCACCCGGGCGAAAGGCAGTCTCTCCTCCTTTACCGGCGTCTTGGCCGGGGTGAGTGCCGCCGTCGTCGCCAAGGAGCTTCTTGACGCGGGGCTTGCGACGGAGCGACTGTCGAACTCCCTTCTTTCCGCGACCGGCAGTTTAAACCAGAGCCGAGTCGAGATGAATTATATCACCTCGGAGGCCGAGC
Source organism: Geobacter sp. 60473 (assembly GCF_036323535.1). Lineage (GTDB taxonomy): Bacteria > Desulfobacterota > Desulfuromonadia > Geobacterales > Geobacteraceae > Geobacter > Geobacter sulfurreducens. The sequence continues at coordinate 1,289,766 of NZ_AP028967.1, forward strand.
GGTTGGGGCTCAACCTCCAGACTCTCGGACAGGACTACGTGAAGCTTGCGGCATCCTCCCGTGGGACCGTCCTAGAGGGGCAGGCCACCCGGGACATCTTCACCGCCGTTGCCGAGGCCTCGACCGCCCTCACCCTTTCCGCCGGGGAGACCTCGGGGGCAATCCTCGCCTTATCCCAGATGATCAGCAAGGGCAAGGTATCGGCAGAGGAATTGCGGCAACAACTTGGCGAGAGGCTGCCCGGGGCCTACCAGGCAGCTGAGCGTGCCGTGCGGGCTATCGGCTTTACTGAGCCCCTCGACGAGTTGCTACAGAAGGGTAAGATCGTTACGGCCGATTTCCTCCCCCGTTTCGCTGTGGAACTCCGCCAGACCTACAGCGGCCAGCTCACCGCTGCGATTCACAGTACACAGGCGGAGATCAATCGGTTCAACAATGAGCTCTTCCGGACAAAGGCGGCCCTAGCCGAGGCGGTCCTTCCTGCTTTCACCGAAGGGCTCAAGGTTGCCCGGCCCTTCCTCGGTGTGATGCAGGAACTGGGGGAGCCGGCCATGTACACCGCCATTGCCTTGGGGGCCGGCAGGATATCCACGGCGATGGTCGGGCTGGCGACGAGCACCACCGCTGCGGTCACCGCCGGGCGTCTCCTGCAGAGCACCCTTCCGGGCCTTGCCGCCATGGCCGGTTTCACCCTTGCTAAGGCCTATGCTGACTCGCGAAATCTGGAATCCGAAGGGAAGGAGATCAAGTCCCTCGTCACCTCCGGCCACGAGGGGGCACGGATGCGCTACATGGGGACCACCCCCCATGATCTTGCCGCCCTTGAAGACGTCAAGATCATGCACTACATCAAGGACAAGCTCCCAGGCTACACAGCCGAGCAGTACGCCGCCTTCATTCGGGAGGGGGGTATCCAGTTCAAGAAGGTGACCGACTCCGCCTTTAACGAGTGGTGGTACAAAGTCTTAATCAACGACAGTGCTGTGAAGCGGGCCCTTGGAAAGATGCAGGGCGGACAAGCCGGGATAGTTGCCCCTTCGACGGCTCCGGGTTTAGGTGGTGGCGGCGCGGGAGGCAGTGCTGGCGGTCGGCCGGCCTGGGCAACTTCCCCCACGGCCCGCACGTTTTTTGCCGACGCTTGGGACCGTGCCGCCGATGAGCTGGCTTTCGAGGATGCCCAGGCGTTCGTCCTGCGGGTCAATGATCTGGGCCAGGGGCTGAGTTTCAGTGGTTCGTCTTCGGTGTCGCTTTTGGGTGGACCAGTTGATCTGCTGGCCACGCCATCGGAGGACCCCAACCAAGCCCGCCGCACTCAGCTTGAGCAGGAGACGGCACAGAGCATCATGGCAATCCGGATGGGGCTCCAGGAGGAAAGTCTCCGGCTTATGGGCGATGAGACGGCAGCCCTTGACATGCAGTTCGCACACAAGCAGATGCTGCTCGATGCCGAGTATCAGGCCAAAATTGAGCAGGCCCAGCGCTTGGGCATGGACACCACGCTGATCCAGCAGGAATACGCCTGGCAGCAGGTTGACCTGGAGGCGCAAAAGGCGGAGGCCCTGGCGAACATCTGGTGGAACAGCGCCCAGACGTATATCAACTTCGCCCAGCAGATGGCCACCATGGGTGTGCAGATGCTGCTGTTTGAAGAGAATCAGCGCGGTCAGATCGGCAGGCGCATGCTGGCCATGTCAATCCGGTTCATTGCCCAGGGGTTGCAGCAATTCATGTTCGGTAAGGCGAAAGAGCACGTGTTGTCGGCGGCAGCCGCTGCCGGCCGGATCCAGAATGAAACGACAGCCGCCATAACCCAGGCCACACTCCTGAGTGAATTGGCTTGGATGTGGACGGCTTTCTATACCGCTCAGACCCTTAATCCTTATGGTGGTCAGTCATTCGTTCCTGCGGCTACCGCAATGGGTGCAGTGGCCGGGTCAATCGACGCTGGTATTGTAGGGATTGCCGCGACTGGTGCGACAGGCATTGCCACCGAATTGGCCCTTGCTGCCGCCTGGGGGCTCGGCGGAATTGCCGTGGGAGCACTTGGCGAGGCCGGGGCCACCGCTATCGAAGGCGGAACATCAGGCAGTACCAACGCCGCCGGATATGGTGCCGGCACTCCCGGCAGTCCGGTAATTACTCAGCCGGTATCTACCCCCCAGCAGAGTCAAGAAGTCACGGTCATTTTGAACATAAATGGCCCAATGCTCGCGGATCAACAGCTGTTTCAGCGGTGGTTTGAAGAAGTCGGGGCTCCGGTAATGCGTGAAGCCGTGGCCAGGAATGTAGATTTCGGCCTCCAACCGCGTTCGTAATTCCGAATTCCAAGTGAAAGGAGAAAAGCATGGGTTCAATTTATCAGTTTCCAACACAAAAAAGCTTCAAGCAGATGATCTTGGATGTAGCTGAAAGGGAACTTGAAGGGTTTGACCACTCTATATCTGCTCCTATCATGGATGATGTCAGGGGTATATGTGAATTCCTCCTTAAACCAATACCCGCTTTTTCGGTCCCCCTAGTCAATTCTGATTTCTCTGAAGAGCAGATCATCCGGGTTGAGGAAGTGGTCGATAAAGCAAGTGAGCATTGCTTGAATTCCTTCCAGGAGCGTGTCCGGGATTTTCTGGTTTTTACTGTCCGGCGTCGGCTTAAGGAAGCTGGGTTCTAAACTCGGCAGGGCGGTTTCCTCCCCCCGTCCCCCTCTCTGGACGGGGGAACCGTTGAAGACATAAGACGTCTCAAAGGCCGCATTGCTCGCGGGTCCTCCCTAGGGGTAGCTTCATGCGGGTAGCAAAGCCCGCGGTATCTGGCTCCATATGATTTTGGGGTTCACGCTGAAATAATGAATTTTACTAAGTAGGTAGCGTTATTTTGGATAGGGGGTAACTGGAATCATGATGACGGTAGCGGACGTGATGCTGGAAGTGAATAAGGGGTTTTCCATTGGAATGCTTGACGAAGACGCTTGTCGGGAGTGGTTTTTGAAGAAGATTCACGCTGAGGGAGTACGCTGCCCGAGATGCAACAAGGAGATCACCAGCAAACGGAAGCTTGATACGTTTTGGGCCATGCGCCGGGTAAACTGTCCCTTCTGTAGCCGTTCGTTTTCAGCAGTGACCGGGACGCCACTCAACGGGATCGGGATTGAATTCAGGTCGCTTTATCTATTGCTCTTCATGGTCAGTCACGGTATTCGCGTTAACAGGATAGCTGACCAGCTAAGGATATCGACGGGGGCCGCCTACCTCTGGGCGAACAAGGCAAAGTGCGTAGATAGTGCTCAGTATGAAAAGCCGCCGGAACCGTGACCATGCTTCACTTCTTCATTTGAGAGCATCGGGGACGGGAAATATTGTTCGCTGCCGGTTCTATTCCCTGTAATGGAAAAGAGCCCCGCCGGGGTCACCTGGGGGGCTCTTTTCCATTGTTGTCTGAGGCGGTCGCCTCCGGCAAGGGGGCACCATTACTTCGGAGATACGCTTCTGCCGCCTCCTCAAAAAGCTGGTTAAGAGGTTTCTCCATGTCAATGCTCAGGTGTTTCATGGCCCGGAGAACTTCCGACCGGAGTCGGAGGCCGGCTTGCACTCTATCTATATCGCTTTTTGGTCTTGCCATGTGCTGAAATATATGAGGTTTTACTTATTACGTCAACAAAAAACCAAATAATAAAAAAAATACTTGCAAAAGATACAATGATATCTTAAACAAATGATATAAAGATATCATTTACAAGGAGGCACAAAATGAACAGCGAAAAAAAACAGGGTGAAAATCCCCCCTCGATCCACAGTTGTATGCTTGAGTTCGACTCCTTGGCGGTGGAGTTGGAGCGCGCGGCTAATGCAGTGCATACTCTGGGAACACTGCTCTGGCATGAGCAGAAAAAAGAAAGTGACGAGCAGATCCTCTTGAGTGGAGTTATGGAACTTCTTTCCGGTTTGGGAGACAAGCTCGAGGACTTGAAGAAACGTGCAGAGTATATGATCCCGGAAGGTTTCCTCAAATGATGAAACCGACTGTTCCTGGCGACTGCAGACCGAAGGACCATTACCGCCGGGACGGCAACGGCAGCAGGAAGGAGTTGCTGTAGCGCCGGCAGGGTCATGGCCCCGGCAGCCGCCGAAGAAAGATCAGGAATATCGTCGATTGAGGAACGCTCGGATAGTTTCTTTTCGGGGGCGAGGGGGACAGAATGGACAAAAATAAATCATTTAAAAAGGAAATACTGTCCCGCAAAAAGCAACCATAAGACATATAACCCTATAATATTAAGTGATATATATATGTGCGGGACAAGTTGGACAAATTGGACAAAAGAAATAACCTTTATAGATATATTGGAAAATGTATAACAAATGGGAATGGTGGTTTGGGGCTTAATTGGGGGCTTTGCGTTTCAATAGGTGACAATAAATACAATTATTACGTATAAATATTGAATTAGATATATTCCCGCCACCCTTTAAAGGTCCGGCCAAGGTCGGACAGGAGCGAAAGGCCACGAGAAATCGTGGCCTTTTCTTTTGTGCTTTATCCGGTTGCACAGGCGGTGTGCAGACGGTTTTCACAGGCACCGGCAGCTATCCACGGGTGATGTGGATAACCCCGGTGCATCTGTGGATAAGTCACAAAATTGTTACGTATCATTGGGCACTTTTACATCATGCATAACTAATAAGCACAGGCTGTAACCATCTGAATATGCGTGTCAATAACTATTTTTAACGGTATACCGTATCTGGTGGAACCGGTCGATATTTCATGGACAAAGAGAAGTGGATAACTTAGACAAAATATCATGTAAATCCATGGAAGTACCAATAAGCCCCTCCTCAATGCCTGTCTGTATCCAATACTTCTCGCGAGTTACGTAAAAGCTCAGCAACTTCTTATAATTACCTCTATTTTGCGCACTAAGTATGCATATTTAATCAAGCATTATGCGTTATTATTGTCAATATTTATCATTTTGATAGTTGACTTTATCTGGTGAATTTATTATCACTTATATCAAGTTTGATTGTTGGCAATGTTGAATTTGTACACTTAATTATACGTATTTAGCCGCGGTCGAGATCAAGAAAGGGGATAGTTCATGGCCACAGAGAAGCTTTCATCACCGCCCCGGCTCCCTGGAAACGCCACTCCACTGGAGATACTCAGAATTGGCATCGAAGCGGCGGACGGAGTCGTGAGCCTTGCCTGCTCCTTCTCAGTCGAAGACGTGATCATCATCGACCTGATCACGTCCCATGATCTTCCGGTGGGAATCTTCGCCATAGACACCGGGCGGCTTCCCGAGGAGACCCATGAGGTCGCCGAAGCTATCGTCTCCCGTTACGGAGTGGGCATTGACTGGTATTTCCCCCGCAACGACGAGGTGGAGCGGCTGCTGCGGGAGAAGGGGCCTTTTTCGTTCCGTGAAAGCCTTGCCAATCGCCACCAGTGTTGCCATATCCGCAAAGTGGAGCCGCTTGAGCGCGCTCTGGCGGGGCTGGCCGGCTGGGTGACGGGCGTGCGGCGGGCTCACGGTGTGACACGGGCGAACCTCGCTCCTCTTGAGATCGACGGCACCAACGGCGGGATCGTGAAGATCAACCCCCTCCTGGACTGGACCGACGCCCAGGTATGGGAATATGCGGAGGCCAGGCAACTGCCGGTGAATCGCCTCCATCACCAGGGGTATCCATCCATCGGCTGCGCCCCCTGCACCCGGGCCGTTACCCCGGGCCAGCCCCCCCGGTCGGGGCGCTGGTGGTGGGAAGATCCTGAACACAAGGAATGCGGGCTGCACCGCCGGTGAGGCGAACAAGGCATCCAATCGGAGAGAATGAACCATGAACAGCCATCTTGATGAACTCGAAGCGCAATCCATCTACATCTTTCGCGAGGCATACCGGAAGTTCGAGAATCTCGCCATGCTCTATTCGGTGGGCAAAGACTCCACCACCATGATCCATCTGGCCCGCAAGGCCTTTTTCGGACGGATTCCCTTTTCGCTGGTGCACATCGACACCACCTACAAGTATCCGGAAATGATCGAATATCGGGACCGCATGACACGGGAGTGGGGCGCGGACCTGATCGTCGGGCGCAACGAAGCAGCCATTGCCGCCGGCACAGGGCCCGAACAGGGGAGACTCGACTGCTGCGCCAAGCTCAAGACCGACGGGCTGAGCCAGACCATCGAACGTCACGGTTTCAACGGTCTCTTTCTCGGCATCCGCCGGGACGAGGAGGGAAGCCGGGCCAAGGAGCGGGTCTTTTCGCCCCGGGACAAGAACTTCGAGTGGTCCTACAAGGACCAGCCGCCCGAACTGTGGGACCAGTTCAACACGACCTTTGCACCGGGCACCCATATCCGGGTTCACCCTATCCTGCACTGGACCGAACTGGACATCTGGCTCTACATCCAGCGGGAAGGGATTGAACTCTGCCCACTGTACTTCGCCCGGGACGGCAAACGGTTCCGCTCCCTCGGCTGCATGCCCTGCACCGGCCCCATCCAGTCGAACGCCGTCACGGTGGAGGAGATCATTGAGGAGCTTCGCGCCATCAAGACACCGGAGCGGGCCGGCCGGGCCCAGGACCAGGAAAACACCTATGCCATGCAGAAGTTGCGGGCCAAGGGCTACATGTAAGCGGGTAACCGGGTAAGGAGATACGATATGAGCCAGTCCGAAACACTGAAGATAGTCATTGTGGGGCATGTGGATCACGGCAAGTCAACCCTGATCGGCCGCCTCTTCTACGACACCGGCAGCATTCCCGAATCCCGCCGCCAGGAGATCGCCGCAACCTGCAAGGCCCAGGGGCGCCCGTTCGAGTTCGCCTACCTCATGGATGCGCTGGAAGAGGAACGGGTCCAGAACATCACCATTGATACGGCATCCAGCTTCTTTTCGACAGCCCGCCGCCGGTACGTGATTATCGATGCGCCCGGCCACAAGCAGTTCCTCAAGAACATGATCACCGGCGCAGCCAGCGCGGACGCGGCAATCCTGCTGGTGGACGGCACCGAAGGGGTCCGCGAGCAGACCAAGCGCCACGCCCATGTCCTGTCGCTCCTCGGCATCCGCCAGGTGGTGGTGGCGGTCAACAAGCTGGACATGATCGACTATGACCGGCAACGGTTCCAGGAGGTGGAGAACGACATCCGGGCCTTCCTCCATTCGCTCCACATCGTGCCGGCCCACGTCATACCCATCTCCGCGAGGGAGGGGGAAAACATGGCCGGCCGACAGGGCCACACTCCCTGGTACGCGGGTCCCACGATACTGGAGGCTCTGGATGCTTTTGGCGACGTGCGGGGGGACGCAACGCTGCCCCTTCGTATGCCGGTTCAGGATGTCTACACGTGGGATGGCCGCAGGATCTACGCGGGGCGGGTCGAGACCGGCGAGATACGGCAGGGAGATGAGGTGATCTTTCAGCCTTCGGGAAAGGTTACCCGGGTCAAGAGTGTGGAAAAGTGGCGCGAGCCGGGGCTGGAACGGGCCGGGGCAGGCGAGTGCGTCGGCATCACCACCGAGGATGAACTGTTCGTGGAACGGGGAGAGATCATAGCCCGCCTGCAGCAAGCGCCCATCCGCACACGGGAATTCCGGGCCAGCATCTTCTGGCTCGCCGATACGCCCTTCAGGGCAGGAGCCACCTACACCATAAAGCTCGCAACAGCCGAGGTGCAGGCAGTGGCGGTAGACATCGAGGAACGGCTCGATTCCTCGACCCTGGAGGTGATCGGCCGCCATGAGTCGGAGCTGCAGCCGACCGAGGTGGGAACCGTCCTGTTCAGCCTCAAGACACCGCTGGCAGTGGACCGGTACGGCGAGAACGTCCGGACGGGCCGCTTCGTCATTCAGGACAGCCTCCAGATCGGCGGGGGCGGAACCATTCAGATTGTGGAGGGAGACGCGGACAGCGCGGTCCCGCGCTTCAGCCTGGACGACTTCCTGGTCGGCGCAGACGGCGCACGCGTGGTGGATCTCTCTCTTGAGCGAAACGGTGTTGAACTGGATGTGACGCCGGGCTTCCTTGACCACCTCTCCGCCGGCAACCGGCTGATCGTGAGGCTGAGGGACCCCGGCCAGATCGAGCCGGTGGCCCTCCTGGCCTATGAACATAACCTCGGCTTCGTGTTCAGTCGCGATCGCGACCGGGTGAACGTGGTGCTGTACCGGGAACGTGACAGGGGTGCGGAGTCGCGTGCCGCCGCCTGACAGGGCAGGGCGGTTTCCTTTGGCAGACCATGGCCAGCCGGAGGAAATCGCTGTTATTTAATATACTTTTCCACCAACTCTTCAAGTATCTCGCCAATGGTCGTCCGTTGACGGGCCGCGGCTATCTTGAGCTTCAGGTGGATATCCTCTCTCATGTTGGCCGTAAGCCGCACGTCCCCTTCGGGCACGAGCCCCGACAGTCCTCTGCCCCCCCTGGGGCCAACCGCCTTCGCACTGCTCCTGGCCGGCGCTTTTTTCGGTTTTTCCTTGGTACGCCGCGCAGTCGTTACCTGCTCCGGCGCCGCCTTCTTCTTTGTCGGCTTTCGCGCTACCTTCACTGCCGGTTCGGCAGCGGGCGCTTCACTTTTTTCAACAGGGGCAGGGACGTCGAACAGGGGCATCTGGCCTTCGAGAAGCTCCGCACTCATCCGTGGTCTCCTTTGTTCACATGGTTCGTGAGCCTACCGGCAAGCCGGAATCATACACTCTCATACTTACCTAAGTAAATATCTAAACGGTGCGGTGCGGCAGTCGCTTTTGCATTTTATACATCCCCGTGGTACTATTCGCAACGTTGACAACTTCAGAATCAAGGATTGCGCCATGTATAGACTGACGATTCACACCTCGTTCGCCGCGGCACACTGCCTCATCAATTACCAGGGAGACTGCGAGAATCTGCACGGCCACAACTGGCGCGTAGAGGTTTCGGTCACGGCACGCGAGTTGGACAAGGCCGGGCTGGGTATCGATTTCAAGGTGCTCAAACAGGAAACCAACGGCCTGCTGCGGACCCTGGACCACAAGTACCTCAATGAACTGGAGCCGTTCAAAGAGATATCGCCGTCGTCCGAAAACATCTCCTGCTACCTCTACCACGAGCTGTCCCGCCGCCTCAATGACGGCAACGTGACGGTTGAAAGCATCACTGTCTGGGAATCGGACAACGCAGCGGCCACCTACTATGAGTAAACCCGGAGCCGAACTTGAGGAGGTTTTCTCCTCGGTCCAGGGGGAGGGGATGCTCATTGGCCTGCGCCAGGTATTCATCCGGTTCCGGGGGTGCAACCTGACCTGCGACTACTGCGACACCCCGGCGGGGACGCCGGCCGAGCCGTGTCGCATCGAGCAGACCCCGGGCCGGCGCGACTTCGTTCCCGCGGACAACCCGGTCTCCCTCGATCGGATCGCGGCGCTGGTGGAAGGGTGGCAGCGGGGCTGGCCCGGCGTGCACGATTCCATCAGCATCACCGGTGGCGAACCGCTCCTGAGGCACGATATTCTCATGCAGTGGCTGCCGGTTCTGAGAGAGCATCTTCCCGTCTACCTGGAAACCAACGGCGTCATGCACGCGGCCCTGGGACTGGTGATCAACCATGTCGACATCATCGGCATGGACATCAAAATTCCGTCCACGTCGGGCTGCACCGACCTCTGGGACGACCACCGCCAATTCCTCGAAATCGCGAACACCCGCCGGGCGTTCATCAAAATCGTCGTGGGGGAGGAAACGGAAGACTGGGAAATCACCCGGGCCGGCGAGATCATAGCCGGCGTGAATCGGGACATTCCCCTGATCCTCCAGCCGGTCACCCGGGCCGGCGACACCCTCGGCATCAAGCCGGTCAAGGCGCTGGAGCTGCAGGAGCTGGCCTGCCGGTACCTGACCGAGGTCCGGATCATCCCCCAGACCCACCGGTTCATGGGGCAGCTGTAAGTCTGCGCGGAAGGAGTGGCACATGATCATCGAAACCATGACCATGGTCGAATTCGAAGAAGGGCTCCGGGCCACCCGGACCGTGCTGGTCCCGTTCGGCTCGGTGGAGGAACACGGTTCGCACCTGCCGCTTTCCACGGACACCATCCAGGCCTATGAAGTGGGCAAAAAAGCTGCGCGTCTCATCCCGCTGTTCGTGGCCCCGCCGATCCACTACGGCTCGTGCCGTTCCACCTCATGCCATCCGGGCACCATCTCCATCACCACCGGCACCCTGAAATCCCTTATGAAGGACATCGTCCGGTCGCTCTACCAGCAGAGGCTGCGCAACGTCATCATCCTCACCGGACATGCCGGCGGTTCTCACCGGATGGCCCTCCAGGACGCGGGTGAGGAGCTCCTGCCCGAGCTGCCGGAGCTGAACATCGCCGTGGTCACCGAATACGAACTGGCGTACCGCGAGGGGAAAAGCATCATCGAAACCGTGGGCGACTCCCATGCCGGCGAGATCGAAACCTCTCGCATCATGCACTCCCATCCGGACCTGGTGAAGGGCTGTGCCGAGCGGGAATTTCCCAGCTTTCCGCCGGGCCTGCTGGTGCGCAACAAACGGAAATACTGGCCCGGCGGCGTGTGGGGCGATCCTTCCAAAGCCAGCGTGGAAAAAGGCCGTCTGATCGAAGATTTGGTGGTTGCCAAAATCGTCCAGCTCGCCCGCAACCTGGAGACGTTTGAGGAGTGAGCTGCTTCATGATGCCGAGCTGAGAGTTCGTCTGCCCGTGTTTTCTTGAAAGGAGCTGAAATGCAGGGACATCTGTTACCTGCCTTGGAGGCAATTCCCCAATCCTCGCAGGACCAGTACACGGCTAAGAGGCAAGAGATATCGTTTCTACTCAACGATTTTCTTCTCAAGTACCTCAATACCCTGTATGTTGAATTCAACGGCGACTTCGTTCTGGCCATAGTGCTGGGCGAACTTGCTCACCAGAACGTGTGCCAATTTGCACGGCAGGGGCGAATGGAACTCCCGCGCACCGAGTTGCCCGTTTCGGTGGATGCGCTAAGGAATTTCCTGCTGCCATGCAACCCATTTTCAATAAGCGAATCAACGGGCATACCCCGTGAGACCGTGCGCCGAAAGTTTGAGGAGCTCGTACGGCTCGGTCTGATTGAACGCATTTCACCCCGAGAGTACATCATAACCTCACTCGCTGCCGAGCGATTCATGTTCGGCCTTAACCTTCGCATATTTGAAGGAATCAATATTCTTTGTACGCACCTCAAGACGTTGCTGGACAATGGGTCTGCCCATGTAGCCGGCAACGATTCTGACTGAAACAACCACTCTCTCACTGTTGTTCCATCCGCTCAGTCCCGATTATTCCTCTCTTTCCTCGCCATACTCTGTCGCTTGATAAAAGCTGCTTTGTACCCAAAATGGGCAGTTCGGCGAAAGCATAAGCCTCCAACTCTGGTATAAATTACTATAATCGTAGCTCCAACGTGATCACTTAGTGCGACTGTTGCTGTCGTTTGAGTGATCTTGTGCGTCAAAATCCGGAGTGTCCGTCATCGCTCGTGTTTCCTGAGCAACTATTTGAAAAAATATTACTTTTAAGTTTTTTGAAAGTTGAACAGATTACTCGGAGGTTTGCATCATGTATATCCGCTTTCTGACAATCATTGCATTACTGATTCTGTTTTCGACAAGCGCATGGGCCGACGAATGGGTAAAGCTCGGTGATAGAACCGTTCGGCTGATGGCCGAGCGTGACGAAATCCCCGTCACTGCCCTGAAAGGAGAGTTCAAGAGAATACAGATCAGGGGCGAAGAAAGCGGGGTCGAGTTCAAGGCGGTCGTCGTTGTCCTCGCCAATGGCCGTCGCATCAACGTACCGGTCCGAAACTTTATCCCCAAAGGAGGGAAAACCAGGGAAATAGATCTTCCCGGCAAGGACCGCGCCATCCGCAAGGTCGTTTTTTGGTATAAGACCCGCACGGGCGCCGACGGACGGGCAAGGGTAGAACTTTGAGGCAAGAAGGATTGAACGCACATCCTCTGATCCTCCGTCCAGCACCCCAAACGCTTCTGATTAGGTTGGAAGGTGACTGGCACGCGGGAAACCTTCCTCTGTCCGTCGCGGAGGTGAGCGCAGAGTTGGCTGATGGCCCTGTGTTGAGCCTTGCGTTCGATGTGGTGTCTCTCAGGGAATGGGATAGCGGCTTGCTCACGTTTATCCTGGGAATCAGCAAACTCTGCGCGGCACGCGGGATAGAGTTCAATAGCGGCCAGCTCCCGCAGGGGGTGAAGCGCCTTCTGCTTCTCGCCCTTGCATCTCCCCCGCGCTCCGATGAGCATGATGGAGAAGCGAGACCCTCATTTCTGATACGCATTGCCGATCACGCCCTATCCGCATGGCACACCGCCATCGATATGGCGGCATTCCTTGGTGAAGCAACCAGTGCGTTCGGGCGGCTGCTGACCGGTCAAGCCCGCTTCAGGCGACGCGATCTTCTGCTGATCATTCAGGAATGCAGCTCTCAAGCCCTTCCCATTGTGTCCTTGATCAGTCTGCTGGTGGGACTGATTCTCGCTTTCGTAGGTGCTGTGCAACTGGTCATGTTCGGAGCCCAGATCTACGTGGCGAGCCTCGTGGGCATCGCCATCGTTCGAGTCATGGGAGCGATCATGACCGGCATTATCATGGCCGGACGGACAGGATCGGCTTTTGCCGCGCGCCTGGGGACTATGCAGGTCAACGAAGAGATAGACGCGCTGACCACCCTCGGGGTTTCACCCGTGGAATTTTTGGTGCTTCCGCGGATCCTGGCCCTGGTGCTCATGATGCCGCTACTCTGTCTCTACGCCGACTTCATGGGGATTCTCGGCGGGCTCGTTGTGGGAGTGTTCATGCTCGACCTCAACGTCATGGAGTATCTGAACATGACCCAAAAGGCCGTAAGACTTCAGGATTTCTGGATCGGGCTATTTCATAGTGCCGTATTCGGGGTTCTCGTAGCGCTTGCAGGATGTCTGAGGGGTATGCAGTGCGGCCGGAGCGCCTCGGCGGTGGGAAATGCAACCACGTCCGCCGTGGTAACCGGAATTGTCAGTATTATCGTAGCCACCGCCGTTATTACCGTCATCTGCAATGTCCTGGGAATCTGACCAATGCATACACCATCCAACTGCGCCACAGCGGCAACCCCTATCGTTCCCGCTGCCATAGAAGTAAGGAATCTCTCCATGGCTTACGGTGAGAGGGTCATCCAGCGTGATCTTTCCTTCACCGTTAACCGGGGCGATATCTTTATCATCATGGGGGGAAGCGGGTGCGGCAAGAGCACATTGCTGCGTCACCTGATCGGGCTTCAGAAGCCGGCCACGGGCGAGGTCCTCTATGGCGACACCCCGTTCTGGGCGGTGAGCGAGAACGAACGGCAGCGTATCATGCGGCGTTTCGGGGTCCTGTATCAGAGTGGCGCCCTGTGGAGTTCCATGACCCTTGCCGAGAACGTGGCTCTGCCGCTGGAAGAGCATACGAACTTCTCACGGGCCGAGATTGCCGAACTGGTTGCTCTCAAACTCGCTCTTGTAGGATTGGCCGGGTACGAGGATTACTACCCGAATGAGATCAGCGGCGGCATGAAGAAACGTGCCGGGCTCGCCCGAGCCATGGCACTGGACCCTGACATTCTCTTCTTCGACGAGCCGTCGGCCGGTTTGGACCCCATAAGTTCGCGGCTGCTGGACGATCTGATAATAGAGTTGCGTGACAGTCTCGGTGCAACGGTAGCAGTCGTAACCCACGAACTTTCGAGCATCTTTACCATTGGGACCAATTCCGTTTTTCTCGATGCCAGGACAAGGACCATGATAGCAGGAGGTGATCCGAAGAAGCTTCTGGCTGAATCAGAGGATCCCCGGGTACGCGCCTTTCTCACCCGAGGAGAATCGGATCGTAGTCATGGTGCGGTCAAGCAGGGGAAGGAGACGTTTGATGAGCAGTAAGGCCAACAAGACGATCATTGGCGCGTTCGTTCTCGGCGCGCTCTGCCTGGTGGTTGCCGGCGTGGTGGTTTTCGGGTCGGGAAAGCTTTTTTCCCCGACGAAGAAATATGTCATGTACTTCGACGGCTCCGTGAAAGGGCTCTCCATCGGCGCTCCCGTGGTATTCCGTGGGGTAAAGATCGGGTCGGTGGTCGATATCGTACTTCAGGGAAACCTGAGCGACATGACGTTCTCGGTCCCGGTCATAACGGAAATTGATCAGAGCAGATTTCGCCTGACCAATGCCGAGGCCGGCTCCGCCGATTACCACAAGGCACTCATCGACAAGGGACTCCGGGCGCAGTTGCAGACCCAAAGCCTGGTTACGGGGCAGCTAATGATTGACATCGATTTCCGGCCCGACAAGCCGGCCCGCCTTGTTGCCGACACCACGGGATACCCCCAGGTGCCGACCATCCCTTCGGCCGCAGACGAGCTGACCCGCAAGCTAGAAGAGCTTCCACTCAGACAGCTTGTGGAACGTGCCAATGCAACTGTAGGCGGACTTGAGCGACTGGTCAATTCGCCGGACCTGCAGCGGGCACCCCGTACTCTGAATCTGGCAGTGGCCGATGCACGGGCGCTGCTCGGCAGAATCGACCGTGAAGTGGCCCTCCTCTCAACCGAAGCCAGAGGTGCCATCGGTGCGGCAACTGCCACAATCAATCGCGCCGACCGGGTACTGGCTTTTGAAGAGGGAGTACCTGCCCAACTTGCCGAAAACCTGAACAAGACTCTTACAGACGCGCGTGCCTCGTTGCGCAAACTGGATGAAACCCTTGATTCGGTCCGGAATGCCGCCACGGACGAGCGGTCCTACTATCAGCTTCGCCACGCGCTGAAGGATCTGGGGGAAACATCCCGCTCACTGGGGTCATTGGTCGATTATCTCGGCCGGCACCCCGAAGCCCTGCTGCGCGGTAAAACCAATGTGGAGGAGTAATCGGATGAGGCTCGTCAATCTGCCGGTCATGGGACTGCTCCTTTTAGTTCTGCTCCAGCTTGCCGCCTGTGGCAGCACACCTCCTGCGCGCTTTTATGCCCTTTCCTCCCTGGCGGGGGATGGAAATTCATCGTCAGGCAGCGGCGCGCGCCGTGTAATCGGAATCGGTCCCCTCGCCATGGCCGAGTACCTGAGTTACCCGGGCATCGTGATCAGAAGCGGACGTAACACCCTTGTCCGCTCTGAATTCAACCGTTGGGGTGCTCCCCTTAGTGATGAGCTGAGCCGGGTGCTCGTCGAGAATATCCAATCGATCCTTTCGGACGAAAAATATCTTGTGCTGCCATGGCTGGAGACAGCGACCATAGACCAGAGGGTTCAACTCAATGTCACCCGCTTTGAGGCAACCTCTGACGGGGTTGTTGTCCTCAATGCAACTTGGCTGCTTATCGGCAAAGAACGAAACACCCTGCTCGCGTCAGGCGATACAACTATCACCGAGCCGGTGAGAGGGGCGGGGTACGAAGCTATCGCCGAAGCCATGAGCCGGACTCTCGCTGAATTGAGCCGCCGGATTGCCCTGGAAATATGTCGAACTGCCAGTACCGATGTGCACTGATGAATGCCGGCGATTACCGATAGGAGGAAACCATGAAGTCAATTTCTCAAATGGGCATTGCACTGGCGATCCTGGCCGTGGGTTTCGGCGCCGGCTGCCAAAAGACACCTTCCGTACCTTCTCGACCGCCTGCAGAGGTGGCAGTCGTCGTTGTTCAACCAAAGACCGTGCCGGTTGAAGCTCCTTTCGTGGCGCAGGCCAAAAGCTCCCATCAGGTGGAGGTAATGGCCAGGGTCAATGGTTTCCTTGAGAAAATTCTTTACCATGAAGGGGATATGGTCAGGGAAGGGCAGGTCATGTTCCAGATGGACCGCAAGCCTTTCCAGGCGCAAGTGGACGCGGCCCGGGCCGAAGTGGAGGTTCGCAGGGCTCAACTCTGGACTGCCCGGGCAAATCTCGACCGGATCAAGCCGCTTGCTGACCAGGACGCCGCGAGCAAGAGCGACCTGGACAATGCAATCGGCAGCGTGCAGGCTGCTGAGGCGGCTCTCCACGAGGCCGGGGCACGGCTACAGAAGGCTGATCTCGACTTGGGATATACCACCATCAAGGCACCGGTCTCCGGCATGTCAAGTCAGTCGCTCATGCGTGAGGGGGCCTACCTGTCGTCCGCCGGGCCATCCGCAACTCTCACCTACGTGGCTAAACTCGATCCAATCTGGATAGAGTTTAGCGTTTCCCAGAATGAGATGGCCACTACCCGTCAGGAGGTTGCACAAGGAACCATCCGGTTGCCGAAGCATCTTGACTATGTAGTTGAGGTGGAACTGACCGACGGCGTCCGTTATCCCCACAAGGGAAAACTCAGCTTTGCCGATCCCTCCTTCAACCAGCAAACCGGTACCTTCCTGGTGAGGGCCGAGCTTCCCAATCCGAAGGGGGTAATTAGGCCGGGGATGTTTGTCAAGGCGTATATCAAGGGTGCTTTCAGGCCGAATGCCATCGTAGTCCCTCAGAAAGCGGTGCAACAGACCCCTAACGGCCACATGGTCTTCGTGGTGGACGACAAGGGGACTGCTGAAGTCAGGCCCGTAGTCGTCGGCGAATGGATAGGAGAGGATTGGGTCGTCAGCCGGGGGCTCAAGGCCGGTGACCGGGTCATTGTGGACGGTTTTCAAAAGCTGGGTCCCGGGGTGCCGGTGAAAGCTCTGACACCACAGGCGAATGGGACTGCCACCCAATCTTCGGCTTCTGCCGGGTCTGCGGCGAAATAGGGGGAGGCCATGGCAGGCTACTTCATCAATCGTCCTGTTTTTGCAGCGGTTATCGCCATTGTTATTACACTGGCCGGATTTTTGGCCATGAAGGCTACCCCCGTAGCCCAGTACCCGGAAATTGCTCCGCCCACCGTCCAGGTTTCGGCCTTTTACCCCGGTGCAACTGCCGAGGTTATCGCAAACACTGTCGCCGCCCCCATCGAGCAGCAGGTGAACGGCGTGGATCGAATGATGTACATGTCGTCCACGAGCTCCTCCTCGGGCAGCATGGCGCTCACAGTCACCTTCGAGCCCGGCACTGATCCGGACATGGCCCAGGTAAACGTCCAGAACCGGGTCAATCAGGCATCGTCGAAGTTGCCGGATGTGGTCAGCCGTCAGGGCGTGACGGTGGAAAAGCGCTCCCAGTCATTCATGATGGTAATCAGCTTTTACTCACCGGACGACCGATACGACACGGTCTACCTCGGCAACTACACCAATTTGAACGTCCTGGACGCAATCAAGCGGATTCCCGGTGCCAACCTGGCCAGCATGTTTCCGCAGCCCGACGTGGCCATGCGGATCTGGCTGAAACCTGACAAAATGGCGCAACTCGGAATCACTCCCCAGGATGTTTCGGCGGCAATACAGAGGCAGAACAAGGCATTCGGCATCGGACAGATCGGTCAGGCTCCTTCGCCGCCGGGGACCCAGCAGAGTTTCGTCGTTACCACCAAGGGACTGTTGACCGATCCGGAGGAGTTTGAAGACATCATCATCCGGACGGCAACCGAAGGCTCCGCTATTGTCCGGTTGAAGGACGTAGCCCGGGCTGAACTCGGCGGCAAGGACTACTCAATTGCCTCCAAGGTAAACGGCAAACGGGCGGCTGCCATTGTGGTATATCAGCAGCCGGGGGCCAACGCCATCGAGACTTCCAAGGCGGTACGCAAACTTCTTGCTGAGCTCAAACCCAGGTTTCCACAAGGGCTGGACTACAGGATCGTCCTAGATACCAGCACCTTCACCGAGGCTTCGATCGAGAAAGTAATCCATACGTTCTTCGAAGCGGTAGTGCTCGTAGTGCTTGTGGTCTTTCTTTTTCTTCAGAGCTTCCGAGCTACGGTCATCCCGATTATTGCCGTCCCCATCGCCATTATCGGGACCTATATCGGTATCATGGCTCTTGGGTTCTCCACCAACATGCTGACGCTTTTCGGCATGATCCTGGCCATCGGACTCGTGGTGGACGACGCCATCATCGTGGTGGAAAACGTGGAACACAATATGGCAACTCATGGTCTGAGCCCCATGGAGGCAGCCCGAAAAGCCATGAATGAACTGGCGGGGGCTCTGATAGCCATTGTGCTCGTGCTCTGCTCAGTCTTCTTGCCGGTTGCCTTCCTTGGCGGAATGACCGGTACCCTGTACAAACAGTTCGCCGTCACCATTGCCATCTCCATGGTGATATCAGGGATCGTAGCGCTCACTCTATCGCCGGCCATGGCCGCAAGAATACTCAAACCGGGACATGGGGAGAAAAAAGGGTTCTTCCGATGGTTCGAAAACGGTTTTTCCCGGCTGACCGACGGCTACGTATCCGGCGTGCGCTGGATGATCAGACACAAACTGGTCGGGATAGCCCTGTTTCTCTCTGTGATTGCGGCAACTGTCTTCCTGTTCAGGCTCGTTCCCGGCAGTTTCGTTCCCCAGGAGGACCAGGGCTACATCCTCGTTGCCAACCTTATGCCCGACGCTGCCAGCCTGGAGCGTACCGTGAAGGTAAGCGACCGTGCCGTTGACATCCTCAAAAGCAACCCGGCCATGGGCGATGTGGCTCAGGTGGACGGCTACAGCATCGTCGACAGCGGAGTCAAGGAAAGTGCCGGGATGCTCTTTGCTGCTCTGAAACCGATGGACCAACGTCCCGGCAAGGCCGGCAGTGCATTTGCGGTAATAAACGACACGGGGCGCCGCATGGCCGGCATACGCGAGGGGCTGGTGTTTCCAATCAATCCGCCATCCATCCCCGGCCTCGGAACCACCGGCGGTTTCGAGTTTTATATCCAGAACAGAAGCGGCGCTTCCTCCCAGGATCTGGAACGAGTGACTAAGCAGTTTGCGGCCAAATGTCGGGAGCGCAAGGAGCTTGCCGGTGTCTCCACCACCTTTTCCGCCTCACAGAGACAACTGTCACTTGAAGTTGACAGGGCACGCGCTGAGCTGCTCGGCATCCCCGTGGCATCGGTGTTCGAGACTCTTCAGTCCTGCTTCGGGTCTTCCTATGTCGCCCAGTTCGTCCAGTTCGGCAGAATCTGGCAGGTGATTCTTCAGGCAGAGCCGCCGTACCGGGATGAACCAGCCGATTTCTCGCAAATCTTCATCCGCTCCGGCAACGGTGAAATGATACCCTTGTCGGCAGTGGCAACAGCTCGCTTCGTATCAGGACCTAACCTGCTACCTCGGTTCAACGGCTTCCCTGCGGCAAAACTGTCGGGGAGCCAGGCTCAGGGCTTCAGCTCAGGGCAGGCAATCAAAGCCATGGAGGAGGTGGCTAAAGAGGTGCTGCCGGAAGGGTACAGCTATGCCTGGGCTGGTCAGGCGTTTGAGGAGAAGAAAGCCGGCGGCACTTCCGTCGTGGCATTTGTCTTCGGACTGATCATGGTTTTCCTGATTCTGGCGGCTCAATACGAGAAGTGGACTCTGCCGGTGGGGGTAGTGTTGTCGGTGCCGTTCGCGGTATTCGGAGCATTGCTGCTTACTTGGGCTCTAAAGCTTCAAAACGATGTGTATTTCCAGGTAGGGCTCGTCACGTTGGTTGGGCTTGCGGCCAAAAACGCCATCCTGATCATCGAGTTCGCTGCCGAAAACGTTCGCTCGGGAATGTCCGTTGACGATGCTGCCATTGAGGCTGCGCGGCTCCGGCTACGGCCCATTGTCATGACATCGCTTGCGTTCATTCTCGGCTGCGTTCCCATGGCTATCGCTACCGGAGCCGGCGCCAACAGCCTTCGGGCCATCGGCACCGGTGTAATCGGCGGGATGCTTGCCTCGACCCTAATCGCTTCATTCTTCGTGCCGCTCTTTTTCGTACTTCTTGAAAGTACCGGAGTGTACTGGGGGCGGGAAAATAGCGGTTTCGCAAAGTCGGTCGAAGAAGGAGGTCGCAACCATGACTAGGATAATCATGTTGCTCTGTGCGGCTCTCCTTGCATCCTGTGCCGTAGGGCCGGATTACCGGCGACCGACGGTCGAGGTCCCCTCCTCGTGGCGGGTCGACTATGCTCAGGGTGAGGGCCTCGCAAACACAGCCTGGTGGGAGTCGTTTCACGACCCCGTGCTCACAGACCTCATTCGGTCGGCAATCAGAGAAAACAAGGATTTGAAAATTGCGGCTGCACGTGTGGAGCAATTCCTGGGAATACTTGACGCAACCCGCTCCGAGTTCTTTCCCCAGGTAGGCTACGGCGCAGCCGCAACCCGCCAGCAAAATGCCCGTTCTCCCCTCGCACCGGTTGATCAACCGGCATTCACAACCTACCAAGCGGTGCTCAACGTCAACTGGGAACTGGACATCTGGGGGCGCATCCGTCGTTCGAGCGAGGCCGCACGGGCCCAGGTGCTTTCCAGTGAGGAGGGACGCCGTGCCGTGGTCCTTTCTCTTGTATCGGGGGTTGCTTCCAGCTACATAACGCTCAGGGGAATCGACCGCCAGCTTGAAATTGCGCGGGCAACAGAGAAGTCCTACGGTGAAAGCCTTCGCATTTTCCGCCTTCGCCACCAGTACGGCACGGTTTCACGAGTGGAAGTGAGCCAGATAGAGTCACAATACGAGGTGGCGGCTCAGGCCATCCCCCAGCTTGAAGCACTTGCAGCTCAACAGGAACACCTGATCTCGAGCCTGCTGGGCCGTAACCCCGGCCCTGTTCCGCGCGGCAAAACGATTGACGAATTGACAGTGCCACTCCTGCCGCAGGAGTTGCCCCTTGCGCTGCTGGAACGCCGCCCCGACATAAGGCAGGCGGAACAGGATCTTGTTGCGGCAAACGCGCGCATCGGCGCGGCCAAGGCCCTCTATTTCCCAACGGTGTCCCTGTCAGGCCTGCTGGGAACCCAGAGCTCGGAACTTTCGCGGCTTTTCGAAGGGGGCTCTGGTCTCTGGTCCATGGGGGGCACGCTTGCCGGACCTCTTATTACATTTGGGGCCATTTCCGGCCAGGTAAAACAGGCGGAAGCCGTCTCGCGGCAATTGCTTGTTCGGTATGAACAGACCATACAGAACGCATTCCGCGAAGTAGAAGACTCCCTGGTGGCTACTTTGAAAGGACGGGAGCAACTACTGTCTCAAGGGCGCCAGCTGGAGTCTCTGGCTGATTACGCCAGACTATCGAGGCTGCGGTACGAGGCGGGCAGCGTTAACTATCTTCAAGTACTTGATGCAGAGCGATCTCTCTTTGCCGCTCAGCTCAGCCGGGTTCAAACACAGGCCGCGCTATTCGGTGCGTACATTAATGTCTACAAGGCCATGGGAGGCGGCTGGATTGATCTGGCTGATCATGTAGCCGCCGAACCGTGAGACTCAAAAAGTGAAGTAAAGCTGTTACGAAATGGCTCGATGACGAGGGACTGAAACAAAGAGTATTGTCAAGACCAGGACATCACAAGCCGTGACTGGCCGCAGATTGCCCGAATGACAAGACGCCTCCACACTCTTCTCGGCCGCTGAATCGCCCGTCAGTCATCCGTCTTGCTCACCCGGAACGATGGCGGCACGTAGCCGGCCGGCCGGAACTGCTCCGGAACCGTAACCGTGTTGCCGTCGCGCAGCTGGGAGTAGTGGGGCGACATGATCTCGACCCCGGCCTCATTGAACGCATCCTGAATATTCTGGTGAAGCTGCGAATACAGGTTTGCCATCCGGTTCGGCTTGTCCGTGTAAGCGTTCAGTTCATAGGTCACGTAGAAATCGTTGAGCGCTGTCTGGAGAATGAACGGTTCGGGCAGCTCAAGCACGTGCTCGGTACGGCGGGCGGCACTGATCAGCAGCTCGTGGACCTGCCGCCACGACGTGTCATACCCGATGGTGACGCTGGTATTGAGGATCAGTCCGTATTCCTGGGCCGAAGAACTGTAGTTGACCACGTGGCTGGAAAGCAGCAGCGAGTTGGGAATGGTCACGTCCACGTTTTTAATCGTTCTCAGCCGTGTTATGAGCAGATTTTTCTCCACCACGTCTCCCACCGCATCCCCCACCTTGATCCGGTCCCCGATATGGTATGCCCGCATGTAGGTAATGATGATCCCCGCCACCACATTGGCTACCGCCGACGTCGACCCCAGTGAAAAGAGAAC
This sequence comes from Geobacter sp. 60473, assembly GCF_036323535.1. GTDB lineage: Bacteria > Desulfobacterota > Desulfuromonadia > Geobacterales > Geobacteraceae > Geobacter > Geobacter sulfurreducens. The sequence goes on from NZ_AP028967.1 coordinate 1,311,866, forward strand.
CCCGAGAAAAATGGATATCCCCTTGAATGCCGGGGATTCCGAGCCGGGCAGATAGGGGAACGCCACGGTAACCGCGAATGCAATCACCAGAAAACGGCAGATCTTGTAGGTCGGTTCCGCCCATTCGGGGAAAAATCCGGGAATGGATATGGTCCCTTTGCCAATTTCGCCGATGATAACTTTCATCAATCGGCTGATAAAGTAGGCAATCACAACAATGACCGCGATGAAGAACAGGTTGGGCAGATAATCGGCCACGGCCTTTACCGTGATTGCCAACGGATTGGTCAGGTAATGCAGGAGCAGGGGGGCAAAACGCCTGGTCCAGGGGAAAAAGCTCAGTACCGACAGGAGATAGACGCACGCGAGCAGGAAAACGGTCAGAATCCTGATCCACCTGACTGCACTGAGAATAACCAGGGTGATCCGACCGGCCGAGACAATTTCGAAAGACTGGATTTTCAGATCCCTAATCCTGGTGCCGCTCCATGACTCGATGGTATTTCGCACCATGGGGTAAGACCGCTTGATGATCAACAGGAGAAGGGCGAGGAGAATCGTGGCCGCGACGGTCAGTCCGGCTCCCTTGATCAGGCTGTGGACCGAATAGTCGTTGTGATAGTCCTCCAACGCCTTGCGAATAACGTCACTATACGATTGCACCAGTTCGTGCCTTGTCTTCCCTTCGGCACGGGCATCGTCATCGGTTACGGTCAGGATCAGCGTGTCACCCGCGATGATATCGGTAACCGTCTCGGCCTCAACGGCATGAACATCTGCCGGAGACACCAGAGGCGAACGCGCAAGGCGCACCAACCGCCCGGAGATGAGAGCGGCCCGCTCCCGGGGCATCAGCGAAAGGGCGCGGTGCCGCACGTAAAAGAGAGGCTTGCCGCCCAAGGTAACGGCCGCCGGAGCCTGGGCCAGGGAATTCTCGCTCACCACCGGCATGTCTGCCGAACACAGCGGGGTCGCCAGCAAGCCAGCCAGCAGGGCGACTATCACGATCACGAAGCGCATTGTTCCTCCCGGACGGGGTAGAGGTTGTGAGCAGGGGACCGGTTAAATTGTATTGAGCAATTTCAGGTGCCGGTACGAGTCGGAGTTCAGGGCCTGAAGCTGGAGTGAATCATTTTAAGCTTACCATAAGCTGCGAGAGCTATCCGTACCGCCTCCTGCCTGATTCGTGTCCTAAGCTGGAGCGGCAGTCGATCAACGAAGCCTGGTTCAATGCTCAAGGGAGCGGCTTCTGAGCCGGGAAGACTCAACCCGACTTTGCCCTTGAACAATGCCGTCGGTTAACTGTATGTTGACGCTCAAAGGACACAAGCAGCATGACGAGATACCGTTTCCTCCACACCGCCGACATCCACCTCGGCAAAACCTACCGCACCTCCACCGGTGAGGCTGAACGCTACGAAGACTTCTTCCGCATGCTCGGCAGCATTGTGTCCGGCGCCATCACGGAGAGGGTCAATTTTGTCCTCATCGCCGGCGACCTCTTCCACACCGGGCAGATTCTCCCCCGGACCTTCGCCCGCACCATTGAGATATTTCAGCCGCTCAAAGATGCCGGCATCCCATGCATCGCCGTGGAAGGGAACCACGACTGGATACACCGCCGCGACAGCATCTCCTGGATGGAGGCCCTGTCTCAGATGGGTTATATCCACCTGCTGCGTCCCAGCCGCACCGAAACCGGCGGCTACCGCTTCGATCCCTTCGATTACGAACAGGGCATGGGTGGCCACATCGAGGTCAACGGAGTCAACATCTACGGCCTCGGCTACATCGGCACCCAGGCCGGCGCCCACGTAGCGCGCATCTGCGAGGCTATCACCACCACGAATAACATCCTCCTCTTCCATGTGGGGGTCTGGACCTACTCACCGGTGGAGATCGGCAACATGAAGCCGGAAGAGGCGCTCCCCCTGGCCGATGTCTTCGACTACGTGGCCCTGGGCCACGGCCATAAACCCTATATCATCGCCACACCCGAAGGCCGCGCTTACGCCTTCAATCCCGGCTCCCCCGAATGCGTGAACTTCGGCGAGGAGAAATACGACAAGGGGTACTACCTGATTACCGTGGAGGATGGTGTCTTCACCCATGAGTTTCGGCCGACCAATCCCCGCCCCATGCTGGTGACCACCATTGACCTGGATGGCGCCGGAGATGCGGAAACGGCTCTGACGCGGTTCCGCGACGTGGTTGCCGCAAAGATCGAATCGTTCAGCGATGACCGTCAGCCGCTCCTGGAGATCAAGCTCACCGGCCGGGTTGGTTTCCATCCCTTCGAGTTGGGCCGGGAGCGGCTTCGCCTGGCTCTTGAGGAGATCTGCAACCCTCTCCATGTGGAGATCAAGAACCACCTCTCCCTGGTCACTGCCGGCGGTGGCGCAGAATCCGAAAAGAAGAGCCTCGCCGAGATCGAGCGGGAGGTGCTCAGGGAGTTGATATCCGCCAAGAGCGAGTACAAGGGGCGGGAGGATGAACTAGTGCGGCTCTCCCTGGCGATCCGCGACCAGGTGCTCAAGGGGGAGACGGACGGCGAAGAGTTGCTGGGACTTCTGATGCGGGAGCCTGCCTGATGCAAATCCTCTCCATCCATTTGAAGAACATAAAATCCCACCGCGACACGGAGCTGACCTTCTCCGCCGGGATCAATGTCCTTTCCGGCCCCAACGGCGTCGGCAAGAGCACGGTGTTCGAGGCGATCGGCTACGCTCTGTTCGGGGTGGACGCCCGGGACTTCGTCTCCAACGTGGACCGGTTTCTCTCCATCGGCACCAAGAAGGGAGAAATCGCCGTCGCCTTCTGCACGGATGCCGGAGAAACCTGGCGTGTAACCCGCACCGTCGGCACCCCGGCCAAGTGGCTCCTGGCCAGGGAGCAGGGTGGGGCCTTCGAGGTGGAGGAGCACGCCCGAATCGAAGAAACCGAGGCCCGCATCGCCGAACTCCTCGGTCTCGACAACGGCCGTCCCCTGGCGGAGCAGTTCAAACTGGTGATCGGCCCCTTCCAGAACGAATTCCTCGGCCCATTCGTCATCAAGCAGCCCACCAAACGCCAGGAGGCCTTCGACGAGATCCTCGGCATCGATGCCTGGCGCAAGACCTACAAGAGCACCAGCTCGCTCCTCTCCGCTGTGCAGGAAAAAATCAAGATTATCGCCGTGGAGATTGAGGCGAAAGAAGCCCAGGTTGCGGTCCTGCCCGAGCGTGAGGATGAACTGGCAAAGATAAAAACCGATGCCGAGGCGCTCCGGAAAGTCCTTTCATCACAAGCGGATGCCCTGCGGGACGTGGAGAAGCAGCTGGTCGAGCTCGATGACCAGGAAAAGGGAATAGCCGCGCTCCAGGCCGAGATCCAGATCCTCGTTAACCGCATCACTGATGGCGAAGGCAAGATCAAGGATCAGGGGCAAAGGGTAGGGGAGGCGGAGAAGGCCGGCGGGGTTCTGGAGCAGACGCGGGCGGGCAAGGAGGCTTTCGAACGGGCCGAATCGCGGCTGGCGGAGTTGGTGAGTAAAGACAAACAGCGTCGAGAGGTCGAGAAGGACGTTACCCGCCTTGAAAATGAGACCCAGCGCCTGACGCAGGCAGTCGAGCATGAACAGAAGGAGATTGAAGGGGAGGGGCGCCGCCTCAGAGAGGAAGAGGACGCCCTTGCCAAAGCCCGGAACGAACTAGAGCCGGACCGGAAGGTGGTGGACACGGCTGGCCGGCTGCCAGGACTTCGCGACGAGATCAATCGCGTTCGCTCGGAAAAGGGGCTCCTGGAAGGGCGCCGCATCGGACTTCTGGAGGGGCAGGAGAAGCTTGGCGAAGGGACATGCCCCTTTTTCAAGGAGCCCTGCCGGAACGTGGCCGGAACCACGCCGAAAGACGTGTTCACCACGAGGATTGCCGAGCTTGACCGGAAGATGCAGGCACTCACCGAGGCCTTGGGCAAACTATCCGTAGAGGTGGCTGACGCCGAGGCGGCCGAGAAACAGCTTGCCGCCCTGACAGTCCGGAGCCAGGAACTGCACAAACAGACGATGGGCTTGGTTGAACGCCGCGCCAGAAATGAAAAACGCGTCGCTACGTTGCAGACATTGTCAACGCAACAGATCGAAGCGGCCACCCGGGCTAAAGCGCGCAGGGACGATCTTCAGGTCTTTGCCGGCCTTGACCATGAGATTGAACGTGCAACCGCAGAGCGGGGCCGGTTCCAGGCCGACCGCGATGCCTACCATGCCCACGAAAAGGATGCCCTGGATCTGGATAACCGGCGCCAGACCCTGGAGAAGATGCTCCGGCTCCTGGATGAGTTGCAGAAGCAACTCATCGGGAAGAAAGAGGAGCTTATCCGGCTTCAGGAAACCTATAAACCAAGCCGGCACAAGGAAGCCCGTGACCAGAAAGACCGGCTGGTAGCGCAAGTCGCCTCGCTGGGCCAGCAGATCGAGAGTCTGGAGAAGGACCGGAAACGCCTTGAGGATGAAATCGGCAAACTGAAGCTGCTTAAAGACGAGATTGGGCGGAAGCAGGCCGAGAGGAACTCCTTCGAACAGAAGGAGAAACTCGTCAAATTCCTCCGCAACCAGGTCTTCAAGAACGTCTCAGCCCAACTCTCGGAGCGGTTCCGGGAGGAAATCAGCCTCAGGGCTGACCGGATCTACCGCACCATTGCCGAGACCGATGAGGAACTGGTCTGGTCCGAGAACTACCAAATCGTGCTGCGAGACATGACGGACGGCGTTGTTCGCGAACGGAGCGACGACCAGCTCTCCGGCGGCCAGACCATGAGCGCCGTAGTGGCCCTGCGGCTGGCACTGCTTCAGACCATCTGCGCCCGGATCGCATTTTTTGACGAACCGACATCCAACCTTGATGCCTCGCGGCGGGAAAACCTGGCTACCGCATTCCGCGCCATCGACGTGGGCCGGGAAGAGGTCACCGAACACTGGTACGACCAGCTGTTCCTCATCAGCCATGATGTAGCCTTCACCGAGATTACGGATCAGATGATTCAACTGGGCGAGTGATATCGGTGATCACGCGAACACAACCACATGGGCGAAAGCCAGGCCTTCTGAACTTCTATCCTTCACTGTACACCATAAACTTTACATAATATATCTTATGGGACGTTAAATATATTATTCGGAGGTGACTCCATGAAAAGCACCAGAGCTCCACCCCCGTTGGCCATCCCCTCTGTCGGTGGCAGACGTCCTAGACATTGGCTGGATCGGCTTCGGCAATCAGCTTTCTCAGCTTAGTTATGGATGCACGCTCCATTGGTTTACCGGTGATACTGCTTTTGGGTACGCGGTAAATGTCGTCAGGTGCATAAACGGTACATTCGATTATTACTTCATCTTCTTCCAGGTAGATATGTGAATATTCGATAAACTCTCCTCCTTGTCGAATTGTTACGACATCTGATTCGTATGGAATGTTCCTGCTACGCAGATACTCCTCCACCTCTTCGCTTGACCCGGCAAACAGATGGAGGTCGATGTCGCTTGCAGCGGTTACTGCCCCGGTGAGCACCGACCCGACCAGATATGGACGGAACGGCGCCAGCATTTCCATACAGCGCAGGGCCGCGCAGCGCATCTTGTGCAACCGCTCCGGGTGTGCTTTCTCTTCATGGATTGCGATGAGTCGCTGGAGCTCCCTATGGATCTCAGCATTGCTGGGCAGATGCGAACCGAGCGAGAGACTTTTTTCCAGCCCGAAGCGTCTCGCCGCCTTTCGTTTGGCGTCTCGGTATTCGCTCACCCCCTCGACATACATGAGGCGCGCCGCTTCCTGCGCAATGAGCTGTCGAATCCTGTCTCCTCTCATATAATTTTACAGTATATCAAGGCATTGGCAGAGTTACATGCGGTCACGCCACGATTCGGTTTACCAAACCCGGAGTCGATGTGGGATGGTGGTATACTCTAGTGTAGCCACGTATTCATTGACGTTTCCCCCATCTACCGCCCTCCCCTTTAGCAGGTACAGGGTGGGGCGGTGCGATTGCCGGAGGTGACCATGGTGCGGTTGTCACGAGAGCGCCATGAGCGTCTTGAAAAGCTGCTCATGGCTGAGAAGACGAGACTGTGGACCGAAGTCAGGAGGGAGCTGTTCGAAACTCTCGGACAGGAGTTGCGCAGTCAGTACGATCTGCCGCAGGATGTCGGGGAGCGGAGCCTTATCGACGTCCTGGCCGATACGGGATTGGTCGTGGCCGATATCCGGCGCCAGGAGTTGACCCGAATGGAAGATGCCATGGGTAGACTGGCGGAGGGTGTCTACGGAGTTTGCGAGGAGTGTGGTGCTGAGATCGGGGAGGAGCGGCTGCGGGTGGTTCCGTACGCGACGCGTTGCGTCAGTTGCCAGGCCCGGCAGGAAGGTCCGCCTCATGGGTCGGGCGTGACCCTCTGACGAGTACGGCGCGGGAGGCGACCATGCGGGAAGCGATGTTCTACGAGCGGCTGAATGATAACCTTGTCCGTTGCGGTCTGTGCCGACATCATTGCCAGATCGGTGACGGTGCCCGTGGCATCTGCGCGGTGCGGGAAAATCGGGGCGGCACTCTCTATTCTCTCGTCTACGGCAAGCTGGTGGCGGAAAACGTTGACCCCATCGAGAAAAAGCCCCTGTTCCACGTGCTGCCGGGGAGCAGGTCCTTTTCCATAGCCACGGTGGGGTGTAATTTTCGTTGCCGTCATTGCCAGAACTATTCGATATCGCAGGTGTCCCCCAAAACCCCCATCGTGGGCGAGGACCACTCGCCCCAATCGGTGATCCGGAAGGCCCAGGCCACGGGCTGCCGCTCCATTGCCTACACCTACACCGAACCGACCATTTTCTTCGAGTTTGCCTACGATACCGCACGCCTCGCCAAGGAGGCCGGGCTGCTGAATGTGTTCGTCACAAACGGCTATATCTCAAAGAATGCGCTGACTACAGCGGCGCCATATCTGGATGCGGCGAATATCGACCTGAAGGGATTCAGTGAGGGATTTTACCGCGACTACATCCATGCCCGACTTTCCGAAGTGCTCGACTCGATCGTGGAGCACCGGAAACTCGACATCTGGCTTGAGCTGACCACGCTCATCATCCCGGGATTGAATGATTCAGATGAGGAACTGCAGGGAATCGCCTCGTTCATAGCGGGCAATCTGGGGGTGGATACCCCCTGGCATGTGACCCAGTTCTATCCCACCTACCAGTTGACCGACCGGCCCCGGACCCCGGTGGCAACCCTGCGCCGGGCACGGGACATCGGCAAGGCGGCAGGGTTACGCTATGTGTACGAAGGAAATGTCCCCGGTGAGGGGGGGGAGAATACTTTTTGCCCTTCCTGTGCCGCCCTGCTGATCGGCCGCCACGGGTATCTCATTGAAAGGAACAGGATCGAAAACGGGGCCTGTCCCGACTGCGGCGCGGTCATCGCCGGCATCGGCATGTGACCGCCGTCAGATCTTCCGGTTGTCGATGACCCGCTTGGCCTTGCCCTCGTGACGCGGAATGCTGTTGGGCTCCACGAGCTTCACTGTTGCCCCCACGCCGAGGACCGAGTCTATCCGCTTTTCCACCATCTCCAGGAAGGCCTTCTGCTTCTTCATCTCGTCGAAGAAAATGTTCTCGGTCACTTCGATGTGCACTTCGAGCACATCGAGCGCACCGTGACGCTCCAGAACGATCTGGTAATGGGGCTCGCACCCCTCGATGGCGAAGAGGATCTCTTCGATCTGGGAGGGGAAGACATTGACCCCCTTGACGATAAGCATGTCGTCGCTGCGGCCCATGGTCTTCTTCATCCGCACGTTGGTTCTGCCGCACGCGCAGGGGGTGTAGTCAAGACTCGTAATGTCGCGGGTCCGGTAACGGATCATGGGGAACGCTTCTTTGGTAAGAGTGGTCAGAACCAGTTCGCCGACGCTTCCCGGCGGCAGCACCTCCCCGGTTTCAGGGTCGATGATTTCCGCGATAAAAGCATCCTCTGAGATGTGCATGCCGCACTTGTACTCGCAGTCGCCGGCCACGCCCGGGCCGATGATTTCGGACAGGCCATAGTTGTCGGTGGCGCTGACGAAAAGACGGTTCTCGATCTCCTTGCGCATGGCCTCAGACCAGGGCTCGGCACCGAAGAGACCGACCTTCAGCGAGAGGCTTTTGGGGTCGACCCCCATCTTTTCCATCCGGTCGGCAATGGTGATGGCATAGCTGGGGGTGCAGACGAGGGCCGTGGTCTTGTAGTCCTGCATGATCATGATCTGCTTTTCGGTGTTGCCGGCGCTCATGGGGATGACCGACGCGCCGATGGCCTCCGCGCCGTAGTGAAGACCGAAGGCGCCGGTGAACAGGCCGTAGCCGAAGGCGATCTGGACCACGTCATCGTGGGTGACACCCGCAGCGGTCATGAAGCGGGCCACCAAGTTGGACCAGACCTTGATGTCGTGCTTGGTATAGCCGACTACAGTCGGCTTGCCGGTGGTGCCGGATGACGAATGAATCCGCACCACTTCCCGCAGGGGGACCGCGAACATGCCGTAAGGGTAGTTAAGGCGCAGATCTTCCTTGGTGGTGAACGGGAGTTTCTTCAGATCATCCAGCGACTGGATATCTTCGGGAACAATGCCTCGCTCGGTGAACTTGTTACGGTAACAGGTTACGTTCTTGAACGCTCTGTTGAGTGTTGCCTGGAGCCGTTCAAGCTGGAGCTGCTCAAGCTCCTCCCTCTGCATGCATTCGTACTGTTGATCCCAGATCTGCATACGGTTATCTCTCCCAGATCTCCTTTTTGTCCTTACCAAGGTAAGCGCGCTGAACTTCTTTATTTTCAAGCAATTCAGAGGCTATTCCTTCAAGTATCACTTTACCTGTCTCTATGACGTAGCCCCGGTCGGCCATCTTGAGGGCTGCCTTGGCGTTCTGCTCGACCAGAAGCACGGTTGTCCCCCGCTCACTTCGCAACTGCTCGATAATCTTGAAAATCTCCTGCACCACCAAGGGTGCCAGTCCCATGGACGGTTCATCCAGCAGCAGCAGCTTGGGCCGTGCCATGAGCGCACGGCCCATGGCGAGCATCTGCTGTTCGCCGCCGGAAAGGGTTCCGGCAGCCTGTTTGCGGCGTTCACGCAGGCGGGGGAACAGCGCGTAAATGTCATCCAGGTCTTTACGGATGTCGCCCCGCCCTTCCCTGCCACGATACCGGAGATAGGCCCCGAGCTCAAGGTTGTCCTCCACCGACAGGGGCTTGAACACCTGGCGCCCTTCGGGAACCTGGCAGATGCCGAGCTTCACTATCCGGTCCGGTCCGAGTCCGGCAAGATCCTGGCCCTCAAAAAGGATCTTGCCTGCGGACGGCGGCGTGACCGCGGAAATAGAGTTGAGCATGGTGGTCTTGCCGGCACCGTTGGCGCCGATCAACGTAACGATCTCCCCCTTGTTGAGATGCAGGGAGATGTTTTTGAGCGCATGGACCTTGCCGTAGTAGGTATTGATGTTCTTGATCGTTAGCATAGGTGACCGGATATGCCTAGCCTTCGCCCAGATAGGCCGCAATGACTTCGGGATTTTCCTGGATCTCACGCGGCGTCCCTTGGGCAAGCGTGCGCCCCAGGTTCAGTACCACGATCGCCTCGCAGATGTCCATCACAAGCTCCATGTCGTGTTCGACCAGTGCCACGGTAACGCCCGACTCGCGGATCTTCTGGATCAGGCGCGCCAGTTCCAGTGTCTCACGACTGTTGAGGCCCGCGGCAGGTTCATCCATGAGGATAAGTTTCGGCTCCAGAGCCAGGGAGCGTGCAATTTCAAGGAGCCGCCCTTTGCCGAAGGGAAGATTGGCGGCCTCCACATCGGTCTGGTCGACAATACCGGTGAATTCGAGCCAGTGCAGCGCCCGTTCGCGCAGGCGCCGCTCTTCGGCCATCTGCCAGGGGGCACGAAGCGCTGAGGCAAGAATGCCGCTTTTCCCCTTCGTATGAAGCCCCACCATGACATTTTCAAGCACAGTCATCTTGCCGAAGAGCTCGATATTCTGAAAGGTGCGGACCATGCCGAGGGGGGCAAGCTTCTCCGGTGCCAGCCGGGTCACGTTCCGACCGTCGAGCAGGACCGTTCCGGCAGTGGGGGTGTAGATGCCGGTCACGATATTGAACAGCGTGGTCTTGCCGGCCCCGTTGGGACCAATGATGCCGGTGATGCCGCCACCCTGCACGGTAAAGGAAACGTCATCAAGGGCCGTAACGCCGCCGAAGCGCTGGGTGATTCCCTGGACTTCAAGCATCGGCGGCTCCCCTACCCTCGCGGGAACGGAACCGCTGCAACAGATCCGGGATACCGCGTACGAGCCCGCCGGGCATGAACATGGTCATGAAAATGAGGAGCAGGCCGTACACCACGATATCGTAGTCCTGGAACGCCCTGAGCAGTTCGGGGAGAAGCGTCAGGAGCGTGGCGCCGAGGAATGAGCCGTAGATGCTCCCGAGCCCGCCGATGATTACCATGGTGACCAGTTCCACTGAAAAATTGAATCCGAACGACGTGGGCGAGACAAAGGTCATGGTATGGGCATAGAGGCTCCCGGCCACCGAGGAGATGACCGCCGACAAGGCGAATACCTGTACCTTGAGGAGGCGCACGTTAACACCCATGACCCGGGCGGCCACTTCGGAGTCGTGAATGGCGCGCAGCCCCCTGCCGATGCGCGAGTTCACGAGATTTACGGAGAGAAGAATGGTTACCAGGGCGATGCCCCAGATGAGATAGTAGTTTTTAAGGTCAGTGTCAAAGGTTACTGAACCGAGCGCAAGATTCGGGATGCCGGGAAACCCCGACGGCCCGCCCGTCAACTCCACTGCCTCGTTGAAGAGGATATAGACAATAATCCCGAAGCCGAGGGTGGCCATGGCCAGGTAGTGCCCCTTGAGCTTCAGGATCGGGAAGCCGATGGCAAATGCAAGAGTGCCGACCGCTGCGGCGACCACTACCATGGCGAGCCAGGGATTCCAGCTGTGGGTCGCGGTAAGGATGCCCGAGGCATAGGCGCCGAGCCCGAAGAATGCGGCCTGCCCCAGAGATATCTGCCCGGCATAGCCCAGAAGCAGGTTGAGTGCAACGGCGAGCATGGTGTGTATGCCGACAAAGACAAAAACATTAAGCAGGTAGCCCTCAGAGATCAGCGCCGGCAGCGCCATGATCAACAGTGAGAAGGCGATGAATCTCGCACTCTGAAGTTTTGCTAGAGATAACACATGCATAACGTTGATTTTCCGTTCATTTAGACACGTTCGGTCTCGCCCTTGCGGAACAATCCCTGGGGACGTACAAAGAGAATCAGCAACAGGATGATAAAGGCAATGGCGTCCTTGTAGCCGGAAGAGAAAAGTCCGGCGCCAAGCGACTCCAGGACGCCGAGGAGAATGCCGCCCAGGATGGTGCCGAGGCCGCTGCTCATACCGCCGATGATGGCGGCGCAGAATCCTTTGAGGCCGAGCATGATGCCAACATCATAGGAGGTCATGGTGAGCGGAGCGATGATGATCCCGGCCAGGGAACCCATGGCCGAGCTGATGGCAAAGGAAAAGAGCACCATGCGCCGCACGTCGATCCCCACGAGACCGGCGGCCCGACGGTTGTAGGCGCAGGCCCGCATGGCCTTACCGCTGATAGTGTAGTTGAAGTAGAGCTTGCTGCAGATCATGACCACAACGGTCACCGCAAATATCCAGAGGTGCTGTGGAAGGATGGTCGCCTCGCCCAGATGGATCGGCTCATTGCCCGAGAATGTGGGAATGGCATGGGTATCCTTGCCCCAGATAATCATGGCAATGCCGCGGATGAGAATGCTGCCGCCAATGGTGATGATGACGAGGCTGATGGGCGAGGCATTCTTCATGGGATGGATGGCGAGGCGTTCGAACACCACTCCCACGAGGGTGGTGGCGCCGATTGCCAGGATTATGGCTACCAGCAGCGGCAGATTCAGGGCAGTCAGGAAAAAAAGCGTGAACATGCCGCCGAGCATCACGAGTTCGCCCTGAGCGAAATTGATAATGCCGGTGGCATTATGAATGATGGCAAACCCGACCCCGATCAGGGAATAGATGGCTCCTGTCGAAAGTCCGGAGAGAAGATATTGCGCAATCTGCTGGCCTAGATTCATGCTGTATACATCCGGTTCACAATGAGGGAGCGCAGGCCGGGACAGCCTGCGCTCCCATGGTTCGGTCGATAGGTGCGGAATGGGCGTTATTTGACGAGAACAAAGTCCTTGTTGTGGATCGTGACAAGGACGAAGGCGTCCTTGCCGAGACCGGCATGGTCAGTTGCGGAGTAATTGAATATACCGCCGATGCCCGCGAAGTTTCTGGTCTTCTCCAGCTGGTCGCGGATGGCGGCAGGCCTGTCTCCCCCACGCTCCAGGGCATCTTTCAGCAACATCACCGCATCCCAGGCATGGCCGCCGAAATGATCACCCTCGGCCTTGAACTGTTTCTGGTAGTCCTTGACGTATGCCATGAGCGACTTCTTCTGCTTATCCGCGGCGGGAAGCAGGTCGGCGACGATGACCCGGCCCGACGGCAGAATGATTCCTTCGGCTGCATCGCCGGCAAGCTCGATGAACTTCTTGGATGACACGCCATGGCTCATGTAGATGGGAATGGCGAGGCCGAGTTGCTTGGCGTTGCGGGCAATGACGGCAGGGCCGGGGTTGGTGCCCCAGCAGATCACAGCCTGGGCGCCGCTGCCGCGGATCTTGGTGAGCTGCGCCGTCATATCCGTGTCCTTGGGCCCATACGTGTCATCGGAGACGATCTGGATGCCGTGTTGCGCCGCCTGGGCCTTGAGTTGCTCGCGCCCGGAAGAGCCGAACCCGTCGGATACCGTCAGGATCGCCACTTTGCTCATCCTGAGGCGGTTGAGGTGCTCATAGATCTTTGCCACCGCGAGCCCGTCGTTCTGGGCGGTCTTGAAGACCCATTTTTTCACCGGTTCGGTGATCTTGCTGCCGGCAGCGCAGGAAACGAGGGGAATCTGGGCCTTTTCTACGATAGGGATGACCGCCATGGTGTCCCCGGTCGTGCTGGGGCCGATGATGGCAACAACCTTGTCGTCCTTGATGAGCCGGTTGGCCGCCTGCACGGCCTTGGTGGCATCACCTTGCGTGTCATAGACGATCAGTTCGACTTTTCTTCCCTTGATGCCGCCGGAGGCGTTGATCTTGTTGACCGTCATCTGGGCGGTGTTACGTTCCGGTTCGCCCAGGAACGATGCTGGTCCGGTCACGGCGAAGAGTGCGCCGATCCGGATGGGAGACGCGGCAAATACGTTGGCAGCCAGCACCATGAACGATGCGGCGAGCGTCAGGACAAAGGATCCTCTTTTCAGCATCACACCCCTCCCCATGTGTTATTTGACCAGTTCCCAGTCGCCTTTGGTCACACGGACCATCTCGAAGGCCGAGAGATCCAGACCGTTGTGATCCGCAGGAGACATGGTGAAGATCCCCGAGACGCTGACGAGTTTCCGGGTCTGCTCCAGGCCGTCTCTGATCTGCTGGGGAGCAGTTCCCATTTTCATGGCACCGCTAATCAGGAGGAACGCATCATACGCATAGCCGCCGAAGGTCGAAGCCTCCACGCCGTACGCCTTGCGATAGGATTCATCATATGATTTGAGCAGCTTGTACTGGGGATCGTTCTTGGCAAGCTTGTCGAAAATGGCAAGCTTGCCCGCCGGCAACATAATTCCCTCGGCGGCATCGGCCCCGGCCAGTTCGATGAACTTTTTGGATGCGACACCGTGGCTCATGTAGAGCGGGACCTTGATCCCGAGTTGCTTCATGTTGCGGGCAATGAGTGCAGGACCGGGATTGGTCCCCCAGCAGATGACAGCGTCGGGCTTGGCCGCCTTGATCTTGGTGAGTTGGGCGGTCATGTCGGTATCCTTGGGACCGTACACCTCATCGGCCACAATTCTGAAGCCCTTCTGGCCGGCCAGGGCCTTCAGCTGTTCGCGCCCAGAGGAGCCGAACCCGTCGGAAACGGTTATAATGGCAAGAGACTTCTGCTTCAGCCTGGCCGCCTGGATCAGGATCTTTTCGGCAGCCACATGGTCATTGGCCGGGGTTTTGAATACCCACTTTTTGACCGGCTCGGTAATCTTGATGCCCGCAGCGCAGGAAATGAGAGGGGTTTTCTCCTTTTCCGCCAAGGGAATTACCGCCATGGTTTCGCCGGTGGTACTCGGTCCGACGATGACACTCACTTTGTCGTTCTTGATCAGTTTGTTGGCCAGTTGAACCGCCTTGGTCACGTCCCCCTGGGTGTCGTAGACCACCAGCTCAAGTTTGCGGCCGCCAATCCCACCCCTGGCGTTGGCGTCCTTCACCAGCATCTCCAGGGTGTTCTTCTCGGGCTCTCCCAGAAATGACGCGGGACCGGTTATGGAAAAAAGCGCTCCGATCCTGAACGGTTCTGCTGCCGAGGCGATGCCGGCCACCAACAGACCGACGATACCGACGATAACAGCGAAGATTCTGTTCATGCTCCCCCCCCTCCCTGAAGTGGCTACATTGCGTACAGGCGTTCTCCCTCGAGGACAGTAAATCCGTTGTTGATAAGGGCTGTGATGGCCTTCTCTGTCTCATCGAAACGGAAGATGATCACCGCGTTCTCACCGCACCTCTCCACGAAAGCATACATGTATTCCACATTGATGCTCTCGCGGTCCAGCGACTGGAGAATCTGGGACAGTCCACCGGGCCGGTCCGGGACCTCAACGGCCACAACCTCAGTTTTGCTGACCGTGAACCCCCTGTCCTTGAGTACCTGCTTGGCTTTCTCCCGATCATTGACGATAAGTCGCAGAATGCCGAAATCCGAGGTATCGGCCAGGGAGAGAGCCCTGATGTTGACCCCTGCCTCGCCGAGGATGCGCGTCACTTCCGCCAGACGGCCCGACTTGTTTTCTATGAAGATCGAAATCTGCTCTACTTTCATGGTTTCCTCCCCGTGAGGCCGGAATGGTTGCGTGATGTTCCGTCAGCTGATCAGCCGGTTGTCGATGACCCTTTTTGCCTTACCCTCGCTCCGGGCGATGGTCTGGGGCTCCACCAGCCTCACCTTGCAGGTGACGCCGAGCAGGTCCTTGATCTCCTTCTCGATGCTGTGCGAAAGGGCCTGGAGCACCTTGATCTCATCCGAGAAGAGCTGCTCGTCCACCTCGACCTGCACCTCAAGAGTGTCGAGGTTGTCCTTGCGATCGATGATGAGGAGATAGTGAGGTTCGACCCCTTCGATCCGCATGAGGATCGATTCGATCTGGGACGGGAAGACGTTGACTCCGCGGATGATGAGCATATCGTCGCTGCGCCCCGTCATGCGCGAGAGTCGGGCATGGGTGCGTCCGCAGCTGCACGGCTCGTAGGTGAGGCTCGTGATGTCCCTGGTGCGGTAGCGGATGAGTGGGATGCCTTCCTTGGTGATGGTGGTGATGACCAGTTCGCCCCTCTCGCCTTCGGGCAGCACCTCGCCCGTGTCGGGGTTGATGATCTCGGGAATGAAATGGTCCTCCCAGATATGGAGCCCTTTCTTGGCTTCGCGGCACTCGATGGCCACGCCGGGCCCCATGATCTCCGACAGGCCGTAGATGTCAATGGCACAGAGGTTGAGCTTCTGCTCGATCTCGGCGCGCATTGATTCGGACCACGGCTCGGCGCCGAAGATGCCCACGTGAAGCTTGAGCTGGCGGAAGTCCACCCCTTCCTCCCGGGCGGCTTCGGCCATGAACAGGGAGTAGGAAGGGGTGCAGGTGAGGACCGTCGAGCCGAAATCCTTCATGATCATGATCTGCTTCTTGGTGTTGCCGCCGGACATGGGAATGACCGAGGCTCCCAGCCGCTCGGCGCCGTAGTGAGCGCCGAGGCCGCCGGTGAAGAGTCCGTAGCCGTAAGCATTATGGATAATGTCGCCCTTGTGGACGCCGGCGGCGGCAAAGGAGCGCGCCATGAGCTCCGACCAGATTTCGATGTCTTTCCGTGTGTAACCGACCACGGTCGGCTTGCCGGTGGTCCCGCTCGACGCATGGATCCGCACGATGTCGTCCATGGGGGCGGCAAACAGGCCGTAGGGATAGCTGTCGCGCATGTCCTGCTTCACGGTAAAGGGAAGCCGCCGGAGATCGTCAAGGGATTTGATGCAGTCAGAAGCGATGCCGGCGCGCTCGAAGCTCTGACGGTAGAACGGAACGGCCGCCTGCACGCGGGCCACGGTAGCCTGGAGGCGCTTGAGCTGCAGGGCTTCCAGTGCCTGGCGGGGAAGCGTTTCAAACTCTTCGTTGTGGAAACTCATGGCAACCTCGATTGTTACAGGGACCTGCCCAACTGGAAAGCCTTACGGTTCACATCGAGCGCCTTTGAGGGAACCATCCGCTCCAGGGCCTTGTGCCAGCACTCGTCAGGGATATCGAGCCGCTTTGCCACGGCGCCCAGGAGCACCGTATTGGCGGCCCTGACATTACCGGCCTCGGCGGCGAGGTGCTGTCCGTCCACTAGGAGAAAATCAGGGAACAGCGCCCGAATCCTGTCCGGCAGATCATCAGGGTAGCTCGCCTGCCCCAAGAGCACCGACGGCGGCGAAATGCGCAGATCGTTGGCCACCACGGTCCCCCCCTTCCTGAGCAGGGGCAGATAGCGATAGGTTTCCATCAGCTCGAAGCCGAAGAGGATGTCCCCCTCCCCTTCGGGTACGATGGGCGAATGGACTTCCTTGCCGTAGCGGACATGGGAGACAACACTCCCTCCCCGCTGGGACATGCCGTGGATTTCGCTCTTTTTCACGTCGAACCCGGCCAGCATGAATGCCTCGGAGAGGATTTCAGACGCGAGCAGTATTCCCTGCCCGCCCACGCCCACCAGGAGGATGTTGGTGATGGTGTCGCTCATTGGGCCCTCCCGATGGCATTGAACTTACAGAGCTGGCGGCAGACATCGCAGCCATTGCAGAGCAGTGGATCGATCTTTGCTTTTCCTTTTTTGCCCTCCGGAGCAGGGATCCACTCGATTGCCGGACAACCGATCTTCAGGCACGCCTTGCAGCCGGTACAGTGATCCTGGTCGACGGACAGGACGAGCCCCTTCTGGAAGACCCCTTCCCGCTTCACCAGCACGCAGGGACGGTTGGTGATGATTACCGACGGCTCGGGACGGTTCATCTCTTCCTGAAGAGCCGCGCGGGTCTGGTCGAGGTCCAGGGGGTCCACCACCCGCACGTGTCGAATGCCGAGGGCAGTGCAAAGCTGGACCAGATCCACCGCGTTGGTGGAATCGTCCATCAGGGTCCACCCGGACGCCGGATTGTCCTGGCGCCCCGTCATGGCCGTGATCCTGTTATCGAGAATCACCACCGTTGCGGGGGCTTTGTTGTAGGCCATCTCCATAAGGCTGTTGACGCCCGTGTGGAGGAAGGTTGAATCGCCGATCACTGCCACTACCTTTTTCTTCTCCTCGTCCGAAAGGACGCGCACGATGCCGCTGGCGCTGCTGATGCTCGCCCCCATGCAGACACAGGTATCCATGGCGTTGAGGGGCGGCATGAAGCCGAGGGTGTAGCAGCCTATGTCACCGGTCACATAGGCCTTCAACTGGTTGAGTGTGAAAAAGACGCCGCGATGGGGACAGCCGGGGCACATGTTCGGCGGACGGCCCGGAAGATTCTCCACCGTCACCTGGGGGGCACCGGGGATGCCGAAGGCGGCACGCAGCCGACCCGGTGTCAGTTCTCCGCACAGGGGGATGACGTCCTTGCCGGTGACGCTGATGCCGGCAGCCTTCACCTGATCCTCGATAAACGCGTCCAGCTCCTCCACCACGATAAGCTTCGCGACCTTCGAGGCAAACTCCCTGATGAGATCCATCGGGAGAGGATACACCATGCCGAGCTTGAGTACCGAGGCGTTGGGGAACACCTCGCGGACATACTGGTAAGACACCCCCGCGGTGATGATACCGAGTTCCGTGTCGCGCATCTCCACCCGGTTGACGGCAGCGGTACGACCATAGTCCGCAAGTTTCAGGAGCCGCTCTTCCACGAAGGGGTGCCGCACCCGGGCATTGCCGGGGAGCATGACGAGCTTGGCGGGATTCTTGACGAGCTTCGGCGTGGGGAGTCCGGTTGCCGGTTCACCCAGCTCCACGATCGATTTGCCGTGGGAAATCCGGGTGCAGCTGCGGAGCATAACCGGAGTATCGAACTGCTCCGAAATTTCGAATGCAAGCCTGGTGAAATCCTTGCACTCCTGGGAATCGGCCGGCTCCAGCATCGGGACCTTGGCGAACCGTGCATAGTTGCGGCTGTCCTGCTCGTCCTGGGACGAATGCATCTCGGGGTCATCCGCCACGACCAGCACCAATCCGCCACCCACCCCGGTGTACGACAGGGTGAAGAGCGGGTCGGCCGCGACGTTGACCCCCACGTGCTTCATGCAGGCGATGGAACGGCCGCCGCCGAACGAGGCGCCGATCGCGACCTCAAGGGCAACCTTTTCGTTGGGTGCCCATGAAGCGTCAATTTCCTTGTAGTTGACGATGTTTTCGAGAATTTCGGTGGAAGGGGTGCCCGGGTAGGCACTGGCAACCTTCACCCCTGCCTCGAAGGCTCCTCGGGCGATGGCTTCGTTGCCTGATAGAATTTCCTTCATGGTTGTCTGGTTCCTGAAAAATAAAATAAGGGGCATGCCCCCCTAAAAAGGTGCAAAGACTATACAAATAAGGGGATTGTAAGTCAACTGCTTTGTAAAACGGGTTTTTACTGCCAAAGAACTGTTTGATCGGGCTAAACTCGCCCGACCTGTTGACAGTGCGACATACTCCCGTACCATGTGAAGAAAACGAAGTAATTCAGCAATGGGGAGGTCACTATGAAGCGGGTTATCCGGGAAGCAGCAGTGGGACTGGGCCTGTGTGCGCTTGCATTGTCTGCTGATGCCGCCGGGTCGGCGGACAGGGGCAGGGAGCTTTTTGAAAGTACGCAACTGGGAACGAGCGGCACAAGCTGCAGCAGTTGTCATCCCGGGGGGAAGAAGCTCGAATGGGCCGGCTCCAGCTACGATGACGCGAAGCTTGCCGCAATTGTAAACCGTTGCATTGAAAAGGCCCTCAAGGGGAAACCGCTCGACCCGGGCGGAGAAGACATGAAGGCCCTTATGCAGCTCATCAGGAGCTTTGGGAATCCCGGGGGCTAACTATTCAACGGTGCGGGCAAGGCCGATCAGGGCACCTTCCAGCAAGCCGAAGTCGCTGACGGTCATGGATTCGAAGCCGAACAAGTCCATAGTGGCAAGTGTTATGAGCGTTCCGGCCACGATAAGATCTTCCCTCCCCTTTTCCAGGCCGGGCACCGTCAGGCGTTCGGCCGGGGAAAGGGGAAGAAGCAGGGCCAGAATACGCGCGATTTCATCACGGGACAGCAGGTGGTTGTTGACTCGCCGATAATCGTAATCGGTCATTCCCAGACTGATGGCGGCCAGGGTCGTTGCCGTGCCGGCAGTGCCCACCAGCGTCGCTCCCGCAAGCTGTCCATCAAGTGCCCTGCTGGCCAACCGCTCCCTGAGCCCGGCGAGTTCGCGCCCGACCTTCTCCTCCATGGCCGGCAGGTCGGGCTTGCCTTCCGTCAACCTCACCACCCCCAGGGGAAGACTCTCAGTGTACAGGGGAGCGTTCCCGTTGGCAAGAGTGTATTCAGTGCTCCCTCCCCCCACGTCAAAAACAAAGAAGCGCCCCTCCTTCCGGTCGAGGCCCGACAGGACCCCCGCCAGAGTCAGAAGCCCCTCCTCTTTCCCGTCGATCACTTCCAGGCTGATGCCGGTCCGCTCGGCCACGTGGGCGCAAAAATCCGCGCCGTTCACGGCGTCCCGAACCGCGCTGGTCGCCACGGCCCGCACACGGACGACGCCCGCGCGGCGCATCTCGTCCGCAAAGTCGCCAAGAGCGGCCAGTGAGCGGTCCCACGCCTCCGGCGAAATCCCCCGCTCCTTTGTAAACCCTCCACCCAGTCGTGTGATGTGGCGCTTTACGAGCAGGTGCTCGATCCGGCCCGCCTCTACTGATCCGATCAGAAGCCGGGCCGTATTGGTGCCGAGGTCGATGGAGGCTGCAGGGAACGGCATCAGGTGAACTCCTTCCTGGTTTCAATGATGGTGACACTTGAATCGGCGATTTTGACAAAGGCCGTAATCATGTCAGCGTAGATGATTCCTGCGCGAACGGAACATTTGCCTGCAGAGAGGCGCTTGATGTGTCCGTCGAGCATTGCCTCACGCTGCCGGCCCACGTCATCGCGCAGCGACCGGCCCTGCTCAACGGCATCGGGCGGCGGATTATCCATGGTCTCGACCGCAAGGTCAACGAGCTTTTCAACCGTCCGGGCAAGGTGCCTGATCTCGGTCATGGCGGCGTTGGAAAAGAGGAGCTTTTCCTCTTTTTTGCGCCTCAGATAGTCGAGAACCGCCTCGCTCTGGTCCGCCACATGTTCCAGTTCACCGATCAACTGGAGCATGACCGGGATTTCCATTGATGCCTCGGGCGCTAGCTCGCGCCGCGACAACGACACGAGAAAATCGGTCAGATCCCGCTGGAGGATATCGACCGCGTTCTCCTTCTGGCGGATGCCCACGGCCTTTCGAGCATCATAACGGAAAAACTGCTCAACCATTTCAGAATACATGGTCAGGGAAATGCCGGCCATGCGCCTCAACTCGCTGCGCGCCTGCAGCAGCGCAATCGGAGGTGTATTGAGCACCCGCGGGTCGATGAACACGGTGCGCGCCTCCACGCTGGAAGCCCTCTCGCTGCCGGGGATGATGCGCGGGGCGGTGCGCGCGAAAAAGCCGATGAGCGGCAGGAAAATCACCGCGCTCATGATGCTGAACAGGGTGTGGGTATTGGCCAGGACCCGGGAGATGCCGGCGGACGATGCGATATCCTCCGGAGAAATGTATGTGACAAAGGAAAGGTAGGAGGGGAACACCAGCATCACGACCATGACGGCAAGAAGGTTCACCATGAAGTAGAAAAAGACCGTCCGCTTCGCTTCGAGCGTTCCCCCGATCGAGGCAAAGGCGGTGATGACAGAGGTTCCGAGGAGTTCACCGATCACCATGGCGGCTCCGGTTTCAAAGGATACCAGGCTGCTCCCCGCCAGTGCCATGATCACGGCGATGGCGGTACTTCCAGACTGAACGAGCAAGGTGAGCGTCGCACCGAACAGAACAGCGGCAATCCGCTTGGAAACGAACATGTCCTGGTGGGTGAACACAATGGCGTATTCCTGAAGGGGCTGGAGATTCGACTCCATGATGCGAAGCCCGAGGAACAGGAGACCGGCGCCCAGGATGAGCTCACCGGCGTTCACCCACCTCCGCCTGCGGAGAAAGCAGCGCAGGCAGACTCCGACGAAAACGGCCGGCAAGGCAAAGGAGCTGATCTTGAAGGCAATGAACTGGACGGCCAGGGTTGTGCCGATGCCGGTTCCCAGGAGAATGCCCAGGGCCTGGTAGAGAGAAATGAGCCCTGCGTTGATGAAGCCGACCGTGATGATGCACGCGGCGCTGGACGACTGGAGGAGCGACGACAGGGTGCTGCCGAGAAGGGCTGCGGTCAGCCGGTTTCCGGCAATGCGCTCCAGGTGGCGCCGAAACCGGTCGCCGGCAATCTTCTGGAGTCCCTCGGACATGGTCTTCATGCCGAGGATGAAAACGCCGAGCCCGCCCAGGGCCTCCAGGATGGAGAGGTACTGCATTGGTCCGATGGCGGAGGCTACTTGCCGACCGCGAAGGGGAAGAGGAAATCGGGCGCTGCCGATTTCGAGCTGCCGCTGCGGTAGATAAGGAGCTTAACTTCCTTAACCGCCCCGAGATCGATCCGGAAATAGACGAGGCCGGTCGACTTTGCTCCGGGGATCACCGGGTTGGCCGCCAGCGCGCGAGTCTGGATGTCCTGGGGATAGACTTCGTAGTAGTAGGGAAGCTGCGACTCTGTGGTGTTGTAGAAGGAGGTCCTTTCGTAGTCTTCCAGATAATAAAACCCGACGTAGGGATATGGGATGAGGTAGTAGGAATCTCGGCTCATCAGTTCTTTGACCTGCTCGGGCGTCAGGGGGAGGTACTGGCGATTCTGACCGTCCAGCAGCAGGAAGGAACCCGTGTCGAAACCGATTTCCCGCGGGGATTGGTTATCAATGGTTACCACGAAGGCGGTCACTGTGCCGTCAAGATTGTAGGAGACCATTTCCGTGTTGGAATTTGCCACCGTAATGGATACGCCGTCTTTGGTGACGGTCTGGGAGTTGTCGGAGAGGTTCACGACTCCCTGCGGTACCTGCAGGGGAACGACCTTGATGCCGCTGCAGCCGGCAAGAAACACTATGGCAATGAGCAACGCGTAAACGTGGGCTTTCATGGCAGGACCCCCTGAATGGCTGGCGAACAGGAAAAAGTGTAGCATGTTTCGGCCCGGCTGTCCCTGCGAGATTGCCGGCTGAGAATGGATATCCGATTGTCCGTGCGTTTTACGGTTTGGTCGACGCACCGGCCCGCGACACATGCACTGCCGTAAAATCATCGGGATGCGTCAGGATACGGATGAATTCACGCCCTTTGCCCGTTGGTTCGGGTGCCGCGGCAAGAAGTATCTCCCCGGAGAGGGAGTGGCAGCGGCGGAGGTATTTTTCAGCCATCATGGCAAGGTTGAGGGAATTACGCACCCGCTCCTCGTCACTGCCTCCCCGGCGTGCGCCCCCTTCGATCACGATGATGCGCCGGCCATCCTGGGCAGCTACCCGGGATGCCGCAACGTCCAGCTGTTTGCGGACAGAGCGGTCCAGACTGAACGCCTTGCCCGAGGAACGTATGAATGCGACCTCTTCACCCGGCTGCTTCTCAGCCGCAAAAGCGGAGGCTCCGGCGAGCACACCGAGGGCGATAACCAAACATGTGGGTATGAGTCGTCTCACGGATTTACTCGTCCTTGGGGATCAAAAACAGAATCTCTCCTCGGCGATTGAGTTTTCTCCCTTCGGCAGTCTTGTTGTCGCCAATGGACCTTGACTTGCCGAGTCCCTTGACAAAGAGGCGGGACGGGTCGATCCCTTCGCGGGCAATGAGATAGCTGGCCACCGAAATGGCACGTTTGAGGGATAAATCCATGTTGTAGCCGACTGAGCCGATGTTGTCCGTATGCCCGTCGATCCGGAGATAAACCCACCGTTTGTCCCTGCGAATCTGCTCGGCAACCTCGGAAAGGGCCTTTTTCCCTTCGGCGGAAAGGCTCCACTGATCGAAATCGAAGGATACGTCCGGAAAGCGGAACTTGCGGTAGACGGTCATTGCTTCCGGAATATTCTCGTGCGCGGCTGATGCCACCTGGAAATTCTGTCCCTTGACGTCGACACTGTACAGTGGGGTAACACCTTCCAGTCTGCTCAGAGTGTATTCAAGGGCCACGTTCTCGTGCCCGTCCACGGATCGGGTGGCCAGACGCACCTCCTCGCCCCCCTGCCCCAGTGCAACCTCTTCGGATGCGGCAGCTACAGCAACAGGCGCATTAGCAGCCTGGGCGGCAAGGGTCACCCTCCCGTACGGCTTGATAACAACATCTTCCTTGTCCTGACCGAGAGGAACCTCAAGCTTGCTGACCGGAGCAGGCTGGGAAAGGGAGCTGATCAGGAGGGGGGAAATCGGTATGATCTTCCTGATCTTCACTGGTTCTTTCTTCTTTTGCTTTTCTTCCTCGAAATCGCCGCCTCCCAGTCGAGGGACAGGCTTGATGTAGGTACCGACGCCTTGACATGCCGTGAGTCCGGCCACGGCGCGCCAGTCGGGGCTGGCATCGGAAAGACCGAGTCCGCCGGCAAGATTGAGGGTGAGGTGCGGCGAGATGTAATACTGGAATCCGAGGAGCCCCTCCAGGGGAGCGTCCTGGTCCGTGAAGCGTCCGGTGCTTCCCGTCAGCTCTGCCGTGAACCTCAGGCGTGTTGCGGGCGTATAGTCGATGCCGAAACCGTAGAGGATTTCATCATCAACCGACCTGTTGGCATAAGAGCCTGTGAAGAGATAGCCCAGATTGCCGTGCACGCCGAGTTGTTCGGAGGTATAGGAGGCGATGAGGCGGCCGCCGCCGTGGGTCGTTCCATCCACGTCGGGGTCTTCGGAGATCTGCCGCTGTACAAAGAGATCGACTGCAGCCTTAAGGGGTGAGCTTCTCTTGCCGAGAAAACGAAGTTTGGTTCCTATTTCGGCGTAGCCCCGGTCGGTCTTGTCCTCATCGCCGTTGAACAGCAGGTTCGGATAGTTGCCGTAAATTTCCCAGAACGAGCCTATGCCGAGCGTGAGCGACGCGGGGAGGGTCAGGGCGTTATCCGCCTGCGTACCGGTGCCTATTCCCCATAGACCGACGCAAATATTGCCCGCGTCAAGGGTTTCGGCCGACGGGACCGTGATGAGTCCCGTCTCGCCGCTGGTGGATGGGTTAGCAAAAACCTCCGAGGCGAGCAGCGAGAGGAAGATTGTAAGAATTACCCGAAGTCTCTGCATTAAGAGGTGTCATCCGCAACGCTGACCAGTAGAAGTTATGATCACCTGCTCGCCAAAAGGGAGAAGCTGGAATCACTTGCCGTCAACGCGCTCCTTCAGCTCCTTGCCGACCTTGAAAAATGGAAGTTTCTTGGGTTTGACCTCAATGGGTTCGCCGGTCTTGGGGTTACGCCCCGTATAAGACTTGTAATCCTTGACGACAAAACTCCCGAAACCGCGAATCTCGATTCGCTCATTACGGATCATCGCACTGCTCATTGAATCGAATACGATATTGACGACTTCTTCGGCCTTTTTGTAGGTAAGGCCCTTCTCCGCCGCCAACGCCTCAATCAGTTCGGATTTGTTCATTCCCGTCCTCCTCAATAAAGTGAATAAACTACGATCTGCATCGCATGAAAGCGAGAACAGTATCCGTTACTATCTCTTCGGCGGGCGGAAACGAAACTTTACCGATGAAGTCGAAATAATTTCAGCAACATCGCAGTTGTTTCGCCACATACGCTGCGTCAGCGTGACGGCCGCTCGCCTCAAGCATTGGTACAAGCCGTTGCGCAGCCTCTTTTTTCAGTGCGCCGCCAAGGAGACGGGAGTAATGCTCAATCGCCGCATCATTCTCGCCCCGGGCCTGACGAAGATCTCCCAGGAACAATTCAGACTGTTCGGGGAGGATACTCCGTTCGACCATACTCTCCAACAGCGCGATCGCCTCATCAAAGCGGTTGCTCTCGGCCAGAAACTGGACAAGCCCCAGGTTGCCGAGAGGATTTTCCCCATTAAGCTGCAAGCAACGGCGCAACAGCACTTCACACCGTCTGCGATCTCCTTCGCGGTGCGAGAGAAGAGAAAGTTCGTAGAGGAGCACATCGTTTTCGCCTTGAGCCAGAAGACGTTCAAAGATGACCCATGCCGTGCCGAGGTCTCCTTCGTGCGCAGCCAAATAGCCCTTTGCAAATTCCTTTCCCAAACTGAGATAACGCTCCGGTAAATCACCCGGCAAAGGGCGAACCAGGAGCTCAAACCGGTCAGACTCTGAGAGGCCGTCTTCAGAAATCTCCGCAGAATCACTGGGATGGCAACTTGAGGATGAGCATCCCCCGCCACAGCCCTTTGAGTGGACATGCTTGGCCGGCTGGGGAGTGGATTCCTGCGAGGAGAGTAACGAGGAGAGAAGTTTTTCCGTCTTTTCCCGTATGGTTACGTCATCTGCCAACTCCAGTGACAAATTAAGGTGATCCTCGGCCTTGTGCATGTCACCCCCCCGGATGCAAGCCTCGGCCTCCTCGATGTTGGCTTCTGCCAGCCGGTTGCCGGCTATGGCCATCTTTTCCCTGATGGCCGTCGACAGGGCGGCAGATGACGGATCGGATGCGTCGAGAGCCTCCAGCGCATCATCAAATGCTACCCGTGCATCGGCGTAACGTCCGGCAGCGAGAAACTTGTCCCCTTTTTCCATACAGCTGGCGGGGTCTTTGCGAAACAGTTTCCTGAAAAACATGGCTACCTCCCGAAAAATCTTCTTTGATGTCGTACCTATAACAAAATAGCTGCCGACCGGAGTCGAACCGTTACTGTATAACGTGTAACGTCAGGAGCGTATCAGGAGCGTTACGCTCTCTATGTGGTAGGTCTGAGGAAACATATCGACGCCATGGCTGCCGACCACGCGGTATCCAGCTTTGCGCAGCACTCCGAGATCGCGTCCGAGCGTCGGCGGATCACAGGAGACGTACACGATACGTTCCGGAGCCAGTATCGCCACCTCACCGACCGCATCCCGGGCACCGGTCCGGGGGGGATCAAGGATGACCGTATCGAAATGCTCACCCGCAGTTCTCAGGCGGCGGGTGCCGTCGGCGGCGTCGATGGCGATAAATTCCACATCAGCGATCCCGTTGAAGTCCGCGTTTTTCCGCGCATCGTCGATTGACGGCCCGTAGTCCTCGATTCCAACGAGCTGAGCTCCGCCGGACGCCAGGGGAAGCGAAAAATTGCCGTTGCCGCAAAACAGATCGAGCACCCGTCGGCCGCGTCCCGCTTCGGCCAGTTGCAAAGCCCTGCTCACCAGCACCCGGTTCTGGCGATAATTTACCTGGGAGAACCCTCCCCTCCTGAACGACAGGGACAGGGGGCGCCCCTGCTCGCCCAGCCCGGGAACGGTATACGACAGTGAATCGACTCCCCAGACGGGCATGATGGAATCCTTGCGCCCGCACTGGAGATGAATGCCGGTCACCGAAGACAGATGGGGCCGGATCGAGCGAAAAAAGTCGGCTGCTCGACCGGGATCGTCTCCGATATAGTGTACGACCAGAAGAACGTGTCCGTCTTCGCCGGTTGCAGCGTCAATCTGGGGAACCTTGTCCGGCTCGGAGAAATCCGGCAGAACCAATCTCAGGTCCCGCAGGGTCAGATTGATGGCGGGGTCACAGATGACGCATTCCGCGGGCGCATCAATCACATAGTGAGATCCCCTGCGGTAGAAGCCCATGTGCAGGCGCCCGCCGCTCCACCGTACCTTGAACTGAGCCCGGCACCGATAGCCAAAGGGATTATCCGCAACGGCAAAGGGGGCGACGGCGTCCCGTTCGACCCGTCCGAAACGCCACAGAGTATCGGCGAAGATGCACTCTTTGGCTTCCGCCTGGGCATCGTAGCGCAGGTGCTGCCATGAACACCCGCCACAGATCCCGAAGACCGGGCACGGCGGTGTGATGCGGTCGGGTGACGGCTCAAGAATCTCAAGTGCCTCGCCCTCAAGATAAGACGGCTTGTCAACAGCAACCCGGATGCGGACGAGGTCGCCCGGAGCGGTAAACGGCACGAAGCAGGCTTTGCCCTCAAGCCGTCCGAAACCGGCCCCGCCGAAGGCGAGGGATTCAATGCGGACACGCGCCTCAGTCATGGCCGGAAACAATGAATCCCGGTGCCTTCAGCCGTTTGCCGCGGGCGCGTTCCAACTCAGAGTGAACGAACCGTGCCGGGAAGGCGTGAGACGAAACATACCCGAGCGAATGGCTCATAAAATTCGCCATCAGTTGCTGCTTCACATCGTCCATCGAGGAGGTGGGAACCCCCATCTGCTCGACGAAACGGCGGTAGCTTACGTCATCGCCCAGAAGGCGGCGTGCGTCTTCGAAAACAGTAACATCCTCAAAATAAGCGACATTGAGCCGGATTTGACAGACGATTTCCAGCCGCACCAGGTGAAAATCACCGAAATAATGACGTGTATGGTCCAGAAAGCGGACCGTGAGACCATTCTGGAGGGGAACTTCGCGTAATATTGTAGCCATAGTGTATGAAATTGACCTTCGTTGAGGATCTCGTGATGACGCATTGAGCATAATACGCCTGCCCCATTGAAGTAAAGGTGATAATCCGACGCAAGGCCACCTCGCCAGCACCATTTCGGCAGCAAATCCGGACAGGGCTTCGAATCGGCTTTCCGGCTGGTTGACGATGCCGTAAAGCCTGCACCGGCTTGAAAAACGGCTTGCATTTTAATGCAGCTGCGGGTACTTTAACAAAGTTTGAAACGAATCTATCATCCGCGCCAAGGAGCAGTGGTCACCCCATGAGCAAAGAAGAAGCAATTGAAGTAGAAGGCACCGTCATCGAACCCCTCCCGAATGCCATGTTCAGGGTAGAGCTCGAAAACGGACACGTGGTGCTTGCCCACATTTCGGGAAAGATGCGCAAGTACTTTATCAAGATACTTCCGGGCGACAAGGTCACGGTAGAGCTTTCACCCTACGACCTCACACGTGGTCGCATAACCTATCGCGCCAAATAGCAACAGCCCGCCCCGGGGGGCGTCAGGCCCCCTCACGTGTCAGCTCACCCTTCATTGCGCCGTCTCCCCGATGACCTCCTGCCACGGTGGTATCCCAGGCGTCGGATAACAGAGCTCCCTCTCCCGCCCTGTCGCTATCTGTTCCGTCCGTACTCATCACGGGAATCAATGCTCAAAATCGATGGGCCGGTGCCGGACACTGTATTTTTTTCTTAACAACCGTTGGATTTTAAGATAAAAAGTACCATTTCGGAATACATACCCACCACGAAAAGAGGATAGTATCTATGTACACTGTCGCCGATCTGAAAAAGGGGCTCAAGCTTACCCTCGACGGAGCCCCCTACTTGGTCATTGCGTTCGAATTCTCCAAGCCGGGCAAGGGCCAGGCCCTCTACCGCACCAAGATGCGGAACATGATTACCGGCGTCATTCTCGACCGCACCTACCGCTCCGGGGAAACCTTCGAGCCGGCACGCCTCGAAGAGCGCCGGATGCAGTACCTGTACAAGGAAGACACCCACTACACTTTCATGGACAACCAGACTTTCGAGCAGGTTCAGATGGACGAAGATGCCGTTGGCGATGCAAAAAACTTCCTCATCGACAATCTTGAAGTGGATATCCTTCTCTTCGGCGAGAAAGCCATCGGCGTAACGCTTCCCAACTTCGTCAATCTCCGGGTTGTCCAGACCGATCCGTGGGTCAAGGGCGACACCTCGGGCAGCGATTCCAAGCCCGCAACCGTTGAGACGGGCTACATCCTCCGCGTTCCCCCGTTCATCGAGGAGGGCGAGATGATTGTCATCGATACCCGTTCCGGTGAATATTCAACACGGGTCAAAGGATAGGCTCCATGACGGGTAACTGGAACCTGGCCCGCAGGCGCTCCGCGCTCTGGGCCAGGGCCCGCATCCTTTCAGAAATCAGACGGTTTTTTGTTGAAGGGGGGTATCTCGAAGTCGAGACCCCCCTTCGCATTCCGGCACCTGCGCCCGAGTCCCACATCGATCCGGTGCCTTCCGGTCCATGGTTCCTTCAGACTTCGCCCGAACTGTGCATGAAACGGCTGGTGGCAGCGGGCTACGAGAAAGTTTTCCAGATTTCGCGGTGCTGGCGCGATGGCGAACGGGGAAACATGCACCTGCCCGAGTTCACTATGCTCGAATGGTATCGGGCCGGAACAGACTATCGTGGGCTCATGAATGAGTGCGAGGAACTCGTCGGCGCCGTGGCTGCAGCCCTCGGCATGGGGGAAGTGCTGAACGTCAAGGGGAGAAACATCCGTCTGGGAGCCCCGTGGCAGCGCCTCTCCGTGGCAGAGACCTTTGAACGCTACTGCGACCGCACCATGGAGGAGGCCCTGGCCAACGACACCTTCGACGAGTGCATGGTTAACGACATAGAGCCGCGCCTCGGCTTCACGACCCCAACCTTCATCTGCGATTATCCCGCCGACCGCGGAGCCCTCGCCCGCCTGAAACAGGATGAGCCGTCCCGTGCCGAGCGCTTCGAGTTGTACATCGCGGGAATCGAGCTCGCCAACGCCTTTTCGGAGCTGACCGACCCCGTTGAGCAGAGAAGCCGCTTCGAACAGGAGAAGCTGTTCAGGGAGTCTCACGGCAAAAGCGCCATTCCCCTGCCCGAGCCCTTTCTCGCGGAACTCCGCCACCTGCCGCCCACCGCCGGCATCGCCGTCGGCATTGACCGCCTGGTGATGCTGCTCCTCAATCTTGATTCCATTGACGACGTAGTCGCCTTCACCCCGGAAGAACTGTAGCCGGCTGCCCCACATCACGGTATTCGATGGTTTCCCCCGTGTAGGTGCGTAACAGCCACAGGTCACCCCGGCGGCTTACACAGTCTGGAAGCAACGGGATCTTCCCCTTTCCCCCTGGTGCGTCTATTACGTAGTGGGGGGTGGCCATGCCCGACGTGTTTCCCCGCAATGCCGAGAGAATCTCCAGCCCGGTTGTCACCGGCGTCCGGAAGTGTCCTGTGCCCCGGACAAGGTCCATCTGATGAATGTAGTAAGGGCGGACCCGGATGGAAAGAAGCCGCTGCATGAGCCGTGTCATCACTACCGGGTCGTCATTGACGCCGGCCAGGAGCACGGACTGGTTGCCCAGGGGGATGCCTGCGTCGGCAAGCCGCGCACAGGCCTTGGCCGCCTCGGCGGTGATCTCGCGGGGATGATTGAAGTGGGTGTTCACATAGAGGGGATGGTACCGCTTGAGCATGCGACAGAGCTTGGCCGTAATCCGCTCGGGCAGCGTCACGGGGGTTCGGGTACCGATCCGGACCATTTCCACGTGGGGAATGGCAGCCAGGCGGGCAAGGATTTCCTCCAACTGCTCATCGTCCAGTAGAAGCGGATCCCCTCCCGACAGGATCACGTCGCGAATCGCCGGCGTTTCGGCAATGTAGCGCAGCGGTTCGCCGAAAGGATCTTCACAGTGGCGGGAGGTCATACACCCCACCTGTCGCTTCCGCATGCAGAAACGGCAGTAGACCGCGCACTCCCCCGACACAACCCACACGACGCGATCAGGATAACGATGGATGAGCCCCGGCACCGGCGAGAGACGCTCTTCGTGCAGGGGGTCGGCCTGCTGGTCGTCGCACAGTTCGGCCGGATCGGGAATGCATTGCCGCCAGATCGGATCTCCCGGCGCTTCCATAAGACGCAGGTAGCCGGGAGTGATCCGCATCGGATAGCGGCGGATAACCGGCGCGAACTGCCCGGCATCGACCCCGAACCGCTCGGCAATCTCATCGGCTGTGGTGACTGCATCGGCGAGCAGCCGCCGCCAGGTTTCCATACGTTCTGCTCCTCCCGCAAACGGACAGAGGCGGAGACACCGGTCCCCGCCTCTGGCATCGGCATGCGTGCTGACAGCCGGAGTTAGACCTCCAGGGCGCCGATCATCTCCTTAACATCGGCGATACCGTTATTCGCCAGGTATCGCTCCATTTCCTCGGCAATCCGACCCGCGGCGCCCGGATCCAGGAAGTTGGCGGTGCCAACCTGTACGGCCGTTGCGCCGGCAAGCATAAACTCCAGTGCATCAATGCCGGTCATGATGCCCCCGATACCGACAACCGGAATCTTCACCGCCCTGGCAACCTGCCAGACCATGCGTAGTGCGATCGGCTTCACCGCCGGTCCGGAGAGGCCGCCGGTCACGTTGGCCAGGATTGGACGACGCTTATCCAGATCAATGGCCATGCCGGTGAGGGTATTAATGAGGGAAAGGGCGTCGGCTTCCGCATCGGCACAGGCCCAGGCCATCTCCACAATATCTGTCACATTGGGCGACAGCTTGACGATCACCGGCTTGATGGTGGCCTCCCGCACTGCCTTTACCACCGAATAGGCGGCTTTGGGGTCTGTGCCGAAAACGATCCCGCCATGTTTGACGTTCGGGCAGGAAATGTTGATCTCCACGGCGGCCACTTCGGGGATCCGGTCCAGGCGCTCGGCGAGCTCGGCATATTCTTCGAGGGTGTTCCCGAAGAAATTGACGATAACCGGCGTGGCAACCGTGCGAAGAAACGGCACCTTTTTCTCGACAAAGGTATCAATGCCCACATTCTGCAGACCAATGGCGTTCAGCATTC
Source organism: Geobacter sp. 60473 (assembly GCF_036323535.1). Classification (GTDB taxonomy): domain Bacteria; phylum Desulfobacterota; class Desulfuromonadia; order Geobacterales; family Geobacteraceae; genus Geobacter; species Geobacter sulfurreducens. The sequence goes on from NZ_AP028967.1 coordinate 1,343,870, forward strand.
CGCCGGTGGTTTCAACGATGCGCGGGGTCGGATTGCCGGCCTTGGGCTTCAGGGACAGCCCCTTGGTGATGATGGCGCCGATGGCCTCCAGGTTCACGTACTCCGAGAACTCCTCGCCGTAGCCGAAGGTGCCCGAGGCGGTCATGATCGGGTTTCTCAGCGTTATACCAGCAATCTCAACGGAAAGGTCAGGTTTCTGCATTAGTGCTCCTCGCTCCGGGGCGCTATACCCATTTCAACTGATCAAAGGCGAAAACCGGGCCATCCTTGCACACGCAACGGTAGTCCGGCGACTCGTCTGAATGCTCCCTCCCCTTCACCACGCAACCAAGGCACGCCCCCATGCCGCACGCCATATAGGCCTCAAGAGAAACCTGACAGGGGACGCCGGTTCGCTCGGCGATACCGGCCACGGCCTGAAGCATGGGCATGGGGCCGCAGGCATAGATGGTTCTCTTGCCCGCCGCGCCCCGGATGTGACGCTCCATGACGTCCGTCACGAAGCCCCGGTCGCCGAGGGTGCCGTCGTCGGTCGCAACGTAGGTTTCCACACCAAGCCGCTCGAATTCGGTCACGCAAAGGATGTCGTCCCGGGTCCTGCCCCCCAGGAAGAAACGGACCCGCGAGCGCTCCACCAGCTTTTTGGCCAGATAGTAAAGCGGGGCGATGCCGATGCCCCCGCCCACGAGAATTTTCTCTTCGTCCGGGTCGCCCAGGTCGAAGCCGGTGCCGAGAGGGGCCAGAAGGTCCACGTGGTCGCCATGGTGATAGGTAGAAAGTGTTGCGGTCCCCTTCCCCACCACCTTGTACAGCATTTCCACGTAGGTCTGCGGGCCGCAGCCGGAGAACTCGGAGGCCACGGTACCCACGTCGAAGATGCCGAAGGGACGACGCAACAGGGGATCGATAGCGTCCCGGACCCGCACCATGATGAACTGTCCCGGTCTGGCATCAGCCAACGCGGAAGGCGCGGACATTCTCATGCGGAAGTAGCCGGGAGAAACCTCGTGGTTCGAGATGATCATCGCCTTAAACTGCATGGGGTGAGTCCTCTCCTTCGTCAATTGAGTAGGTCATCAGCACGGCATCCTCGCCATTTTCGTAGTATCCAGGACGCCGGCCGGTCTCGATAAATCCGAGACGGCGGTAAAGCGTCCTGGCGGAAATATTCGACACGCGGACCTCCAGGTGAACGGCCCGGGCGCCTCGCCCGGCGAGTTCCGCTACGGCATGGGTCACCAGCAGCGCACCTATGCCCTGCCCGCGGAAATCCCGGCGCACGGCCACGTCGAGTATCTCGCCCTCGTCGAAAAGGAGTGTCGGACAGATATACCCCGCAACGAGTCCGCCCGGTGACCGGGCAACAACGGGGAAAGAACGGGGGGATGCGAGTTCTGCGACGAAGTGATCCCTGGTCCAGGGGCGGGGGAACGAGTCGGATTCGATCTGCAGAACCTCGTCCAGGTCGCCTTCGGTCATGGGCAATATTGTCGGGCAATCTGCGGTATTCATCGAGCGTACGCATCATAGGCGAAGGACACCCCCTTGTAAACCCTTTTTTCGGGCCTCAAACCGCGCCAGATAGGGTTTGACATTTACCGGTTCATGCGATAAATTTTCACTTCTTTTAACGGGAGGAAACGTAGTGACAAAGAGAGGTTTTACCTATAAGGACGCCGGTGTCGACATTGATGCCGGCAACACGTTTGTGGGGCTCATCAAGCCGTTCGTGAAAGCCACTTCCAGGCCCGAGGTCATCTCAGACATCGGCGGCTTTGGTGGGCTCTTTTCCCTGAACACCAACAAGTACCGCAACCCCGTCCTGGTTTCGGGAACCGACGGCGTCGGCACCAAGCTCAAGATCGCCATGATGGCCGACCGGCATGACACCGTCGGCATCGACCTGGTGGCCATGTGCGTCAACGACATCGTCGTCCAGGGTGCCGAGCCGCTCTTTTTCCTCGACTATTTCGCCACGGGCAAACTGGATCCCCAGCGGGGAGCCGCGGTGGTCAAAGGGATCTCGGAGGGATGCGTCCAGGCCGGCTGTGCCCTTATCGGCGGCGAGACGGCGGAGATGCCCGGTTTCTATCAGCCCGGCGAATACGACCTTGCCGGGTTCACCGTGGGCGTGGTCGAGCGCGACAACATCATCGACGGATCGTCGATCACGGTGGGCAACCGTCTCGTGGGCATCGCCTCCAGCGGCCTGCACAGCAACGGCTATTCGCTCGCCCGCAAGATTATCTTTGAATCCATGGGGCTCGGCATAGACTCCATTCTGCCTGGGCTCGGCATCTCCGCGGCCGACGCCCTGCTTACCCCCACCAGAATCTACGTCAAGACCGTTCTCAACCTGCTGAGGGACTTCCACGTGAACGGCATAGCGCACATTACCGGCGGCGGCCTGCTGGAAAACGTCCCCCGCGTGTTGCCCAACGGCTGCAAGGCTTTGGTGCATCTGGACAGCTGCCCGCTTCCGCCCCTCTTCTCCCTGCTTCAAGAGGCAGGATCCGTTGAGCGGGACGAAATGTACCGCACGTTCAACTGTGGAATCGGCATGGTGCTGGCAGTACCCGAAAACGAGGCCGACGAGATACTTATCCGCCTTTCGGGACTTCAGGAGAAGGCCTTCATCATCGGCGAAATCGCCAAGTGCGAGCCCGGCGCCGAGATGGTCGAACTCGTATAAACGGGACGCGGCACCATGGGAGCCCCTATGATTCAACCGCTTGCAGTTGGTGTTCTCGTTTCGGGCAATGGCTCGAACCTCCAGGCAATCATCGATCGGATCGAGGCCGGTTCGCTCCCGGCGAAAATTGCCTGCGTGATCAGCAACAAAGCTGATGCCTTCGGTCTGGAACGCGCTAGAAAACACGGCGTACCCGCCATCCATATCGACCACAGGACCCACGGCGGCCGTGAATCCTACGATGCGGCCCTGGTGGAAACCCTGCGCGCCCACGGGGTGCAACTCGTCGTCCTGGCTGGCTTCATGCGCATCGTCACCCCGGTGTTGCTTGACGCCTTCCCTAATGCGGTCATGAATATCCATCCCGCCCTTCTGCCCGCCTTTCCCGGGCTCCACGCCCAGGCCCAGGCGCTCAGGTACGGGGTCAAGTTCTCCGGATGCACTGTCCACTTTGTTGATGAAGGGACCGATACAGGACCGATCATAATCCAGGCAGCCGTCCCGGTCATGGATGATGACGATGAAGCCTCCCTTTCGGCCCGTATCCAGGGAGAAGAGCACCGGGCCTATCCCGAGGCTATCCGGCTTTTTGCCGAAGGACGCCTCAGGATCGAGGGAAGAAAGGTGTCAATACTTCCGCCGGGGGCATGACCAGGCAATATGCTCTCCGGTTATTCCGCGATTGAGGAACGGTGCCATGAAACGAACGGTCATTTTCTTCGCTGCCATGATTCTAACCGCCTCTGTCGGCCTTGCAGCTGATGTTATCCTGTTCTCGTCCAAAAACGGTGCCGTCACCTTCACCCACAAACGACACTCTGAATTTGTAAGGGAATGCAGGAGCTGTCACGAGAAAACCCCCGGCAAAAGAAAAAATTTCGGCAAGGACTACGCCCACAAGACCTGCAAGGGGTGCCACGAAGTGCGGGGCGCCGGACCCACAAAATGCAAGCTCTGCCACAAGGGCTAGCACAGCTCGCAAAAACAATTAGACGCGAAGCCGGTTACCCTTCGGATGACCGGTTTTTTTGTTGCCATAGAGAAAAACTTCGAGTTGTCTCCGGCAAAGCGAAACTAAATTTACGACGTATAACATGCTATTATAATTATGCATTTCAAAATTGTAACATCCGCAAAACATTTTGTATTGACATCCAGATACTGGGTTTGTTAGTTCTATAGTCAGCAATTCACCAAACAAAACAGATACACGACAATACTAAACCATCCGCGAGGATGGGGCGGAAAGCCTAAGGGTCTCCCTGAGACAGCCGGGTCGCCGAAATATCTGAACGATATCAGGCCCCGGCTTTTTTGTGCCCGGGCTGCCGGATCGTTCTGGTCCGGTACACTACCACGCACTCAGGGAGGAAACTTAATGACCGCACGTAAAGGGCTAATTTCGCTCCAGACACAACAGGGCATGCTGCCCCGTAAAACCTTCACCGGCCTGATCATGCTCATGATCACGGCACTTATGACATTGGCCGGCTGTGGCGGCGGAGGCGGTGGTTCTACTGCTGCAACGTCAACGGGTACGCCGACTGCCGCAGCAGTATCAGGGGTGGCAGCCACCGGAGCCCCCCTTGTGGGAACGATCCGGCTCAAGGATTCTTCGTCGCCGTCAGTGGAAAAAACAGCCACTTCCGCCACAGACGGCTCGTTCACTATTGATGTTACCGGTTTGACGCCGCCGTACATATTGAAAGCTGACGGCACGTCAGGCGGCACTGCAGTAACCATCTGCTCGTTTGCGTCCGGCCCCGGCACCGCAAACATCAACCCCCTGTCCAATGCGGCACTGGCCAGCGCCGCCGGTGTAAGTGATCCGGCTGCAGCAGTCTATGCATCCCCCTCCCCCGCAATGCTCGAAACCATTAGCGCTAACCTGCCTGCTACCGTAGCTGCCCTGCGCACCCAACTCAAACCACTGCTTGACCAATACGGGGCCAACGTACACCCGATCACCGCTCCCTTCACGGCCAACCACACCGGTCTCGACGCCGTTCTGGACGTGATCCGCGTTCAAATCGGTGCCGGCACCATGGTAGTCGCCAACAGAGCCACAAATGCGCCGATCTTCAGTGCTCCCCTGATGAACATTAACGGCGGGACCTTCACCATGGGCAACATGCCGGCACCCCCGACCCCGGCAACAGACGGACAAGGATTGTACGCAGCCAACTGCGCGGCCTGCCATGGCGCTTTGGCCACATCTGAGAAAAAAGGGACCACGCTTGCGCGTCTCCAGAGTGCCGTGAGCGCGAACGCCGGCGGCATGGGGTTCCTCTCCTCGCTGACCTCAGCTCAGTTGCAGGCAATCGTTGACGTCTTGGCAGTGGCTCCTACTCCTACTCCTACTCCTACTCCCAACGGGTCGGCACTCTACGGGAATAACTGTCAGGCATGCCATGGTTCGCTCACGAATTCCGACATCCAGACCAAGACTGTATCGGCCATCCAATCGGCAATCTCCGGCAATCGTGGCGGCATGGGGTTCCTTTCAACCCTCACTTCCGCTGAAATCCAGGCGATAGCCACCTCACTGGCATCGATTGTCGCCCCGACGCCTACTCCGACTCCGACACCTACTCCGACTCCGACACCTACTCCGACTCCGACACCTACTCCGACTCCGACACCCACTGTCGACCCGGGCAAGACCGTTTACGACAGCCGGTGCGCATCGTGTCATCGCCTGGGCACCTATGACGCCTCCGGCAGTGCTCCGAACCTCTCCCGGGCCGGAACAAAGATTGACGGAAAGTTCACCGCCGGCGTTTCGGGTCACAAGGGTATTACACTCACCGCTTCGGATCTTGCAAACCTCAAAACCTTTGTCAACGCAAACTGATCAACTCTGATCCGCAATAGAAAACGGCCTGCTTTTGCAGGCCGTTTTCTATTCTTCCGGAATCCGGATTATCGTTCCGGCGTGCCTCCGCCACCCACCTCTCTCAGTACATGATCGCGCCATTGGCCGAACAGGCCGTCATAATCGAGTCCCACATCGGCGAACGCCCGGTTCATTGCCTCGCCAAGCGACAGACCGCTTCCCAGATCTTCGAGGACCATCCGAAGCCGGTGCCATCCATGGGCGGAAACGATAAAATCGACGAGGGAGTAGCTTTGCTCATAGGCAAGACGAACCTCGCCTCCTTCGAGCCCGGCGAATGATCCTTCAAGGCGTTTTAACGGCAAAAACTCTCCACGTTTAGCCGCTTTTTCCAACTCGCCGAGAGGGGGATTGTACTCCAGGCGCCCCTGGATTTCGGCAATCCCCTCGTTCAACCAGGTGGGGCAATTACCACGAGTCAGGTCGATGACAACGGCGTGGACATATTCATGGCGCAGAGTTGCCCTGATATCCGGCGTGATCTCTGTTATGCCGCCGACAGGGAGGCGGATTTTGCCGTCATACAACCCGCCTGACCAGTGGGGCGACCGGGTGACCTCCCGGTAGTCCTGGCGAGTGTAGAGTATGACCGGGATTCGTGAGGCGGGGAAGTACCCTAAATCGGTACCGACCGAATTATAGAACTCTTCAAGCAGGTCAAGAATGGCCAGGGCGCTGTCGGTCTTTGTCCCACTGTCGTACGAAACAATGAAGCGCGAACTATGCCCCCGCTCCATCCGCTCCTCGACCGACTGCTCACGCCGCACCTTTTCCAGCAGTCCGGCTAGAAAGGATTCGGAAGGAGCAAGGTTAGCGGCCTTCTCCCAGAGGGCCATGGCCTGGTCGGTCTCACCCGCGTCATAATATGTCTTCCCTAGGAAATAAAGGCCTTCGGCCGTGTCTCCGCCGAGGGACCGGGCTAGGGCAAGCTCGTAACGGGCCATTTCTCCATACTTGGCCAGAGAAAAGGCGATCCCTCTCAAAAGATGAAAACGGGGTTCGTCGGGATAGAGTTCGCTGGCGCGTCCAAAATGCCTTGCCGCATCTTCGTAGGATTTGATCTCCAGCAACTTCCTCCCGAGAAGGGCGTGGGCCGCGGCAAGGTTATCCCTCAGCGCCGGGTCCAGGGAAAACAGAGAGAATGCCTGCTCCAGCTGCTCTATGCCCTTTTCCATCTCGCCGCGTTCAAGGGGCTGCGCACCGTAGTTGTTCCGGGCGACCGGGTCGGCGCCGGTTGCCGGCGGGACGGCGACCACGAGACCGCCGAGGAGCAGAGGAAGGGTAAACAACAGAGGGTGTTTCAGGACGGCGTTCAACGCATACCCCAGAGAGGAGCATCTTCAAACTGCATCCGTAACCGCTCATCAGGGTTTTGCTCGTAGAACTCCTGTTCGGAGAAGGAGAGGCGATAACCGTCAGCGTACTCTCGAAGCAGGGCATAGGCTCCGTTGATGAGCCGGATTCGCTCCGGGTCGCCCTCTTCTCCGGTGTCGGGATGATGGCGCCGCACGAGTTCCCGGTGGCGGGCCTTGATCTCCCGCAGCGTCACCCGGTCTGACAATCCGAATATTTCCAGAGATTTGACGAGATCTACGTATTTCATCGGCTGCCCCCATAGATGGTGGCCCTAAGCGCATGGTCAGCCCAACCGTTGTTCCCGGCAGGAGAAATTGATCCGCATCTAGCGCGCGGACAACGTCCTGATCCGTCCGGCAATCCCCTCGGCATCGAGGCCGTAGCGTGACCGCAGTTCATGCTGTTCACCCTGCTCCACATACCGGTCGGGGTAGCCGAACCGGTGCACGGCAACGCCGTCTACTCCTTCATCGGCAAGCAGTTCGAGCACGGCTGAACCAAAGCCCCCTTGAAGGACGTTTTCCTCAATAGTCACCAGCGTTCCGGCCCGGCCGACGTACGACAGGACAAGCTCCCGGTCGAGGGGTTTCACAAACCGGACGTTGACCACAGTCAGGTCAATCCCCTCACCTTCAAGGGCGTTAGCCGCTTCGAGGGCAGGCCCGACCATGGTACCGACAGCCAGAACCACACAGGTGCCGCTGCCGGCACGCAGCACTTCCGACGTGCCCAAGGGGATCGGAACCAACGACTGGTCAAGAGGCACGCCGAGCCCATTGCCGCGGGGATAGCGGACCGCTGCGGGGCCATTATGGTCGATGGCGGTCTTGAGCATGTGCTGCAGCTCGTTTTCATCCTTGGGTGCCATAATGACCATGTTGGGCAGGGTACGCAGGTAGGACAGGTCAAAGAGACCGTGGTGGGTCGGACCGTCGCTCCCCACGACCCCGGACCGGTCAATGGCAAAGGTCACCGGCAGGTTCATGAGGCAGACATCGTGGAAGAGCTGGTCATAGGACCGCTGCAGGAACGAAGAGTAGATGGCGAAAACCGGCCGGTACCCTTCGGCCGCGAGGCCGGCGGCAAAGGTTACGCCGTGCTGCTCCGCGATCCCCACATCGAAGAAGCGACCGGGGTGGCGGGCCGAAAAAGAGCCGAGGCCTGTGCCGTCGGGCATGGCCGCAGTGATGGCGACGACCCGCTCGTCTTCGTCGGCAATCCGCGTCAGGGCCTGGCCGAAGACTCCCGTGTAGGAGGCGGCCCCGCCCTTTCCTTTTGCGATTTCACCACTGACCGGGTCAAAGGGGCCGACCCCGTGAAAAAGCGACGGTTTGGCCTCGGCCGGGGCAAACCCCTTTCCCTTTTTGGTCAGAACGTGGATCAGGACCGCATCATCGAACCGCTTGACCTTTTCGAAGGTTTCCGTGAGGCGGCCGATGTCGTGTCCGTCGATGGGGCCGATATACTCGAACCCGAAGGCTTCGAAGAGCATTCCCGGCGTAAAGAGTCCCTTGAGAGACTCTTCCGCCCGTTTGGCCACCTTGAGGACGTTCCGGCCGATCCGGTCGAGCCCCCCGAGAAAGGTTTCCACATCCTTCTTCAGGGTATGAACGAACTCGCTGGTAACGGTGCGGCTCAGAAAATTGGACAGAGCGCCCACGTTCTCGGCGATGGACATCTCGTTGTCGTTCAGAACCACGACCAGATCACGGTTCAGGTGCCCCGCGTGGTTGAGTCCTTCATAGGCGATACCGCCGGTCATGGAGCCGTCGCCGATGACCGCCACCACCTTGTTTTTCCTGCCGGCGAGGTCGCGAGCCGCCGCAAGCCCCAGGGCTGCGGATATGGAAGTGGAGGCATGGCCGGCGTCAAACACGTCGTGGAGCGACTCGGCACGCTTGAGGAAACCGCTGATCCCTCCAAGGGTGCGCAGGGTTGCGAACCGGTCGCGGCGGCCGGTCACGAGTTTGTGGGCATAGGCCTGGTGTCCCACGTCCCAGACGATTTTATCCTCGGGCGAGGTGAAGACCCTATGCAGCGCCAGAGTTAGCTCCACCACGCCGAGACTCGGAGCCAGGTGACCGCCGTTGCGGGAGCAGACGGCTATGATTTCCTGTCGTATTTCCTCTGCAAGGATGCCCAATTCGGCCGTAGTGAGACCCTTCAGGTCAGAGGGAGAATCTACCCTGTCGAGAATGCGAGACATCATGATTTCCGTGACACGATGTACCGGGCAATTTCCCTGAGAGGGTCAGCCCGGTGGTCAAAGGGCGAAAGGGCCTCGATGGCGAGATCGAGAAGCTCCTGGGCGCGCCGCTTGGATTCGGACAGGCCCAGCACGGCCGGATAGGTGGCTTTCCCCCGAGCTTCATCACTGCCCGCGTCCTTGCCGATCTGCTCGGTTGTTCCCTCGATATCGAGGATATCGTCGGCGATCTGGAACGCCAGGCCAATGGCTTCGCCATAGCGTGTCATGGCCCTGACAGCGCTAGCATCGGCTCCCCCCAGGACGGCTCCAGCCTTGATGGAGGCCTTGATCAGCGCACCGGTCTTGCGGGTGTGAATATACTGGACCGTTGCCAGATCGATCTCCTTGTTCCCCTCGCTCTCCATGTCGACCACCTGCCCGCCGACCATTCCCCGCGAACCGGCACAGAGGGCGATCTCGTGAATGACCGTCAGGAGCCGATCACTTCCAACCGAGGCAGCATAGGAGGGAGAGCTCACGAGGATGAACGCCTCGGTAAGCAGGGCATCGCCGGCAAGGATGGCAATGGCTTCGCCGAATACCTTGTGGTTCGTCGGCCGCCCGCGGCGGAAATCATCGTCATCCATTGCCGGCAGGTCGTCATGGATGAGAGAGTAGGTATGGATCATCTCCATGGCGCAGGCCGCCGGCAGGGCCAGCGCCGTATCGCCGCCCACGGCATCGCAGGCTGCCAGCATCAGGATCGGGCGGACCCGTTTCCCACCGGCAAATACCGAATAACGCATGGCGCGGTGCACCGAAGACGGGAGCTCGTCTTCAGCCGGCAGGTGGCGCTCCAGAGCTTCGTCCACCAAGTCACAGCGTTCTTTAAGATAACCTTTCAGATCCATCGGACCATCCTTTCACGTAAAGGTGCATGCGCGCGGAACCGGACTATTCATCGTCCAGCCGGAAGTCCTCGCGCACGAACGTGCCGTCCTTCTTCTTAAGCAGGAGTTCAACCTTCTTCTCCGCCTCGTCCAGTTTCTTCGTGCAGAAAGAGGCCATCTTGACCCCCTCTTCGAATGCCTTGAGCGAATCGTCGAGGGAAAGATCTCCCCCCTCCAGCTTCCTGACCACGTCTTCCAGCTTTTTCAGCGCGGTTTCAAATTTTTCAACAGCCATAGATTTATCCCGTATATGAAAATGAAGGGGTCATTATAGCGCCCGGACAGGGTGAGTCAAGGTTTGTCACGTGTCGCTGCTGGATTCCACGCAACAGCCGGCCCGGCCGCGGCGAAGGCGCAACTCAACCCGGTCTCCCGGCGCGAGCCGGGTGCTGTCGGTAACGAGGCACCGCTCGGGAAGCTTTAGCACGATACTGTATCCCCGTGCCATGGTGGCCAGCGGCGAAAGCGTATCGAGCCGCGCTGCCGCCACGAGTGTTTTCTCTCTGAGGTGGTCCAGGAAACGGCGGAGCAGCATCTCGTTGCGCCCGGCAAGGGCCATGACCCTTTCCCGGGCTCGCTCAAGCCTGACAGCGGGATTGGTAAGGCGCAAATTGGTGGCCAGCAGATCAAGGCTGCCGCGATGACGTCGGACGCTGCTCACTGTCCCTCGCTCCAACCGGGCCGAGAGGTCATCGACCCGCTGTGACAGGTGCCCCACCAGCATGGACGGATCACGCAGGGAACGGTTGAGACTGTCGAGCTCGACTCTCCTCTCGGCCAGGACCTGCCGTTCCCCATGAACCAGCCGGTGTCTGAGAAATTCAAGACGGGCGGCTAGCTCCTCTTTGCTCTTCACCACCAGTTCGGCCGCTGCCGACGGCGTAGGAGCCCGCAGGTCGGCAACAAAATCAGCAATGGTGAAGTCCACTTCGTGCCCAACAGCAGAAATCACCGGGATGCGCGAGCGATGGATGGCCCGCGCAACCATTTCCTCGTTGTAGGCCCATAGATCCTCGAGCGACCCACCCCCCCGCCCGACGATCATCACGTCGATGTCGCCGTATCGGTTGAAGTCGTCAATTGCCGCGGCGATTTCCTCCGCAGCCCCCTCCCCCTGAACCTTTACCGGGCGGATAAGAATCTCCACGTTGGCGAAACGACGGTTCAACACGGTAAGAATGTCGTGAATGGCCGCCCCTGTGGCCGAGGTGACCACTCCGATTTTCTGGGGCAGCGATGGAATGGGCTTCTTGTGCTCGTCAGCGAACAGCCCCTCCCGGGCCAACTGTTCCTTCAACTGCATGAAAGCCAGTTGCAAGGCCCCGATGCCGCGGGGCTCAAGGTATTCCACCAGCAGTTGGTACTCTCCACGCTGATCGTACACCGTAACTCTTCCGCGGACGATGAGGCCCATCCCGTCCCGGGGGCGAAATTTCAGTGCCCTGGATGATGCCCTGAACATGACGCAGCGGATCTGGGCCGCCCCGTCCTTCAGAGTGAAGTAGAGGTGGCCGGAAGCCGGCGTGGCGAGATTCGACACCTCCCCTTCCACCCACACGTGCTCGAAGTTTTCCTCGAGCACTCCGCGAATGAGCGAGGTGAGTTGGGACACGGTCAAAATTCGTTTTTCAGAAAAGATATCCACGGGCACCCCGAGTAAAATCATTTAGTATCAGATAGATACAATTCAGGGGCAACGGCCTGTCAAACCGGGTTGACCGTTGTCAGGCGGACAGTGTAGTATGTGCCCCATGCAGAATTACCCTTATGTTATCACTGTCTCCTCGGAAAAGGGAGGGGTCGGCAAGACCACTCTTGCCACAAACCTGGCAATTTATCTGAAGGCCCTCAACGAGAATCTGCCGGTTACCATCTTTTCCTTCGACAACCACTTCACCGTAGACCGGATGTTCGAGATCAAGGGGCAGAGGCTGACCGGCAGCGTGGCCGACCTGCTCATGGAATCTCCGCCCCGCGACCTGATCCATACCGGTCAGTACGGAGTCGGCTACATCCCTTCATCCGCCAGCCTCAACGACCTTAAAGGTTCCATTCGTGGGCCCATGGTCCTGGCACGGCTTCTGGCCGCCTCGCGCATCCCCGGGGTTCTCATCATCGACACGAGGCCCGACTTGGACATGCTCACCCAGAATGCCCTGTTCGCGGCAGATCGGGCCATCATCCCGGTCAAGGACATGCCGAGTCTGGAGAATTGCCGCAACATTTTCGCACTGTTCGAACAGCGGGGGCTCGACCGCAAAAGCCTCAGCCTCATCCCCTGCCTCGTGGACGAACGAATCAAGTTCGACGGTCCCTTCAACGACCAGAAAACACTGCTCAAAGCTTACGCCATCAATCGAGGCTACCGTTGCCTCGACGTGTATATCTCCAAGAGTCCCAAGGTAGAGAGCCTCAATACCAACCCCGACGGGAAAATTTATCCGATTCTGACCCATGCCAAGTGGACTGAAGTCCACGGTCAGTTCGCGCAGTTGGCCCAGATTCTCATCAATGAGTACAACGCCGCCACGGAGCCTCGCTCACTCCTCTTCCACAAGTGGCTTCAGACCGAGGAAAGCCGCAAGAAGGAAGAGTTTTTCGCACGGCTTTCAGGGATCAAGAGCCAGTGCCTGCTTTGCGGCAAACCGGTGAGCGATGATGGAAACGGCCGTCACTCGTTCTACTTCGAGGTGTCCGACGGCAGCGCGGCAGGGTTCTTTGAGGAAGAATGCTTCCTCACCATGCTCATGACCAACATCTACAACATGGATGTCAGCATGGTGGATGACGCCCCAACGGTTCATCTCATGCGCGATTCGTCCAGGGAGTCAGCCTTTGTCTTCCGGCCGGCGTCGAACGGCGGGGCAGTGGAGTTCCATCGGTTCAGTCTCGACGGCACGCTCCTGATCAAGAAGAATTACCCCCTCAGAGAATACGAAGGTGGGTTGCTGCGGCGGGAACGCAGCAGGCTTTACACCCTCATGACCGAAGCTCTGGGCACCGCCGGCGCCGGAAGCTCCGATCGTTTCATCCTTGTCCACCCGGTAACGCGGGACAATCCCCAGGGAATTCTGCGGGACGAGAGCTACCGGGGGCTCACCAAGCTCAAACAGCACATCGCGGCCCAGATTGTTTCATCGTAACGCCCCTGCTACCTGACCAGCCTCGACACCGTCACAAAGGTGATCCCTTCATCCCGCAAACGCGGTAACTCGACGGCAAGGGTCTGGATGGTGGCAGGATGCGGGTGGCAGATCGCAATGGCATTGCCCCGTTTCCGGGCGATCGAAGCGGCCTGACGGAGTTGGTTCGTGATGTAGCCCGATTCCTGGATGTTGTCGAGGAAGACATTCCGCACCGCCGTGCGCACCCCCATTTCCCGCGCCACGGCATCACCCACCGAGACAGGGGACGTCTTACTGTCCACAAAGAACAGCCCCCTTTCCTTCAGCACCCCCATCACCACGGCCATTTTCTGACGGTTCTCGGTAAACCCTGAGCCCATGTGATTGTTCGCCCCGACTGCCTGGGGAATCTCGTCCAAGTAAGCGTTTACCCGGCCGGCAATCTCATCGTCGCCCTGAGAGAGGAGGAGACCGTTCGCCTCAAGGCGCCTTTCGGGATATCCCTTAGGCTCCATGGGCAGATGCACCATTACCTCGATTCCCCGCTGCCGGGCCTCCTCGGCAACCCGTCTGACCTTCGGCAGACCCGGAATGATGGCAAAGGTAAGTGGAATGCCGATATCCATCAGGGCACGTGCTTCAGGAAGCCCCTTCCCCATGTCGTCAATGATGACGGCAAGGGTTCCCGGCCCTGTTGGACGCTGCGCGCGCCGTGGTTCGGCCGGGTGGTGGATAACTCCCGTGTAGTCTTCGTGGGCAACTGGTTGTTCCGGCTCTCGGGGAGGAAGCTTGTGACGCTCCACCACGGGAGGTGGGGTCTGCTGCACGACCGGTTGTTTGCGGTACGTGCGATCAAGAAAAAAGACAGCGGCGATGACCGCTATGACGACCAGAGCCATGCCGATGAGCGGCACGCGGGAAGAATTCCGTTTTCTGCGGTTCGTTCTGACAGTTTTACGTGGTGAGGCCACAGAGGCTCCTTGTTTGGGAGATTCGGTCCTTCATAGTACCATAGCTCAGTCGGGGGGCAAACCGTATCCTGACGAACGAGCAAAGCCCGTCGGGCAGCTCACGACGGGCTTTGCTGAACCATGGGGATTACGCTCTAGTTCCGTGTTTTTTTCTCATCCGTGGCCGTAAGATAGTTGGCCGTATAAATGTAATCATCGAGATAGTCGACCTTGCCGTCGCCGTTCAGATCAAATGAGCGGACCGGACCAACCGATTTCCGGGCAAGGAAAAGCAGGAAATCCGCCT